>JAJNBB010000047.1 GCA_021155885.1 Fibrobacteria bacterium | reverse complement strand
GGACCCCAGGCGCGCGGCTCCTCGTCACGCGGCGTAGGTTTGCCCCCCGGGCCGGCCCCTGGCCCGCCCTCCGACTTTTCCAGCCCGTCGATCAAATCCTGGAGCGTCTCCCCCGACTCCGCCGCCACGTGCAGTTGGCTGGAAAGCAGCCGCGACAGGTCGCGGGACAATTCCCTGCGCTCGCCCTCGTCGAGATCGAAGCGCGCCAGCCACTCGGCGAACAGGCGGGACAGGCGCTGCGGCGTGTCACGCCCGGCGTTCACGCGTTCGGACATCAGAAACCTCCGGAGGCGCATCGCGGCCTCGTCCGTGTCGGTGTGAAGATAGTCGGCCAGCTTTTCCAGCGACCAGCGCTGCTGGCGGGAAGCGCCCAGCGTGCGCACCGCCTCGGGGGCGATCAGGCGCAGGCGGTAGTCCTCGTCCCGCGAGGCCGCGTACTCCCGGTAGGTGAGGCCGAAGACGTCGGCCGCGAGGCGCTCGTCGGGGGTCATTCGATTTCGGCGTTTTGGGGGCGACGCATGCATCGCCCCTACGGATCCCCGTCATTATCGCCGAAATCCTTTTCCAGGTCCTGCAGCACGTCGCGCACCTTGGCTTCGGTCTCGGTCAGCACGCTTTTGCAGCGCTTCAACAGCGCCGCGGCCTCGACCACATGCTCGGCCAGCGCGTCGATGGGGATGCGGCTCTGGTCGATGTCCTCCAGGATCTCGTCGAGGCGCTTGATCGCCTCGCTATAGCTGAAGGGAGGGGTCGGATTTTCCTTGCTCATGGGGATTCCTTGTTTTCGATTTTTTCTTCGATGACGGCCGCGGCCTCCCCGTCCGGGAACCGGATGCGGACCGCCTGGCCGACCTGGACGTCTTTAAGGCTGCGCACCAGCTTGCGCGCCGGGGTCAGGATGAGCGAGAAGCCGCG
This sequence comes from Fibrobacteria bacterium, assembly GCA_021155885.1. Lineage (GTDB taxonomy): Bacteria > Fibrobacterota > Fibrobacteria > UBA11236 > UBA11236 > UBA11236. The sequence goes on along the minus strand of JAJNBB010000047.1, from coordinate 34,034 downwards.
CTTCATCAGGGCTTCGGGGTCCGAGGCGCGCAGCAGGCGGTCGCGCAGGACCAGCGCCTCCTCCGCGTGGCGCACATGCTTTTCGGGGCCGCGCGCGAGGCCGACGCGCGCCAGCGCGAGCTTGTCCCGCGCCGAGGCCGCGAGCCGACGTCCGGCATCGGCCAGGCCGGACTTCAGATTGAGATGACGCGACGATTCCTGCTGGTAACGGGAACCCCACAGATGGCCCATCCGCGCCGACTTGTTGAGAAAGCGCAGCCTTTCGAGGCGAACGAGCTTCCCGGGGCCGCGCGTCAGGCCCGTGGCGTTCACCGCCAGCTTGTCGCGGCCCTCGCGCAGCAGGCGTTCCGTGCCGACGATGACGTGGCGCGAGGCCTCCAGCTGCCTTTGCGCCTCGCGCTGAGCGCGCGCGTCCCACTCGGTGCGGAGGAGCTCGGCCTTCTGCACCGCGGTCCGGCCCTCGTCCTGGTAGGCCGACTCCCAGGCGTCGCGGATCGCCGCGGCGCGTTCGGCCAGCGCCGCCCAGGTTTGCCGGACGCGGGCCTCGAGAAACTTGGCGCAATCCGTGGGCGTGATCAGGTCGGCGAAGGCCACGATGTCGGCCAGCGACTTGTCGATCTCATGCCCGATGCCCGTGAGCACGGGCACGGGAGCGTTGGCGATGGCGCGGCAAATGAGTTCGGAGTCGAAGAAAACCAGGTCGGTCTTGGAGCCTCCTCCGCGGACGATGCAAACAACGTCGAGTTCGAGTCTGGCCAGACGTGCCACGGCGGCGCATACCGTTTCCTCCGTGGAAGCGCCCTGCATGCGCGCTTCGGCGAAGAAAATTTCGAACGAAAACCCCGACTGCAACAATACCGTGGTGAAATCCTGGTAGGCGGCGGAGCCGCGCGCGGAGACGAGGCCCACGCGCAGCGGGACCTCGGACAGCGCGAGGCGCTTGTTCTTGTCGAGCAGCCCCTCGCGTTTGAGAGCCTCGAGAACTTTCTGGCGCATCAGCGCCAGCTCGCCCAACGTGAACGACTCGTCCACGTCCACGACGCGGGGCTGGAATCGTCCCGTCGGCACGTAATAGCTGGATTCGAGCAGGAACGAGACCTTCAGCTCCGGGCGTATCTCGAAAGGCGTGGGCAGCTGGGCGAAGCGGGCGGCGAAATGGTCGAACTCGCCCTTCCACATCATCACCGGCAGCACGGCCTTGGGGCGGGCGTTGCCTTCCGCGAAATCCGCCAGCTCCATATAGACGGCGCTGCCGCGGCGGTTGACCTGCGTGAGCACGCCCTTGACCCAGATGCGCGGGAACTCGCGCATTTTCCGTTCCACCGCGCGGTTGTATTGCTCGACCGTGAAGGCCTTTTTCTCGGGCGCCTGCGGGCCGGCGGCATCGGAAGCCCCGCTTCCGGGCTCCGGAGCGATCCCTCCGGAGAGGAGCGCGTCTATCGTGGCGGACATGGGGGGAATTTAACTCTTCGGGGGCCAGACTCGGTCGTACTCGGTACTCGGTACTCAGAGGGAGTTACGGCGGGCTGGTGCCCGCCGGGAAGGAAAAACGCCTAGTGGGCCTCTCTTCGCCGTACCTAGAACCAGGCGCCAAGCGGAACACGGAATGAAGCCCCTCTTCTCCAGGTACTTGGTACGTGGTACATGGTACTCCTCACCCCTTTTCGTCCTATTTGGCCTGGAATTTGTCCTTGGCGAACATTGAGGGATATTGCGTTAAAGGCTAAATTTGGCTCTTCAAAAGGTGGAAAAGCCACCGTTTTAAAGGGCGCCAAGCCGCCCGTGAGCCCCAAGGAGTTTTCGATGCCTGTTGTGAATTTCAAAGAATATAACGAGATGCTGGACGCGGCGAACAAGGGCAAGTACGCCTACCCCGCCATCAACGTGTCGAACATGGAGACCGCCAACGCGGCCCTGCTCGGCTTCGCCGAGGCCAAGTCCGACGGCATCATCCAGGTTTCCACCGGCGGCGGCCAGCATGCCTCCGGCTCGTACGTCAAGGACATGGTCCTGGGCGCGATCACCCTCGCCGAGCACGTCCGCCGCATGGCCGACCGTTATCCGGTGCGCATCGCCCTGCATACCGATCACTGCCAGCCCGGCAAGGTCGACTCGTTCATGAAGCCCCTGATCGCCGAGACCGCCAAGCGTCGCGCGGCCGGGCTTCCCAACCTGTTCAACAGCCACATGTTCGACGGCTCCGAGCTTTCGCTCGAGGAGAACATGAAGATCGCCAAGGAACTGATGGTCCTGTGCGCGGCCAATGAAATCATCCTCGAGGTCGAGGCCGGCGTGGTCGGCGGCGAAGAGGACGGTCACGACACCTCCAACACCCCCGCCGACAAGCTTTACACCACCCCCGAGGACATGCTCGGCGTGTATGACGCCCTGAACGGCCTCGGCGGCCGCTACATGTTCGCAGCGACCTTCGGCAACGTGCACGGCGTGTACAAACCGGGCAACGTGAAGCTCAAGCCCACCATCCTCAAGGACGGCCAGGACGCCCTGAAGAAGAAGTACAACGCGCGCTTCGACCTCGTCTTCCACGGCGGCTCCGGCTCTACCCAGGAAGAGATCTTCGAGACGCTGGACTACGGCGTGGTCAAGATGAACGTGGACACCGACACGCAGTATGCGTTCTCGCGCCCCGTCACCGACCACATCTTCAAGAACTACGACGGCCTGCTCAAGATCGACGGCGAAGTGGGCAACAAGAAGGCCTACGACCCGCGCGCCTACTTGAAGCTCGGCGAGAAGGGCATGGCGCAGCGCATCAAGGAAGCCTGCGACAACCTGCGTTCCACCGGCAAGACGCTGCATAAGGCGTAGAGCTTACAGCGGACAGCTAACCGCCAAAAGGCCCCGGTTATCCGGGGCCTTTTTTGTTACCTGCTTCCCTAGAGAAACTCCACGAAGTCTACCGAACCTTGAGAAGGGAATCCACCGGGTTAAACGATTCCCCGACCGTAGAATCGCGCCGGGGTTGTTTCACGTAAGTGTCCAGATAGGACAGATCCGCCATGATAATTTTATCAATGCCCCTGGCTTGGGGATTCAAGATGGACATTTGCTCCAGAAACGTCATGGAAAAACTGTTCATGGCCCACACCCAATTCTGGAAAGAGATCCCGTCCAATAACGTTGGAGGCGTGACTCTCGACTTGATGGATCCTATCAGAACGACTTTGCCCCGGGCCGCATCCCAGACGATGTAATCTCCCGCCAAACGGATCCCTAACGCATACGAGGGATCCCCAAAGCGGCCGCTTCCGATATAGAGGTCCTCGAAATAACGCAACCGGGTAAAGACCAGGGAAAACGCGGGATTCGAATCCGACGGGGAGGTGCGCGAGTTTCTCGGTAGACGAACCGAAAGCGGCCGGGTCAGCTTCGCTACCGAGTCCGGCAGAGGCATACCCATGGCGTCCTTACGCTGGATTATCCTTTGGTATTGATAAAATACCGTGGTATCAAAGTAGTCGGTCGATGCCGAGGAATCAAAACGGAAGGATCCCGGCATGGAGTAAAAAGACAGGCACCGTCTTAGCAGATCCCCCGCAAAAAGATTCGGATTCACCGTGTCTCCCGCTTGGGGTCCTGCATTCTTGATGAACCGTTCCTTGTCAAAAAGATCGACGTCACGCGGAGGCACCAGCACGAATCGTCGGCTCTCCGGCTGGTAGGTTCGAAAAAAGGCGCGTTCTTCAGGGGTCTGGGAGAGATTCGCGATCGACGCGCATCCCGTCAAGAGTAAACAAACCAGAATTCCGCCGATTCCGCGCATCATTTTCCCCCGGTGAATTCATTCGCATTCAGTACCCGAAGCGCTCTCTGAGTCTTGGTGACCCGAGCGGACTACTCCCCTTTTTCGAATACCACGCAGCTGTTGTGCCCGCCGAAGCCGAACGAGTTGCTGATGCCGAAGCGCGCCTCGGTGGCCTGGGCGATGTTGGGGACGCAGTCGACCGGGCAATCGGGATCCTGGTCCCGCACGTTGATCGTCGGGTGCAGCTTGCCGCTGTTGAGGCACATGATGAGGGCCACCGCCTCGGTGGCGCTGGTGCCGCCGAGCAGATGCCCGACCATCGACTTGGTCGCGGTCACCTTCAGGTTCGGGAGATGGGCGCCGAACACGAGCCCCAGGGCCTTGCATTCGGCGGCGTCGCCCAGCGGCGTCGAGGTGGCGTGCGGGTTGACCACGCCGATGTCCTCGGGACGCATGCCGGCGTCGGCCAGGGCGTTGCGCATGGCCTGCGCCACGGCCTCGCCGGTCTCCAGGGGCGCCGACATGTGGTAGGCGTCGTTGCTCATGCCGTAGCCGCGCAGCACCGCCAGGATCTTGGCGCCGCGCGCCTCGGCGTGCTCGCGCGACTCGAGGACGAGCGCGCCCCCGCCCTCGCCCAGCACGAAGCCGTCGCGGTTCTTGTCGAATGGGCGCGAGGCTTCCTGGGGCGCGTCGTTGCGGCGCGAAAGCGCCTTCATGTTCGAGAAGCCCGCCAGAGAAACCGGGCACACCGATTCCTCCGCGCCGCCCGCCAGCATCACGTCGGCGCGGCCCAGGCGAATCTGGTCGGCCGCGGTGGCGATGGCGTGATTGGCCGTGGTGCAGGCCGAGGTTACGGCCCAGTTCGGGCCGCGCCACCCGAGGCGGATCGACACCATGCCGCTGCCCATGTTGGTGATCGACATCGGGACGAAGAAGGGCGACACGCGCTTGTGACCCTTGTTGACCAAGGATACCGCGTTCTCCGTGAAAACCTCCATGCCGCCCATGCCCGACCCCAGGATCACGCCCGCGCGGTTCAGATCCTTGGGCGGGGCCTGGTCGAGGCCGGCCTGCTTCACCGCATCCAGGGACGCGTGCATCAGGTACTGGATATACCGGCTGGTGCGCTGGGCTTCCTTCGGCTCGAAGTGCAACGTCGGGTCGAACCCGCGCACCTCCCCCGCGAACGTGGTGGCGTAGCCCGAGGCGTCGAAGCGTTCGATGGCCCCCACCCCGCTCTTGCCCGCGAGCAGGTTGGCGAAGTACGTGTCCACATCATGCCCCAAAGGGGTGACGACACCCATGCCCGTAATGACCACTTCACGATTCGATGCCATTTGCAATCCCTGTTCCTTACCTGCCATGATGGCGTTTTAATGCCCGCCGCCCTCCAAATTTCTAAGTTCGGGGCAGCGCCCTCCAAATTTAGGAAACACCGCCACATGCAAAACGGGGAAAACCGACTCGCCTGGATCGATCTCGAAATGACGGGATTGAACCCGGAAAAGGACGTTATTCTTGAAATTGCGACACTTGTGACCGACTCCGACCTGAATATCCTCGCGGAAGGGCCGGTGTTCGCGATTCAGGCGCCCGAGGAAGCCCTGGCGGCGATGGACGAATGGAATCAAAGGCAGCACAAGAAGTCGGGGTTGCTGGATCGCGTGCGCGCCTCCGCCGAGACGATGGCCACCGCGCAAGCGAAAACGCTCGAGTTCTTCGCGGGGCACCTCCCCGCCGGAAAGGTGCCGCTGTGCGGCAACTCGGTCTGGCAGGACCGCCGTTTCCTCGTGAAGCACATGCCGGCCCTCGACGCCTTTTTCCACTACCGCATTCTCGACGTGAGTTCCGTGAAGGAAATCGCCCGGCGCTGGTATCCCGAAGTTCCGGCCTTCAAGAAGGGCGACCAGCACCTGGCGCTGGCCGACATTCTCGACTCGGTGAAGGAGTTGCGCTACTACCGCGAAAAGATTTTCGCGGCCTCCGCGGCCGGCGCGCCGCCCACCTCCGAACCCGGACCCGCCTGACCCCGCATGCCGCATTCCGAGCCTCCCCGTAATAAGCCGGATTCTCTTCTTACCCCCCATAAACCCGGGGGCCTGCGCTTCGACCCCGTGTCTCCAAGCGCGCCGCCCCCATCGCGTCCGGGCGAAACCCGGCCCCTGCCCTCTTCGTGGCCGCAGAGCCCGGCGCGCATCAAACGGCGCAAGCGCCGCAACCGCCTGGTGCTTTTGACCTTGATCGTGCTCGCCGCCGGCGCGGGCTGGGTCGCCTTCTTTTCCGAACCCCCGGGCGGCGAGGCTCCCCCGCCGGGGGCTATCCTGGAAATGGACGGCGCCGGGGCTCTTCCCCCGCCCCTGTCCTTCCCCGACCAGGACACGTTCGCTACCTCGGACGGCCGCTGGGTCACGCGTTATGCGCCCGACCTCTCCCTGCAGGCGCGTACGGTGCGCTACCTGGACCAGTACAGGCCCGAGGGCGCGGTGATCGCGATCGCGGACCTCCGCACGGGACAAATAAGGGCGCTCGCCGAACGCGACTCCGGCGTCACCTCCACGCGCCCGAAACTGGCCCTGGGAAATAGCTTCCCGGCGGCCTCGCTCGCCAAGATCATCACCGCCGCTGCCGCGCTCGAAGGGGGCGTTTGTCGTCCCGACGACGGTCTTCCGCTGCTCGGCGGCGCCCACACTTTGTACCGGTCGCAATTGCGGACTCCCGCGAGCGGCGCCTACAATACGGTGTCCTTGCGCGAGGCGTTCGCGCGCTCCATCAACCCCACCTTCGGGATCCTGGGCATGCAGGTCGGCCCCGCCTCGCTTCGCCGCATGGGCGAGCGCCTGGGCTTCAACCGGCCCACCGCCGCCGGCGAGGCCTTCATCGGCAGCAGCTTCCATGTTCCCGACAGCGGTTTCGAGCTCGCCGAGGTCGCCTGCGGTTACACTACCACCACCACGATCTCACCCCTGCACGCCCTGCAGATCGCCCGGGCGATCGGCGACGACGGCCGCGTGCTGCCCGGACGCTTCACCCGCGAACTCGTCTCGCTGGACGGAGAAGAAACCCGCCGCCTGCCCGCGCCCGAGGCCGAGCCGTTCACCTCCGCCGCCGCGCTCGTAAGCCTCAAGTCCCTGATGGAAGCGACGGTGTCGGCCGGCACCGCGCGACGCGGTTTCCGGCGCAACCTCAGCGCCCAGGAATTCGAAGCCCTGGAAATGGGCGGCAAAACCGGGTCGCTGAACGGACACAATCCCCCGGGCCGGTACGAGTGGTTCATCGGCTACGCCCGGCGCAAGGACCACCCCGACCAGGGCATCGCCGTGGCCGTCATGCTCATCAACCGCACCTACCTCGCCGTGCACGCGACGGAACTGGCGGGCCTCGTCATTCGCGACTGGTTGCGCTACTCGGCCCCCTACCCCGACGAGGACGGGTCGCATTTGGCCGAGCGGTAGCCCCGCGGATTATCTTTTCGGCAGGGAGGAACGCTCGTGAAGATTCAAGGGATCTATCCGCTGTTCACCGTGCACTCGCTGTCCATGAGCCGGGAATTCTTCGTGCGCCATTTCAAGCTCGACGTTCTCTTCGAAGCCGGCTGGGTGGTGATGTTCGGTCTTTCGGGCTCCGCGAACCCCGTGCTCGGCCTCATGAGCGCCGACCACCCTTCGGCGCCGCCCGGGCCGGAGACCTTCAAGGGCCAGGGAATGATCGTCACGATCCAGGTCGAGGACGCGGCGCGGGCCTATGCGGACCTCTCCGCCGAAGGCGCCCGGATGCACCACAGGCTCCAGGACGAACCCTGGGGGCAACGCCGCTTCATGACCGTCGACCCTTCGGGGATACTGATCGACGTGGTGGAGCAGATCGAACCCGCTCCCGGCTTCTGGGAGCGTTATCTCGAGTAGGCCTGCGCCGCGCCGATTCCTACCTTTTCCGGTCCCCGTGAATCTGGGGAAGGGTGGCCGAGCGGTTTAAGGCTGCAGTCTTGAAAACTGCCGATGGGAAACCATCCGTGAGTTCGAATCTCACCCCTTCCGCCATTTCCTGATACCATTTGTTTCAAGGCCTTTCTGGCCCGGGAACGGGCACCCTCGTATCTTGAAAGCAAGAAACGGAGGGTCTCAATGGATATTCTCGAACCTCGAACTTGGTCCGTGACCGACATAGGCTTGCTCAAGGTAGGATCCGCGATTGCCGGCATCGCCATCGGTCTGATGCTTCCCAAGCGCTGCAAAAGCTACGCGCCGCTGTTGCTGGGAGGGGCGGCCCTGCTGGTCTCGAAGCCGGTGATCGATTACTTCCGCCAGCACCTGGACCCGGAGGCCCCCTTCGTTCCCGAGGACGAGGGCCGCACGCCCGCGGGCGAAAATCTCTAGGAGGCCGCCATGACGACGATCCAGCGATTCCCCGTGCAGGTATGGACCGCCTCCGACCTTCGTTCCCTGAAATGGGGCTCCATTCTCTTCGGGGTGGGCGTGGGCCTGTTCCTGCCGCGGGGGTTTCGCCGCTACGGACGCATGATCGCGTTGGGAGCGGCCGCCTTCGCGATCAAGCCGTTGATGAACCTGCTGCGCGAGGATTCGGTGATCACGCTGGACCGGCCCTGGCATGCCGAGGCCCACGCGACCGGCGCCACGGCGACCTCCCTCGAAGGCGCGGAAGCGGCCGACTGAACCGTTAAAGAGCCTCGTCCACTGCCGCCGGCGCGGGCTTGATGTCCTCGTAAAACGCCGCCATGGCGACCGATACGTACGGAACCAGCCACAGCAGCCCAATGCCCAGGCTGATCACGGTGAGCAAAAGCCAACCGAAAAACCGGAACAACAGGCAGGTCAGTTTCCATTTGTGGCCGCGCATCATTTCCTTGCTTCGCTTGAGCGCGTCGACGGCGCGACAGGACGGGTCGTCGGCCAGTATGTAAAACGTCATGGAATAGGCAAGCGCGGCGATGAGTCCCGGGATGATCAAGAGCAACGCCCAGAGCACGATGAACAACATCTGGAGCAGGTAGGCGCCCACGGCGGTCCCGAAACGGTTGAATCCTTCGAAGAGGTCCTGAAAGCGCGCGTTCCCGCCGCGTGCAAACGCCAGAAACACTCCCATGAGGCCCAAGGTAAGCGGGCCCGCGAGGACGAACCAGACCAGGTTGCCCACTACGTCCACCGCCTGCAATACGAGGCTCAAGGCCAGATAAAGAAAGGTTACCGCGACGGCAAGCCCCCATCGTCCCCGCAGGGCAAGGCGGGCCCTGGCCATCAATTCCCGGTTTTCCGTGCCGCTAGCCTGCATGGGTTTTCCTTTGCATTCAGGGAAACCGTTAACTTAGTCAAAACGTTCAGGAGAAAAAGCCCGCCACGGCCTCCAGATCCCCGGGCCGGGGATTCATTCGTTTTTCGACCCAGGCCAGGGTCAGGGCGTCGACCCGCGCCGCGCCCGCGGCCAGCAAGGCCTCGCGGCAGTGGGACAAGGTGCTGCCCGTCGTGCAGACATCGTCGATGAGCAAAATCCTTTGGCCCGCCACCAGACCGGGGTCGGCGCGAAAAGCGCCCTCCAGGTTCCCGGCGCGCGCCCCGCTTTTGAGTCGCGTTTGCGTACCGGTAAAGCGGAGTCTTTTCAAACCCCTCGTCCGCACGGGCCGGCCCCCGCGGCGACCCAGGCCGGCGCCACGAGCCTCCTGGCGCGCGAGTTCCCCCGCCAGCCGCTCGGCCTGGTTGTAGCCGCGGTCGCGGCGGCGGGCGGCGTGCAAGGGCACGGGGATCAAGGCGTCATAAGACCGGCCCAGGTCCTCCAGCCAGGCCCGCCGCCAGCGCAGCCATTCCGCCAGGAAAGCGATGTGCCGCCGCTGGTGGCGGTATTTGAACCCGTGGATCAGGTCGTGCAGGGGCGGCGTCATGCGGAACAGGGAACGCACCCACGGCAGGCCCGACACCGCCTCGTCTTCTTCGGGACGGGAGTCGCGCAGGGCGCGCAGGCAAGTCCGGCAGAGCGGAAGCGAAGCGCGGCGGCGCAAGCCGCAATGGACGCATACCGGAGGGAGGATCCAGTCCTCGAGGAAAAGGAAGAGGCGGGATAGAACGCGGAGCGGGCGCATGCGCGTTAGACGAATTTTCGTGGGCGGGGGGAAAGGGGACTTAGGACTTAGGGCTTAGGTAGCAGGGTAACACCTTGGAAGCGCCTTGTACCCTGCGGAACCTGGGACCCGGGCGCCCAAGCGTCCCGCTCTGACTGCTACCTAAGTCCTAAGCCCTAAGTCCTCTCTACAAATACTCCCCGTGCTGCCTGAGGTTGAGGAGGATCCCCAGCATGATCATGCAGGATATGAGGAAGGACCCGCCGTAGGAAAGGAAGGGAAGCGGCAACCCCGTGACGGGCATCATGCCCATGGTCATGGAGATGTTGACGAGCACGTGAAAGGCGAAGACCCCGAGGACGCCCACGGAGGCGAGGGCGGTGAAGCGGCTGCGGGTGTCGGTGGCGATGTGCAGGATGCGCTGCATGAGGACGAGGAACAGGCCGAGCACGAGAATGCACCCCAAAAAGCCGAACTGTTCGCCGATCACCGAAAAAATGAAGTCGGTGTGCTCCTCGGGAAGGAAGCTGAGGTTGGTTTGCGTGCCGTTGAGGTATCCCTTGCCGAACAGGCCGCCGGAGCCGATGGCGACCTTGCTTTGCAGGACCTGGTAGCCCGCGCCCTGGGGGTCGAGCTGGGGGTCGACGAAGGTCAGGATGCGCTCGCGCTGGTGGGCGTAGAGGATCTTGTTCCAGACGAAGATGGCGGCGTAACCCGCGCCGATGTTGATCACGATCCACATCAGCATGGTGTAGATGTTGGTGCGGTTGCGCCACATGACGAAGATCAGCACAAGGAAGAGGCCGGCCCAGGCGAAGTGGTTGAAGGTCAATATGACCGAGAACACGGGCGTGGCGAGAAAGAAAATGTCCTTGGCCGAAAGACCGGCGAAGAAGGCCATCATGGCGGCCATGCAGACGAAGCTGAGGGCCGTGCTGAGGTTGGGTTGCATGAGAACGAGCACGAAGGGCACGGCGAACAGGATGAACGGGGTGATCAAGGTGCGCGGCCGGCCGAGGCCCACGGACTGAAAGGAGAGGTAGCGCGCCATCGCCAGGAGCAGCGCCACCTTGGTGAGGTCGGCCGGCTGCAAGTTGAAGCCGCCGGGGAGGGCGATCCAGCGTTCGAGCGAGTCGCCCTTGAACAGGATGATATAGATCAGCGGGAGCAGCGACAGCCCGTACAGGGGGTAGGCGGCCGCGTAGAACACGCGGGGGGGGATAAGGTAGATGCCCGCCACGAACACGATGCCGATGGCGGAGAAGACGATCTGCTTCTGCCAATAGTGCTGAGTCTCGCCGCGCGTGGCGGAATACACGGCCAGGAGGCCGATGAGGAGCAAGGCGCCCACCGTGCCGAGCAGGACCCAGTCCCAGGCGCGGGCGTGGCGTTCCCTACGGAGCATTTTGGAAAAACCTCTTCATGATGGCTCCTGCGATGGGCGCGGCGTTCGAGCCGCCGTGGCCGACGTTTTCCATCACCACCGCGACGGCGATGCGCGGGTCGTCGAGGGGCGCCGCGCCGATGAACAGCGCGTGGGTCAGGTCGCCATGGGGGTTTTCTGCCGACCCGGTCTTGCCGCCGACCCAGACGCCCGGGACGCGGGCGCGGCTGCCCGTGCCATGCGACCCGTTCACGACCTCCGAGAGGGACTTCACAATCAATTCGTGCTCGGCGGGGCTGAGCTTGAGGTCATGCAGGACCTCGCTCCGGGCCCGCCGGACGAGGTGGCCCTTCGGGTCCCGGACCTCGCGCAAAAAGTGCGGACGGTAGATCGCATGGCCGTTCGCCATGCCCGCCATGTAGTTGGCGAGCTGGACCGGGGTCGCGATCTGGCCCTGGCCGATGGAGAGGTTCAGGATCATGCCGCGCGGCCAGCGCCAGCCCTTCTTGGCGAAGCGCTGGACGTACACGGCCGAGTCCATCAGCAGGCCGCTGCGCTCGTCGTCTAGATCGATGCCGGTCTTTTCCCCCAGCCCGAAGCGGCGGGCGATCTCGTTGATTCGGCGCAATCCGACCATCAGGCCGACCTGGTAGTAATAGACGTCGCAGGACTGCATGAAGGCCGTGACGGCGTTGGTGTAGCCGTGTCCCTTCTCCTCCCAGCATCTCCAGACGCGGTTGCCGAAACGGTACCCTCCGTGGCAGGCGCGCGGCATGTGGCCGTCGGGATTCAGGCCGCCCTCGAAGCCCGCGAGCGAGACGATGCCCTTGAAGGTCGACGCGGGCTCGTACCCCCCGCTGACGGCGCGGTTGTTCAGGGGCCGCCGGGGGTCGAGCGCGAGCCGCGCCCATTCCCGGGCGCGTTTCTCGCGGCTCAGGGAGAACACGTTCCCGTCCAGGCGCGGCGACGAGGCCATCACCAGCACCTCGCCCGTGCGGGGGTCCAGGGCCACCACCGCGCCGCGCACGGAGTCGGTGAGCAGGGACTCGGCCAGCACCTGGAGCTTCATGTCCAAAGTGGTGTACACGTTGCGGCCGGCCTCGGGATCGCGCTGGGGCATGTTGTCGATCACCTCGATCTGCTTGCCGAAGGCGTTGACCTTGACGTAGCGCAGGCCGTCGCGGCCGCGGAACTGCGCCTCGTATTGGCGCTCCAGCCCCTTGCGGCCGATCCGATCGCCGCGCGCGTACGGCAGCACGCTGTCGGGAAGGATGCCGCCCTCGCGCACGGTCACCTCGTCTTCCTTCACCTCGTCCATATAGCCCAGCGTATGGCCCGCGGCGGCCCCGAAGGGGTAGGCCCGGCGGGACTCCACGATCGTCACGATCCCCGGAAGGTCGCTTTGATGCTCCTCGACCAAAGACACCACCTCGAAGGGGGCGTCCTCGTAAATGACCAGGGGCTGGAACTTCCGCCAGCGGGCGCGGTCCAGGCTCCAGGCCACGTGCGCCGAGTCGAACAGCGCGTGGCCCGTGCTGTCGCGAAAACGAAGCAGCTTCTCGAGGATGGGCTCGCCCCGGCGAAGCTCGGTCGGGAGGATCGCGATCTGGTACGAGGGCCGGTTGCGGGCGATGATGGTCCCGTGCCGGTCGTAAATGAGCCCGCGCGGGGCCTTGATCACCTGCAGGCGGATGCTGTTCTGCTCGGACAGGGACTTATGGTAGCCGCCCTGGATGATCTGGAGATAGAACAGGCGGAAGACGAGGACCAGCAGGGCCGCCAGCACGAAGAAAAGCAGGGCGCGCGCCACTCCGGTCCGGTACTGGGGATCGTCAAGCCGGTTGGAGGAGGCGCGGCTCAAGGGACTCAAGTTTCCCGGGGTTTGAAGCCCGTCGCGAAATAAAAGGCCACGGCCCCGAGCACCAAGGTGTAAACGGCCGAAGGCAGGGATTGCCGCAGCAGGGCCTCCCAGAAGAAGCCGCCCCGGTAGCCCGCGGCGACGTAGAAGAGCACGTCGTGCAACATCAGGGCCGCCGCCAGCAGCAGCACCCGGGTGGCGGCCATCACCTTCATGACCTTTTCCTCGAAGAATCCCATGGCGTAACCCACCATGGCCTTGGCCAGGACGTTGGCCCCGAGCGTTTCCACCACGTAAATGTCCTGGACCAGGCCCAGGACCACGCCCGCGTAGAGCCCCGCGATGGGACCGTGTCGCAGCGCGACGGCGGTGAGGGCGATCAGGATCAGGTCGGGGCGGACCGAGCCGATGGCCAGCCAGCGCACCAAGGTCTGCTGCAACAGGAGCGCGCCCAGCAGAATCACGATGTCGAGAAGCCAGCCGTGGCGCGCGTTCATGGCAGCGTGTCTCCTTGCGCTTCTTCGGGCGGGGTTCCCAGTTCCCAGGAATCCTTTTTGATCAGGACGAAGGCCTCTTCCACGGTGTTCAGGCGCTGGAACGACTCGACGCGGAACGAGCGCATCACGTCCTGATTTTCCTTTTCCTGCCGCGTGATCTCGCGCCCGGCGGCGCCGACGCGCAGTCCCTTCGGGAACACCCCGCCCAAGCCGGTCGTCATCAGCGTGTCGCCGCGCGCGACGTCCGATCCGGCCGGGAAGCGCGCGACCAGCCGCTCGGGGCCGTCGGCCTCGAGAATGCCGCGCGCGCGGCTGCGGTCTGAAAGCACCGAAACCTTGAAGGCCGGGTCGGACAGGAGCTGAACCAGGCTATGCCCGGGATAGGTCTTGATGGTCTTGCCGACCACGCCCCGAGAGGTGAGCACGGGCATGTTCACGCGGATCGAATCGGCCTCCCCGAGGTCGATCACCCAGGCCGTCTGGAAGCGCCCGGCGTCCTGCGCCACGACGCGCACGGGCTTGAGGCGGAGCGAGGTCGATTGCTGAAAGCGGTCCATGCCCGCGAGGCGCGGGGCTTGGCGGTACATCTGGCGCAGCCAGTCGTTCTCGGCGCGCAGGGCCGCGTTCTCGCGCGTCAGGCGCCGGTTCTCGCCGTAGATGCCCACGGTGCCGTCGAACCGGGAAAGCACGGCCTGCACGGGGAAAAGCACCGTCCCGATCATGACCTCATGAAAAACGCGCTTGCCCGAAAGGTCGAGCGAAAGCAGGGCGCCGGAAAAAACCACGGCGAGCAGGAAGGAAAAGGCCCCGTTCCAGACCGTGAGCGCCTTGCGCAGCCATTCCAGAATGTTCACCGCGTAGCCGCCCGTCCCCCCGCGCGTTTCAGCGCTGGGAGTCCATCAGGACCTTGTAGTACTTGTCCATGTCCTCGAGGATGCGGGCGGTGCCCTTGCAGACGCACACCAGCGGGTCGTCGATGACGTTCACCGGCAGGCCGGTCTCGCGGCGCAGGAGCTCGTCGAGGCCGCGCAGCTGCGCGCCGCCGCCCGTCATCACGATGCCCTTGTCCATCAAGTCCGCCGAAAGCTCCGGCGGCGTCTGCTCGAGCGCGCGGCGCACGGCCTCGACGATCGCGTTGACCGGCTCGGCGAGCGCCTCGCGGATCTCGGCGGAGGTCAGCTTCAGCGTGTGGGGAACGCCCGCGACGAGGTCGCGGCCCTTCACCTCCATCTCGAGCTCGGGTTCCAGCGGGAAGGCCGACCCGATCTGCATCTTGATCTTCTCGGCCATGCTCTCGCCGACCAGAAGGTTGTAGTTCTTCTTGAGGTAGCTGATGATGGCCTCGTCCATCTCGTCGCCGCCGACGCGCACCGACGCGTCGCACACGATGCCGTAGAGCGCGATGACCGCGATCTCCGAGGTGCCGCCGCCGATGTCGATGATCATGTTGCCGCTCGGGTCCTCGACGGGAATGCCCATCCCGATCGCGGCAGCCATCGGCTCGGCCACGAGATGGACCTCGCGCGCGCCGGCCTTGCGGGCCGCGTCGAGCACCGCGCGCTTTTCGACCTCGGTGATGCCCGAGGGCACGCCGACCACGATGCGCGGGCGCAGGAAGAACAGGGGGTATTTCTGCGCCGTCTTGATGAGGCGGGTCAGCAGGCTTTCCACCAGCTGGAAGTCGGCGATCACGCCGTCCTTCATCGGACGCACGGCGATGATTTCGCCGGGCGTGCGGCCGAGCATGAGCTTGGCCTCGTGCCCGATCGCGACCACCTTGTTCGTGCGGCGGTCCACCGCCACCACGGACGGTTCGTTAATCACGATGCCGCGGCCGCCCACGTGGACGAGCGTATTCGCGGTGCCTAAATCAATGCCGATATCGCTGGAAATTGCTCCGAACACTGCGGCCCCTTTAAAAAACTGCGTGAGCCGCATAACCTAGAAAAAACTGTGATTTACGCGGTCCGTCAAAAAAAAAGCGCCCCCGAAGGAGCGCTCCCTGGAGAACCGAAAGCCGTCCGGATCAGCCCTGCTTGTCTTCGCTCTTCTTCGCGGTCTGAATCTGGATCCGGATGTCCTGCGAAATGCGCTTGATGTTCTGAAGAACCTTGCGGGCGCGGGTTCCTGCGGATTTGTTACCACGCTCGAACTTCTCAAATTCTTCCTTGAGGGAGGCGATTTCAGTTTCGAGGGCCTGGATATGGCTCATACGTTCTCCTTTGGATGACAAAACGGATTAAAACGCCGTTTAAGAGTAAATAGCGCCGAGACCGGGCCATTGTCAATCGAAATTTGCAAAATTTAAAGCCTTAGGCGTTATTTGAGGTTTTTAAGGGCTCTGGCTTGCATTTTTATCCAAAAATTCGTCAGACTGTCGTCGAAACAGCCCTCCACTCCCACCATTCCGTGACCCGAAAACCGCAAATGGAGGGGGGACGAGGTCTGGGATTTGGCCGCGATCCTCAAGTCGCCTCGCGAAGAATCCACGCTGCCGCCGAAGGTGCGCGCCACGCGCAAACCGAAATCCGGGCCCACGCGCGCGGAAGCGTAGATCCATGCGGTATCCCCGCTGCATTGGTAGCGGGCCGCGTACACGGGCGCGTCCAGGGGCAGGCCCAGGAATTCCCGCGTCAAAAGACGTTCAGAGCCCTCGAGGCGCTTCTGCCGTATCAGGGAGGCGAATGCGCCGGGCAGGCCGTACCGCGTGCCCGCCGGCATCCCGGGCACCGACAAGCTGTTTTCCAGCTCCGCGATGCCCCTCCACGACCAGAGGCCCATGCTGCCGACCCAGGCCCCCCGTCGAAAATACACGCGGTCCTCGCGCAGGGCGAAGCCCTCGGCGAAATCCTCGGCGTTGGAACTCAGTTCCTGAAACGCCGCGAAGGCGGCCGTTTCCTCGCCGAAATCAAGCAGGTTTACGGAGTCCTCTCCCTGTGTCCCGGCATCCTCCGCGCGGGCTTTCAGCAGGCGCCGGGGCATCGCCCCGTCCAGGCGGAAGCCCGCCTGGACCAATTGTCGGGCGTCGGGATTTTCGACCCGTGACGCGACCTCCATCGGCTCGTTTTTCCACTCCAGGCCCGCTTCATGCGCGCGCTCGCGGCCGCAGGCGGCAAGAAGGCACAAGGCGACGAGCCCTAAGGCGCGTGTTTGTCGAGGATGAGCCATGGCGCTAGAAGTTAAGAACAGTACTCGACATGCCCCCGCTCCGTCTTTCACTTTTCCATCGCCAGGAAGTGCGGCGCCGCGGGACATCCCGCGGAAAGCGGGCAAGGCCGGCAGCCTCCCTGCGCCGTGCGGCAGCGGTAGTGCAGCGTGCCTCCGCGCCGCAAATAGGCGTCCAAGGGCGTGAACGACTTCCAGGGCTCCTCCGGGAACACCGCTCGGCTCAGTTCGGCGAACGTCCGCAAGCGTTTTTCGGCGTCGAAGGAGGAGGTTCCTCCGTAGGTTCCGGCCACGATCCTGCCGCCGCGTTTCCGTCCGGGTTTCAGGAAGTCCACGTAGAAGCGCAGGTGGCCTTCCCCCACCGGCCAGGCGAAATCCCGCGCCTGCGGAAAACCGTGCGCGCCCGCCGCCAGCCACAAAAAATACCGGGCCTTGTTCTTCATCACCGAATGGCGGCCCATCCAGTAAATCTCCCCGCATAATTCCAGCACGCGCGTTTCCCAGTCGGGCGCCTTTTCCAGCCATGTTTTCAGGGGTCCGACGCGGTAGAAAAAATCGCATACGCTGCGCAATATCCCGGGAACGCGCGCGCGCTCCGCCGCGTCGGCGAGCGCCCCTCCCGCTTCCACCTCGTCCCGCAGCGTCTCGAAGGGAATGCGGTTGAGCTTGAAGATCTCGTTTCCAAAGCGACCGTATAGGGCGAGAATCAAGCGGCTCGCCGCCGATTCCCCTCCCGGGCGGTAGAGCGCGGCGAAGAGGAGAAGGATGCCTAGGCCCTTGTCGGAACCGGCCTCGAAAGGAAAAACTCCTTTCCTGAAGCCGTCGAGAATTTCCGGAGGGTGGTTGTCGAACGGCGCCGCGTACTCCAGCAGGCGCGGACGCAAATCCTCCGCGAGCGTCATGCGGCCCCGGCCCCCGCGGGATTCGGTCGCCCCCCCCGCGAGCCCAAGGCCTCATGCCCTCGGCTCGCGGGGGTGACGGCCCAGTCGGACCCGAAGAGCACGGGGAGCGGCGCGCTTGCTCCCTCCGGGCCCGCCAGAAGTTCCGGCCGGAGGAGCGCCGCACCCGCGGCGTCCAGCACGAGGACGATGGTGGATCCCATCTCGAAGCAAGCGAGGTCGTCTCCCTTGGCCAGTTTTATCTCGGGCAGGTCCGCGGCCGGCGTGAAGTCGCGGATTCCGGCGGGGTCGTATCCCGCGGCGCGGCCCCGGACGTTGCCGCGGAGGTCGGAGAAGGCCAAGGTCGTGCGGCCGACGTTGGTGGCCCCGACGAGGGCGATCGTCATGCGGCCCGCGATGCCTGCGTCCATTTCGACCAGGATGCGGTCGTTGCGGACGAAGAGTTCGGAGATGCTGCGGACGCTCCAGCGGTTGACGGGCCACAGGGCCCCGGCCACGTGGCGCGCGCGCAGCACGCGGCAATCGGCCGGCGCGTGGATGCGGTGGTAGTTGTACGGCGCCAGATACACGGTCAGAAAGGCCCCGCCGGCGTAGGGCGCGGCGTCCCAGCCCGCCAGCAGGCTTTTCAGGGTATACCGAAGCCCCTTGATTTGCGTCAGGTACAGGTCCCCGTTCACGTTCTCCAGACGCCCGCGTTCGGTCAAGGTCCCGTCCACCGGGGCCACGATCGGACCTGCGGGTGAAAAAGGCGCTCCAGGTGGGGTAGCGATCCAGGGGATGCTCCGCCTCCCCCACCTCCGGCTTGAAGGCGCGGATCATCGCGTCGCGGATGCGCCGGTCCAGGCCCAGCGGCCAGCGCCGTTCCATCAACGCGCCGACGGCGCGGCTGGCCCAGTTTTTCGGCACCAGATAAAGGAGGTTGTAGAACATGTCAGGGCAAAATAGGAATGATGAATTATGAATGATGAATAAAACCCGGACATTAATGCGGTCGAACGGACTTGAACCGTTACAGGATTGCTCCCACAAGCACCTCAAGCTTGCGTGTCTACCATTTCACCACGACCGCGAAGTCGTCATTTTAAGCCGGGGCTGATCTTATTGCCCAACCTTATTGAGCCGTGCCCGGGTTGGCGGCCTCGGCCGGAGCGGCGCCGGGAAGGACGTTCTGCGTTTGCGTCGGGCCGACCGTTCCCTCGATCGGCGCGCCCTGCTGGATCGCGCCGGAAAGGCCCTTGCGGGCGCCCTTGAGCTCGGACTCACCAAGCGCGCTCTGGTTGGCCCGCGAACCCACGGCGCTCAACCCCAGAAGGACCACGAAGCCGATGGCCGCGACCCACTGGGTCAGTTTGGTCAGAATGGTCACGGCTGCGCTGCCGGTGAAGGCTCCGCCGCCCCCGCCGCCGAAGGCGCCCGCCAGACCGCCGCCCTTGTCGTTTTGGACGGTCACCAAAAGGATCAAAAGCAGGCAAATGAGGATGTGCGCGACCAGCAATAATGTGAATCCGATGCCCATGGTCTCTTCTTCCGTTTCGGGAAATTCGCCCTAAATCTTATTTCAGGAGGCGGTAATTATACCCAGAAATGTGTCCGCCTTCAAGGCCGCGCCTCCGATAAGCCCGCCGTCGACGTCGGGCTGAGCCAGCAATTCCGCCGCGTTTTCGGCCTTCATGCTGCCACCGTACTGGATCCGCACCGCTTCGGCGGTTTCGGAGTCGTAAAACGAGGTCAGAAGCCCCCGGATGAACTTGTGGACTTCCTGGGCCTGTTGCGAGGTGGCCGTGCGGCCCGTGCCGATGGCCCATACCGGTTCGTAGGCCACGACCGTGTTCAGCGCGTCCTGCGCCGAGATGCCCGCATAGGCCCCGCGCAGCTGGGTTTCCACCACCTTCTCGGTGACGCCGCCCTCGCGTTCTTCCAGGGTCTCCCCCACGCAAAGGATGGGTTTCAGCCCTTCGGCCAGGGCCTTCAGCGCCTTCTTGTTGACCGTCTCGTCGGTCTCGTGGAAATACGCCCGCTGCTCGGAGTGACCGAGGATCACATAGGTCACGCCCAATGCCCGGAGCATGTCCCCGGAGATCTTGCCCGTGAAAGCGCCCTGGCTTTCCCAGTGCATGTCCTGCGCGCCGACCAGCACGGAGGTACCCTTCAGCTCGGCGATCACGCGGTCCAGCGCGAGGTAGGTCGGGCATACCACGACTTCGTGCGCCGCGCTTGAGTTATTGGAAGGCTTGTCCTTGAGGGCCGCGGCGATGGAGGCGGCCAAGGCCGCGGACTCCTCCACGGTCTTGTGCATTTTCCAGTTTCCGGCGAGAATCGTGCGACGCGTCATGTTCCTTTTCCCTTATTTTTCGGACAGGGCGGTGACGCCCGGAAGGGCCTTGCCTTCGAGGAATTCCAGGGAGGCGCCGCCGCCCGTGGAAACGTGCGAAACCTGCTTCTCGAGGCCGGCCTGCTCGATCGCGGCCGCCGAGTCGCCGCCGCCGATGATGGTGATCGCGCCCTTGGCGGTCGCGTCCACGAGCGCCTGCGCGATGGCGAAGGTCCCCTTCGACGATTCCTCGATCTCGAACACGCCCATGGGGCCGTTCCATACCACGGTCTTCGCGGCGGTGATGATGTCGCTGAACTTCCGGATCGACTCCGGACCGATGTCCACCGATTCCATGTCGGCCGGGATGCCGGTGTCGGGCACGGCCTT
Source organism: Fibrobacteria bacterium (assembly GCA_021155885.1). Classification (GTDB taxonomy): domain Bacteria; phylum Fibrobacterota; class Fibrobacteria; order UBA11236; family UBA11236; genus UBA11236. The sequence continues at coordinate 13,697 of JAJNBB010000047.1, read as the reverse complement.
CAGGGGCGAGCCGATCTTGCGCGCGCCGAAATCGAGGGAATCGGTGACCTGGAAGTCCACCGGAAGCACGATCTTGTCGCCGGCCTGCTCGAGCAGGCTTTTGGCCAGGTCGACCTTGTCGTTCTCGACGAGGGACTTGCCGATCTCGAGGCCCTTGGCCTTGAGGAAGGTATAGGCCATGCCGCCCCCGATGATGAGCTTGTCGACCTTCGGCAGCAGGGCCATGATCACGTCGATCTTGCCGGAGATCTTGGCGCCGCCGATGATCGACACGAAGGGACGCTTCGGATCGTCGAGCGCGCCGCCGAGGAAGTCCAGTTCCTTCTTGAGGAGGTACCCCGAGACGCGGGGCAGGTCGACGCCGACCACGGAGCTGTGCGCGCGGTGGGCGGTGCCGAAGGCGTCGTTCACGAACACGTCGCCCAGCCTCGATAGCGAGGCGCGGAAAGCCTTCACCTCTTCGTCCGAAGCCTTGGTCACGGTGCCGTCCTTGGCCTTCACCTTGCCTTCCTCGGCGAGGTGGAAGCGCAGGTTCTCGAGCAACAGGACCTCTCCCGGCTGGAGGGCCGCGGCGGCCTTCTCGACCTCGGGACCCACGCAATCGTCGATGAACTTCACCGGGCGGCCGAGCAGTTCCTGCAGGCGGGCGGCGACGGGCTTCAGACTATGCTTTTCGACGCGCTTGCCGTCGGGACGGCCGAGATGGCTCATCATCACGAGGCTGCCGCCCTGGGCCAGCACGTAGTTCAGCGTGGGCAGGGACTCGCGCAGGCGCTTGTCGCTCTCCACCACGCCGTCCTTGACGGGCACGTTGAAATCGACGCGGACCAGAACGCGCTTGCCCTTGAGGGCGACGTCTTCGATGAATTGCTTGGGCACGGAGGGCTCCTTCGAAGGATATGCTTCGGAGTTGTTGGTTCTTGGTTGTCGGTTGTTGGAGAAAACAAAAAAAAGGGTGGTTGCTGGAAATTACCGGAAGCTTAGTCCGCTAACAACCAACAACCACCAACCAACAACTTCCTTACTTGCCGGCCTTCGCCATGTGCTTGACGAGGTCGACCACGCGGTTGGAATAGCCCCATTCGTTGTCGTACCACGAGACGATCTTGAAGAAGCGCTTCTCGCCGGGCAGGTTGTTTTGCAGGGTCGCGAGCGAGTCGTAGATCGACGAGCGGTTGTCGTGGATGAAGTCGGTCGAGACCAGCTCCTCGTCGGTCACGCCCAGGTAGCCCTTCAGGTAGGTCTGGGAAGCCTTCTTGAGCAGGGCGTCGATCTCCTGGATCGAAGTGTCCTTGGCCGCGCGGAAGGTGAGGTCGACGACGGACACGTCGGCCGTGGGGACGCGGAACGACATGCCGGTGAGCTTGCCCTTGGTGGAGGGCAGCACCTCGCCCACGGCCTTGGCGGCGCCGGTGGTCGACGGGATGATGTTGAGCGCCGCGGCGCGGCCGCCGCGCCAGTCCTTCTTGGACGGGCCGTCGACGGTCTTCTGCGTGGCGGTATAGGAGTGAATGGTGGTCATGAGGCCGGTCTCGATGCCGACGCCCTCCTGCAGCAGGACGTGCACCAGCGGCGCGAGGCAGTTGGTCGTGCACGAGGCGTTCGACACGATGTCGTGCTTGGCGGCGTCGTACTCGCCCTCGTTAACCCCCATCACGATGGTCTTGACATCGCCCTTCGCGGGGGCCGAGATGATGACCTTCTTCGCGCCGGCGGCAATGTGGCCCTTGGCCTTCTCCGACTCGGTGAAGAGGCCGGTGGACTCGATCACGTAGTCGACGCCCAGGGCGCCCCAGGGCAGGCCGGAGGGGTCGCGGGTCGCGGCCACGCACTGGATCCGGTGGCCGTTGACCACCAGGATGTCGGCTTCTTCCTTCGAGGCGTCGCTCTTGGCGGTCTCGACGGCGTGCTTGAACTTGCCGTGGATGGAGTCATAGCGGATCTGGTAGGCGAAGTAATCGGCGTCCGTGGAGACGTCCACCACGGCGACCACGTCGATTTCCTTGCCGAGAAGCCCCTGGTCGCAAATGGCCTGGAAAACCATGCGTCCGATGCGTCCGAAACCGTTAATTCCAATCTTGATAGCCACGATCAACCTCTTCCTGTGTAAAGCTGAAGTATGATTACTTCGTTATTGCGGGAGCCATAAATATAACAGACCTCCAAGTCCTCCTCAAGTTCAAAAACGGAGGTTCACCGTTCAAAAAACCGCAACTTATTGTCAAAAATCCGCGCATTTTCGGACGCCATATTAGATTTTCGAACATGGATCCCATTCTCGCCAAATACAACGCCACGGTCGACAGCATCCAGCACCTGACTCCGGATTTGTTCGTACTGAAAGTGAGGCCCGACAACCCGGTGCCGCCTTTCACTCCGGGTCAATACGTGCTGTTGGGTCTCTCCACCAACCTTCCCCGCCGCGAGGGCAGCGAGCCCGAATTCAAGGAGCAAAAACCCGACCGACTTTTGTTGCGGGCCTACAGCATAGCATCCTCCGGATACGAGACGGATCTCATTGAGTTCTATATATCGGTGGTTTCCAACGGCTCCCTGACCCCCCGCCTGGTGCAGGTGAAGGCCGGCGACCGCCTGAACGTCGGCGAAAAGATCCGCGGCCATTTCACCTTGCACAGCATCACCCCGAACCCCGAGCGCAAGTGGGTGGTCCTGGCCGCCACCGGCACCGGCCTCGCGCCCTATGTCTCCATGATGCGCGCCGAATACGCGCACCCCTCCCCCTACCATTTCGTGATCCTCCAGGGCGCGCCCGTCGGCGCCGACCACGGATATGCCGAGGAGCTCGCCCGCCACGCGGCCGCGCTTCCCAACCTCACCTATATCCCTTCCATCAGCCGTCCGCACCTCGATCCCGAATGGAAGGGGGACGTGGGGCGCATCACGCGCTACTTCGACTCTCCCGTTCTGGCCGAACGGCTGGGCCTGGAGTTCGACCCCGCCCGGACCTCGGTGTTTCTCTGCGGCAATCCGGCGATGATCGAGGACGTCCGAAAGGTGCTGGAACCGAAAGGCTACACGATGCATACTCCCGCGGCTCCGGGCGCCCTCCACATCGAGGAATACTGGTAAGCGCGGAGATGACCTCGAAGAAACCCCGGCGCCTCATCGTGGGCGATATTCACGGCTGCGCGGACGAGCTCGCGGAACTTCTCTTCCGCTTCAAGTTCATGCCGGGGCACGATTCCCTTTTCACCGTCGGCGACGTCGTGGGCAAGGGCCCGAAGACGCGCGAAGCCCTCGAGCTGTTGCGGCAATTCGGCGCGCGCAGCGTGCTGGGCAATCATGAGCACCACTGTCTGACGGCCGCCGCGATCCCGGCCGCCAAACGCACGGAACGCCAGAAGCAATATTTGGCGTCGCTCGAGCCCGACCAAAAAAAATGGCTGGATCACATCGCGGCGTGGCCCCTCTACATCGAGGAACCCGACCTGATCATCGTGCATGCCGGCCTGGACCCGGCGGCATCCCGGCTTTCGGACATGCGGCGCGAGATTACGACCACCATCCGCACGTGGGACGGAGAGGGCAAATACCTGAACCGTCCGGACCGGGACCCCCCCTGGTTCGAATGCGTGGACCCCGGTAAGACCGTGATCTTCGGCCATTGGGCCGTGCGCGGTCTGGTGGACCTGCCCCGGTTCAAGGGACTGGACACGGGATGCGTCTACGGCCGGGAGCTGACCGCTTGGTGCCCGGAGGAGAAAAAATTCCATCATGTCGCGGCGCGGCGGGAGTATGCGCCCCTGGTCAAGGACTGACGCGGGCAAGCCCGCGTATCTAAGTATCTTAGCGCCCCATGGCAGACACTACGCCCGACACCATGCTCGACCCGCTGGAACCCGAATATGATTTCCTGGTGATCGGCGCGGGACCCGCCGGCCTGATGGCGGCCCTTACGCTGGCGCTCGAGGGAGCGGCACGCACCGGCGCCGGCAAGCCTTATCGCATCGCCCTCACCGACAAGCGCGACCCCTGGCGCGAGCCGGTGGCCTGCGCCGAGGCCGTCCACCGCGCCCGCCTCGAATCGCTCGTGCGGGAAGTCGAACCCGCCTGGGTGCGCGGCCCGGTCGACGGCGCGATCTTCGTTTCTCCGGACGGCACGCCGGTCCAGTTCGGCCAAAAGGATACCGGTTACCTCATCGACCGCGCCGTCATGCACCGCCGCCTGGCCGAACAGGGCCGCGAGCGCGGCGTGCACTGCAACTTTCGCGCGCGCGTCACCGGGGTCTCACGCCTGGAAAACGGGTTCCGCACGGTCACCTACACCGTGCCGGGAGAGGAAACGCCGCGGACGACCCGGGCGCGCGTGGTCCTCGACTGCGGCGGCCCGGGCACCGGCTTCGCCGAGGATGAAAACATCATTCAGGGAAATTTCGACGTGGAACCGGCCGTGTTCGCCCTCGTCCGGGGCCCCAAGTACCCGGTGAACTACATCCAGATGTTCTTCGGCCGCAATTACGCCCCGGGCGGCTATGCCTGGCTGTTCCCGCGCGACGAGCACGTCGCCAACGTCGGCTTGGTGGTGGGACGCGACTACGCCCACGAGGCCCCCGCGCGCCAAGCGCTGAAAACCTTCCTCGAAACCACCTACCCGGGCTCCGAGATCCTGACCTTTCAGGGAGGGGCCATCCCCTGCGGGTACCCAGACGCGCCTCTGGCCGTGGACAACCTTTACAAGGCGGGCGACGCGGCCAACATGGTGCACCCGCTGAGCCGCGCGGGGATCCTGGAGGCCATGACCGGCGGCAAATACGCCGCCCTCGCGGCCCTGGAAACCATCCGGCTGGACCAGGAACGGGATCGCGCGCCGCATTACGCCGCCTACAAGGAAAAATGGGACAAGGCCTACGGCCTGGGCCATCGCCGGATCGCCCGCATCAAGAAAGCCTTCATGGAAGTGCCCGACGCGACCTTCGACCGGGCCGCGCACGCCTTGGCGAAGCTGCCGCCGGAAAAACAAACCTTAGGCCGCATCCTTCTGACGACCTTATGGCAGTCCCCGATGCTTTTATGGAAAATGCGAAGCCTTTTTCTTTCTAAATAGCAGGAAATATCTCCGGGAGCTGACGATGACACAGAGTCCCGGATTCGGGGGACACCTTCCGCAACGGTTCGTGCGCCTCGCCGGCGCGGCGGGAAATTTAGTGGGCCTGGGAGTGCTGGTGCTGCGGGGAAGTTTTCCCGGGTTCCTGGAGCGCTATTTTCCCATGTCCACGCCCGAAGCCCTGTGCCTCCTGTTTTTGGCGTCGGGCCTTCTGTTCCAATCGCTCGCTCCCCTGCATCCATTCTACCGCCGGGCGGGATGGGGGGCTTGCCTGCTGGCGGTATCGATAGGCCTGGCGGCCCTGTTCGGCGTCCCCTACCTCGCGGCCTCCCTGACCTTCGCGGCGGCCGCTTGCGTGATCCTGCTCGGGATCGTGATCGCCTTCCCCGATTTCGAACCCTGGCCGGAAACCCGCCCCCTGCAAGCCTTGCTGCTGCCCGTGCTGTGGGTCGCGTTCCTGAACACCGTCGCCTTTATGTACGGGGCCACGGCCGCGAACGGAGTGAACTCGGTCTCGGCCATTCCCCTCCCCGCCGCCGCCAGTTTCCTGATCCTGTCCCTGGGGGCCCTTTGCCTGCGTCCACGGGCCGGCATCATGGGCGTCCTGCTGAACGAGCACGTGGGCGGCGTGATGGCGCGGATCCTCCTGCCCGTGATCGTGGTGCTGCCCTTTACGGTGGGCTGGATCCGGCTCCAAGGCAACCGCCTCGGGTACTATGACAGCTATTTCGGATCGGCGCTTTTCTCGACCACCAACATTCTGGTCTTCATCGTGTTCATATGGCTCAGCGCGCGCACCCTGAATCACATCGACGCCAAGCGGCGCAAGGCGCTGGAAACCGTGCAGGAAGGCAACACCGAACTGACGCGCCTGAACGCCTCGCTGGAGGCTCGCATCCGCCAGCATTACGTGGCCGAGGAGGCCCGAAAAAAGGCGGAGATCCAGCTTTTCCAGTCCCAGAAAATGGAGGCCCTCGGGACGCTTGCCAGCGGCATCGCCCACGATTTCAACAACATCCTCACCATCATGATCCTGAACGCCGACCTCGCCGGCGAGGCCTTGGAACCGAAGCATCCGGCCCGCCAGAACCTGGGCGAGATCGGCAAGGCGGGCAAGCGCGCCGCGGACTTGATCCGCCAGATCATGACCTTCGGCCAGCGCAACGAATCGGAACTCAAAACCTTGCGGATCGAAAGGGTCATCCAGGACGCGGCGGGCATCCTCCAGCGTTCCCTGCCTTCCGGGATCCGCGTGACCTGCGCCTTCGACGGCGCTCTGCCCGCCGTCAACGCGAACCAGACCCACATCGAGCAGGTGCTCATCAACCTGGGCGCGAACGCGGCGCACGCCATGGGCAAGGAGGGAGGAACCCTCGACATCCGGCTGGAGCCGGTCGCGATCACGGCGGAAAAGGCCGGGTTGTCGGCGCAGCTGCGCGAGGGAAACTACGTCCGGATGACGGTGAGCGACAGCGGCCACGGCATGGACGCGCACACCCTCAAGAACATTTTCGACCCCTTCTTCACGACCAAGGCTCCCGGCGAGGGCACCGGGCTCGGCCTGTCGGTGGTGCACGGCATCATGAAGCTTCACGGGGGCGCGATCACGGTATACAGCGAGCCGGGGCGCGGCACGGTGTTCACCTTGTACTTCCCTTCGGCGGGAGAAGTGCGGCACGCAGGCGCGCCCGAGCCCGACGAGATTCCGCGCGGCCACGGCGAGCACATCCTCTGCGTCGACGACGACGAATCGCTCGTGGCCGCCGTGGCCACCCTGCTCACCCATCTCGGTTATCGCACCACCGTCCATCGCTACCCCCGCGAGGCCGTCGAGGACTTCCGCTCCCACCCCGGGACCTATGATCTCGTGCTGACCGATTTTTCCATGCCGGAGATGTCGGGGCTCTCCCTGGCGCGCACGTTCTCCGCGCTGCGACCGGGGATCCCCATCGTCATGATGTCGGGCTATCTGCGCCCCGAGGACGCCGAGGAGGCCGAGCGCGCGGGCGTTCGCGAAGTTCTTCTCAAGCCGGATGTTCCCGAAAAACTGGGGCAAATCATCCATCGCCAGCTGGCGATGCGGATTTCCGGCGACGGAAGCGCCGTTCCCCTCTCGTAAAAAAAGAATTTGGCGGAAACACGGGTTTTCGCGGAAGGGACCGCGTAGCTTAATTCTCGAGGCGGCGACTCCATGCCGTCCGGTCCGAAAGGAAATGAATCATGCTTTACACTATCGCCGTGGTGCTCATCTTGCTCTGGTTGCTGGGACTCGTGACCTCGTACACGATCAGCGGGTTCGTGCATATCCTGCTGGTAATCGCGGTCGTCCTGATCCTCGTCCGCATCATCCAGGGAAGAAAACCCCTATAACGAGCGGAAACACGAAAAAAAAAGCCCGGGATTTTCCCGGGCTTTTTTTTTCGTGGAGATTTTTCAGCAGACGTTGTCCCACTTGGAGAAGTCGAGCCAGCGGTCGCCCACCAGCAGGACCTCGTCCGCCACCTTGGGATCATTCGACCCGGCGGGGTAGTTCGGGAAGGCCTTCCCCGCCGGATGACTCTCCCAATGGGCCAGGAGGGCGTCGAGGAACTTCCAGGAAAGTTCCGTCTCGTCCGAGCGGACGAACAGCGTCGGGTCGCCCAGCACCGCATCCAGCAGCAGGCGCTCGTAGCCGTCGGCGGAGGTGTCGAAATGGTCGGAATAGCAGAAGTTCATCGACGTGTCGGTCAGGTCGAAGCTTTGGCCGGGATTCTTGCTGGTGAGCTCCAGCAGGATGGCCTCCTGGGGCTGAATCTTGAAGACGATCCGGTTGGGCTCGGAACGTTGCTCTCCCGCGTTGAACAGGATGTGCGGCAGCGGCTTGAAGGTGACGGCCACCTCGGTTCCCTTGCGGCCCATGCGCTTGCCGGAACGCACGTAGACGGGCACTCCGGCCCAGCGGGCGTTGTCGACGTTCAGGCGCAGGGCGACGAAGGTGTCGGTGCTGCTGTCGGGCGCGACGCCGGCCTCCTGCCGGTATCCGGGAACGGCCTGCCCCTTGATCTCGCCGGGACCGTACTGGCCGCGCACCGCCATCGGCGGAACCGTCATCGGGCTTAAGGGGCGCAGCGCCCTCAGCACTTTCACCTTCTCGTCGCGGATGGCCTCCGCCGAGAGATTCACCGGCGGCTCCATCATGACGAGGCACAGTATCTGCATCAGATGGTTCTGGACCATGTCGCGCAGGCTGCCGCTTTTGTCAAAGTAGTCGGCGCGATCCTCCACGCCGAGCATCTCGGCGCCGCTGATCTGGATGTTCTCGATATAATGATTGTTCCAGATCGGCTCGAACACCGAGTTCGCGAAGCGGAACACCAGCAGGTTCTGCACGGTTTCCTTGCCGAGATAATGGTCGATGCGGTAGATCTGCTTTTCGGCGAAACCCGACAGAAGGCTTTCGTCCAGCTCGATCGCGCTGGCGAGATCGCGGCCGTAGGGCTTTTCCACCACCAGGCGGCTCCAGTTTTCACCCTTGGGAGGGTGCACGAGGCCGCCTCTGGCCAGCGCCTTCGCGAGGCCCGCGTAGCCCTCGGGGGGAACGGCGAGATAGTGCAGGTAATTGGGGGGGATTTGCGACTCGGCGCAGATCTGGTCGCAAGCCTGCTTCAGTTTCGCGATGCCCGCGGGGGAATAATCGGCCTGGATGTACACGAAGTTCTTGCGGAACTCCTCCGAGTATTTGCCCATCGAAAGCAGTTCCTCGGTCTTCATGTCCTTGCGGCCGACGGCCAGCACCCGGAAGCGCTTTGGCATCTGCTTCTTCATGAAAAGGTGGGAAAGGGAGGGGAACAGCTTGCGCTTGGCCAGGTCGCCCGACCCGCCGAAAATGATGAGAAGGCAGTCCTCGGCCTCGCGGCGGCCCCCGAAGAAATTCGAGGAACTGCGGGTCTTGTCGTCCAAACTAAAAGACATAATTCACCTTTGAAATTCGTAAGAAAGAAAAAGCTAAAATTTTCTCACCGGTCCCCATCCATGATTGTACCCGAAACCCTTCAAAACGTGCTTTCCGAGGCCATCGCCCGGAAGGGTTCTCTTCTGCGCGACACCGAGGCCCTGCGCCTCCTGAACGCCGAGGCCTCGGGCATTCCGCGTCTGGTTTTGGAACTGTACGGGAAACACGCCGTCTTCTACGACTATGGCTCCGGGCTGGAATCCGTGCTGCGTCGCGAGGCCGCGGGCTGGCTGCGCGAGCATGGTTGGGAGTCGGTTTCGCGTGTGGACCGCACCGTCGCCGGCGACGAAGGCCGCGCTGGCAACGCCCCCCTCGCGGGCGTGGCCCCGGACGAGATCGTGATCCGCGAAGGCGCCCTGCGGTTCCGGTTGGAGCCGCAACACCCCCGCAACGTGGGCCTGTTCCTCGACACCCGGCAGCTCCGGCGGGACCTGGAGGCCCGCGCCCGCGGGGCGCGCGTGCTGAACCTCTTCGCCTATACGGGTTCCCTCGGCCTCGCCGCGCTCGCGGGCGGCGCGCGCGAGGTCACGCAGGTGGACATCTCCTCGCGCTACCTCGACTGGGGCCGCCTCAACCTGCGCCTGAACAGCCTGCCGGAGGACGCGTGCCGGTTCACGAAGATGGACAGCGAGCGCTACCTCGACTGGGCCGCGAAGAAAGGTTTGACGTTCGACCATATCGTGCTCGACCCGCCCGTATTCTCGCGCTTCGAGGGCAAGGTCTTCCGCTGGGCCGACGACTACTTCCGCCTGGCCGCCAAATGCCTCGCCCTGCTCTCCCCCGGCGGGACCCTGCACGCGGTCACGAACTACTCCGGCATCACCGCCCCGGAATTCTCCGCGCGGCTGCGGGAATGCACGGGCGCCCTCCCCCAACGCCTCCCCCTACCCCCGGATTTCGATCTTCCTCCCGACGCGGTGGACTTGCCGGAAGGCAACGCACTGATTTTTCAGGTCACGGTGGAATAAAAAAGATCCCGGATTTGCATCCGGGATCATGGGCATGCGGGCGGCTTAGTAGGCCAGGCCTACGATCTGGACGTGGAAACCCACGGTCTTGTAGGTCAACTTGAGGCCATCCTCCTCGTCGGAGGGGTTCGTGAAGAACACGCCTCCCTGCACCGACCAGTGCTTGGCGAACTCGTAGCCCGCGCCCGCCGAGACGCCGAGACCGACCAGCGTGCCGTAGTCATCGCCCTCGAAGGGGGCCTGCCAGCCCGACCAGCCCAAGCCGCCGTAGAGGTAAGGCGAGGGCACGAAGGAGGCGTCGCCGTCCACCAGATACTTCACCAGTTGCACACCGGCATTGCCGGTCGCAACGGTCACGTCCCCGTCGCCGTTGTCGTAGCTGAACCAGTTGGTGTGCGAGAAGTAGTGGAGCAGCAAGGTATTGCTGATCCCATAGCCGATCACCAGGTTGGTGGCGAAGCCTCCCGAGCTTTCGCGATCAAACTCCATGGTCGAGCCGTCGAAGCTGAGTTCCGGTTTATAGGTGGTGAAGCTCCCGCCCGCACCGCCGCCAAGGGTGAATCCTTTGCGCTGTCCATCGAACGACAGGACGGCGGTCGCCAACATCAAAACCGTAACGATCGACTTTTTCATGATTGCCTTTCCCGGGCTGGTGGGGTGAATGACCAACCTAATCCTGGCCGAAATTAATGTCGTAACGATTTTTATACATGACGATTTTAAACAAAAAAGGCCCCAGACTTTCGCCTGGGACCCTTGTTTTGCAACATCCTGCGGGTTAAACCAGCGCCGCGATCTTCTTGACGTTGGCCTTGTACTCCGCGAGGTAGGCCTCGGCTTCCTTGACCACGTTGTCGACGGTGTAGCCGAATTTCTGGTCGAGGACGGTGAACGGGGCCGACGCGCCGAAGCGGGTCATGCCGTACACCTTGCCGAGCGCGCCCACGAGATTGCGCAGCGTGGAAGGCTCGCCGGCCGTCCAGCCGAGCACCGGGGAGCCGTAGGGCACCACCGACTCGCGGTAGGCTTCGGTCTGGTCGCGGAACAGGCCTTCGGACGGGGCCGAAACCACGCGCACCTTGAGGCCCTTCTCCGCCAGCTTCTTCGCGCCCTCGACGAGGAGCGAGGCCTCGGACCCGTTGGCCAGCAAGATGAGGTCCGGCTTGTCGGCCTCGACCACGACGTAAGCGCCCTTGCCCATGTTGGCCACGGTCTCCTCGAAGCGGTTTCCCTTCACCGCGGGCAGCTCGCCCACCGGCTGCCGGGTCAGCACGATCGACGACGGGCCGTGGGCCTCGAGCGCGAGCTTCCAGGCCACCGTCGTCTCCGACGCGTCGCCGGGGCGCAGGGCGAGGAACGAGCGCTTGCCTTCGAGGTTGTTGATGCGCTCAAGCAGGCGCAGCTGGGCTTCCTGCTCGATGGGCTGGTGCGTGGGGCCGTCTTCGCCGACGCGGAAGGCGTCATGCGACCAGAGGAAAATGACCTTCGCCTCCTGCAGCGCCGCGAGGCGCAGGGCCGGCTTCTGGAAGTCGCTGAACACGAAGAACGTGCCGCCGACCGGGATCAGCCCGCCATGCAGGGCGATGCCGTTCATGATGCCGGCCATGGTCAGCTCGGCGACGCCGGCCTGGAAGAAGGCTCCGGAGAAATCGCCCTTCTTGAAGATTTTCGTCTTCTTGAGGAAGCCCTCGGTGTAGTCGGAGTCCGCGAGGTCGGCGGACATCACGACCAGGTTCTCCACCTTGCCGGCGAGGAACTCGAGCACGTTCTTGGAGGCCGCGCGGGTGGCCTCGCCGCCCTTCTGCGGGACTTGCGACCAGTCGAGCTTCGGCAGCTCGCCCTTGAGCCACGAGGCCAGCTTCTTCGCCAGGTCGGGGTTCTTGGCGGCCCACTCGGCCTCGGCCTTCTTCGCGGCCGCGGCCTTGGCGGTCTTCTCGGCCATCACCTTGTCGAGCGCGGCCTTCACGTCGTCGAAGATCTTGAAGGGCTCGGCGGCCACGGCGCAGCCCAGGCCCGCCAGGGTGGTCTCGTAGCAGGCCTCGCTCTTCGAGAGCGGGTTGCCGTGCAGCTTGGGGCTGCCCTCGTACTTCGTGCCGTCCTTGCGCAGCGCGCCGCGGCCCATGATGGTCTTGCCCAGAATGAACGTGGGCTTGTCGGTGCGGGCCCAGGCGCGCTTCAGCGTCTCGCGCATCGCGTCGAAATCGTGGCCATCGACCGTCTCGACCGCCCAGCCCCAGGCCTCGTATTTCAGGGCCGTGTTCTCGGTCATGGTGTCCGTCACCATGTGCGAAAGCTGCACGTTGTTCGAATCGTAGAACATGATCAGGTTCGAAAGCCCCAGGTGGCCCGCGATGCGGCCCACGCCCTGCGAGGCTTCTTCCTCGATGCCGCCGTCGGTGATGTACATGACGGTCTTGTGGTCGGTCCAGGCGCCGAAGCGGTCCGACAGCACGCGCTCGGCGATCGCCGCGCCGCAGCCCATCACGTGGCCCTGGCCCAGCGGGCCGGAGGTGTTCTCGAGGCCGCGCTTCACGTCGCGCTCGGGATGGCCCGGCGTCGGGGAATCCCACTGGCGGAACTGCGACAATTCCTGCATCGTGTACTTGCCGAACAGCGACAGCGTCGCGTACATCATCGAGGACAAATGGCCCGCGTCCTGGAAGAAGCGGTCGCGATGCGGCCAGGCCATGTCGGAGGGATCGAAGTTGAGGAACTCGGTGTAGAGAAGCGCCATGAAGTCCGCGCCGCCCATCGCTCCACCGGGGTGCCCGGATTTGGCGGTTTCGGGCATGGCGACGGAGAGAACGCGGATATTGTCCGCAATGCGCTTGAGAAGGGCGTTATCGAGAGCCAAGATTTTCTCCTTTGAAACCGGGGGGATTCCCGGCTTTTGCTTGATTGATTAGAGGTTCGAAAAAGTAATAAACCACGCGTTCCAAATCGGGACGCCGTCTTCACCAGAAAATGGACGATTTGAACGGTTTGGCCGGATAATTACAATCCGGAAATCACGGGGAGGAATGGGCGCCCCGGTCGCGCGGCCGCAAGGTCGCAGGCGCTTCCACGGAATATCAGGTCACGGACCGGAACGTGTGGAACGCCGGCAATGCATCGTTCGAGCAAGGGCGCATCGCGATGCGCCCCTACGATCGCATTCCCGGCGTTACCTTTGCCTCATGTCCAAAAAAGGTATTCCCTACGTCATCTCCGCTCCCTCCGGCGGCGGCAAAAGCTCCCTCATTGCAAAGCTATTGCAACGATTCCCGAACCTCATCTATTCGATTTCGGCCACCACGCGCCCGCCGCGCGGGGATGAAAAGGACGGAGTCCACTACTACTTCAAGACCCGGGACGAATTCCAGCAGATGATCCGCAACGGCGAACTCGCGGAATGGAACGAGGTCCACGGTAACTTCTATGGTACCCCCAAGGGCCCCGTGGACGCGATTTTGAACTCCGGAAACTCGGTCATCCTTGATCTCGACGTCTTCGGCAAGCCCAACTTCGACAAGGCCTATCCCGACGCCGTGGGCATCCTCATCGTGCCGCCCGACCTCGAGGAACTCGAGCGGCGGCTGCGAGGAAGAGGGACGGATCCCGAAGAGGTGATCCAGGTGCGGCTCAAGAACGCCATCGAGGAGCTGGTGTTCGCGGAGACGAACGGGAAGTATGA
>JAJNBB010000046.1 GCA_021155885.1 Fibrobacteria bacterium | reverse complement strand
GTGGCAGGGGGGGCGCCTGGATTTCGCGCCCGAGCGCGGGTTCCTGAACGGGTCGAAGGTCTCGAAGGTCACGCTGAAAAAGCGCAACGGCATGTCGCCGCGCGACTTCGTGGACAACGCGGGCGTGCCGGCGTATCAAGCGCTCACGAGCGCGCTGGACACGGTGTTCTTCGAGAACCAGGGCGTGACCTTGGTGCGCCAAGGAAACAGATAAAAGCAAGATTGGCCGCAAAAGATCGCAAAGACGTAAAAAAGAACCTTCTACATTAGATCTTTGCGATCTTTTGCGACCATTGTGTTTCTTTCCCTACCAGCTCTGGATCTTCGACCTCGACGGGACCTTGATCGACAGCCGCCTCGACCTCGTCCACGCCGTCAACGCCACCCTCGTGGACCGGAGCCTGCCCCCTCTCGCGGACGACATCGTCCTTTCCTTCGTCGGCGATGGCGCCGAGGACCTGCTCCTGCGCTCCCTTGAGGCCGCCGGCGTGCCGGCCGACGAAGCCCACCGCCTGCTTCCCTCCGCGCTCGCCTGGTTTCTCGACTATTACGGGGACCATTGCCTCGACTTTACCGTCCCCTACCCCGGCGCCCTGGAATTGCTCGACCGCCTTCGGGGGGTTCCCCTCGCCGTCCTGACCAATAAACCCCTGAAGCCGGCGCTGAAAATCCTCGCGCACCTGGGCATTCTGGACCGGTTCGCGCACGTGGTTCCCGGGGACGGCCCCCTGGGCAAGAAACCCGACCCGGCGGGATTGGCCTATATTTTAGAGTCCATGAACACCCCCGCCCCTGCCGCCGTCCTGGTTGGCGATAGTCTCCAGGACCTCCTGACCGCGCGGGCCGCGAAATGCGGTTTCATTGCATTTTTGGGCGGCTTGGGCGACTCCGGGGCGGTCCTTGCCGCTTCCCCGGATCATGCGGTCCACCACCTTTCCGAAATCACGGAGCGCCTGGCATGACGCGCCCGTTCCAGACGCGCGACTCGGCCCGGATCGGCGCGCCGCTCGCGGCCACCGGCGACAAGCAGCCAGGCAAGTACCTGCTGGCCACCTTCGGCTGCCAGATGAACGAGTACGATTCGAATCTCGTGGGCTCGATGCTCGAGAACCGCGGCATGTCGCTGACGGAAAATCCCAACGAAGCCAGCCTGTTCATCGTGAACACCTGCAGCATCCGGGGCAAGGCCGAGGATACGGCCTACGCGCGCATCGCGGCCCTGCGGCATCACAAGCGCATGCGCCCCGACATCCGCATCGCGGTGATCGGCTGCATGGCCCAAAACCACGGCGAGAAAATCCCCACCGCGCTCGAGCACGTCGACTATGTGGTCGGGCCCGACGGCTACCGCGAGCTCGAGGGCCTGGTTTTCGGGAACAAGGAAGAACAAGGGATCGAGGTCGCCGCCGCGGCCCGGCCTTCCGCGCCCGCCTCTTTGGCCGCCGCCGGTCCCAAGGTCTGGACCGAGCAGAACGACTTCGAGAACTACGACGGGATGATGGCGCGCCTCACCGACTCGGTGGCCTGCCACATCACCATCATGCGCGGCTGCAACAAGCGCTGCACCTATTGCATCGTGCCCAAGGTGCGCGGGGTCGAGCGCAGCCGCAACGCCGGGGAAATCCTCGCCGAGGTCCGCCGCGCCGTGTCGGAGGGCATCCACGAGGTCTGCCTGCTGGGCCAGACGGTCAATTCCTACCGCGCGGACGGGGTGAACTTCGCCGGCCTGCTGCGCCAGCTCCAGGAGGTCGAGGGCCTGCGGCGCATCCGCTTCACCTCGCCCCACCCCCGGCATTTCGACAGCGAGACCATCCGGGCCATGGCCGAGTGCGACAAGGTCTGCAACCACGTCCACATGCCGCTCCAGTCGGGCTCGAACTCCCTGCTGAAGAAGATGCGCCGCCAGTACACCCGCGAGCGCTACCTCGAGATCGTCGAGGAGCTGCGCGCGAACATCCCGAACGTGTCGATCACCACCGACATCATCGCGGGCTTCGTCGGCGAAACGGAGCAGGACCTCGAGGATACCCTGTCGCTGATGGAGGCCGTGCGCTTCGACCACGCCTTCATGTTCGCCTATTCGCCGCGCGAGGACACCCCCTCCTTCGAGGAGGTCGAGACGCTCACCGCCGCCGACAAGCAGGCGCGCCTGGAGCGCGTGATCGAGCTTCAGATGCGCCATACCGAGGAGCGCCTCGACGCCCTGATCGGCCGCGAAGAAGAGATCCTGCTCGAGTCGCCCTCGAGCCGCGACGACCGCGAATGGGTCGGCAAGACGCGCTGCTTCAAGAAGGTGATCGTCCCCGCCGGACCGGGCGTGGCGAAGGGCGCCTTCGTAAAAGCCCGCATCACCTCCCGGCGCGGGCTGGTCTTGCGCGGGGAAGTTGCCTGATTTCGTGAAAGTTCGTAGATGAGCTAACCTGGCTTTATGCCTGGGCTTACACCTTCCCGAGGAGAACCTGCATGAAATTGATCCGCGGCGTTTTGATTTTCTTTCTCCTGCTCGTCCTGCTGGTGGCGCTGGTCCAGAACCAGGAAAGCCTCGGCACCCCCCTCGGATTTTCCTTTTTGAAATGGTCGTTCTCCATGGTGGTGGGCTTCTGGATTCTTTTCACCTTTCTGGTGGGAGCCGCGCTTTTCGTTTTGGTGGGCGCCTGGAAGGGCGTGTGGATGCGCCGGGAAATCCGCAAGCGCGACCAGGAAATCGCGCGCCTCGAAAAGGAGCTCGCGGCCGCCCGCCTGGCGCGCTCCGCGCCCGGGGACGAGCCGCTGAAATGATTCCCGAAGGCATGAAGCGTTTTTGGGGGGGCGCGGTCGCCGGGGCCGCCTTGTTGTGGATCGCCCCGCCCGCGCGCGCCGTCTCGGCGGACTCGCTGCGCCAGGAGGTCAGCCGCCTGGCCTCGCAGGGACGCCTCGACGAGGCGCTCGACCAAGTGGAACGGAACGCCTCCTCGCTGCCCGCCGCGTGGAACGCCATGTTCCGGGGCAAGCTCGAGCTCGACGGCGACAAGGCCGCGCGCGGCTACAAGGCGGCGTCGGCCGACTCCGCGCCGCCGCAGATGCGCGGCGAGGCGCTCTTCCGCCAGGGCCAGTACCAGTACGCCGCGGGGCGCTACCACCTCGCCATCCCCCACTTCCGGGAGTACCTCGCGCGTTACCCCACGGGCGTGTGGTCCGAGCCTTCGGCCTACTGGATGGCCTATGCCTGCATCCAGCTGGTGAAGCAGCGCTCCGGCCGCGAAGCCTACCTCGACACCGCCCAGGCCTACCTGCGCAAGCTCGAGTTTCGCGGCCGCTCGGGGTATTACTGGCCGCTCGCGCGCGCCGCACAGGCCCGCGTGCTGCTGCTGCGCGGCGACACTGTCGGGGCGCAGCGGGCGCTGCGCGATGCGCGCGGCAAGGCCCCCGTGGAAGAAATGCCGGGCGTGCTGCTGCTTTCCCTGCAGGCCGATCCGCGGGGAACCCCCGCGGGGGCCTGGGAAGACTCGCTGCGGTGGGGTTATTCGCTGTCGCCGGAGACGAGGTTGTTAGGGGAAGCGCGGCTGGGGGCTCCCCGCGCGCGCGCGGTCGCCGCGGTTCCCGCCGCGCCCGCGAAGGACCACGTCGCCGCGCCGAGCGTTCCGGCACCGGCGAAGGCCGGAGGGTGGTCGCTGCAACTGGGGGTTTTCTCCCAGCCGGAAAACGCGCGGAAGTTCGTGCAGGAACTCGCGGCGAAGAAGATCACGGCGCGCGTCGAATCCATGCCGGGACGGACGGGCACGTTGCATCGCGTGTTATATGGCTCCTTCGCCACCGAGGCCGCCGCGGTCGCGGATGGAAAAAAGTCGGTGAAGCCCAAGGGTTATGAGTACAGGGTGGTGGAACCGTAGAAATGATGAGTGATGAGTGAGGAATGATGAATTGAAGATGCTTCAACGGACTCTTCTTTCAGGATTCATCATTCATAATTCATCATTAAAGGGGGCTTTGCCTTGAGCCTCGCGCGCCTGCGGCCCCGGCGGCCGTGCGATGGAGGCGCCCTGCCGCTCCATGAAGCCTTTAGGCTGAATCATCCCCGCGTTTTAGCTATATTTCCCTTCCTGATTTGGCCGGAGTGGTGAAATTGGTAGACGCGCCGGACTCAAAATCCGGTGGGATAAAACCCGTGTCGGTTCGATTCCGACCTCCGGTACCACGATTTTCAAGCGAGTTTCGCGAGTTAAAGCGCGTTAAAAACAGAGAGCCCCATGTTACGTGAAATCCTGAAATCCAAAATTCATCGCGCGACCGTCACGGACGCGAATTTGGCCTATGAGGGATCCATCACGATCGATCCCGTGCTCATGGCCCTGGCGGATATTCGGGAATACGAGAAGGTCCAGGTGGTGGACGTGAACAACGGTGCCCGCTTCGAGACCTATGTGATTCGGGGCAAAAAGCCAGAATCCGGCGAAATTTGCGTGAACGGGGCGGCCTCCCGGCTGGTCCAGATCGGCGATACGGTGATCATCATGGCCTTTACCTGGCTGAACGACGCCGAGCAGGAGGGGTTTTCTCCGAAAATCGCCAAGGTGACCGCCGAAAATCGTCCCCAGGAGTGACCCTCGCCTGACTTCAGGTAGTATATATATAGGGTGAACTTCACGCAGCGCGAAGGTCGATTTATGAGAAATTCCCGGGTTTTAGGCATCCTGGTCGGCGCGCTGAGCGCGATGGCCGCCGTATGCCCGACACCCGCGTCCGCCGCCTCGGCTCCTTCCACCTTGATGGCGCGCCAGAGCGATTTCGATGCGCGCGCGCTCGTCGCTTCGGGCGGGTCGTCGGTTTCAGGATTTTCCCTGACGCACCCCGGACGTTTTTCCATGCAGCAAAGCTATTCGATTTCCGCGATGTCGGGCAGCATGGGGTCCGCCTCCTCAGGACTTTATCTCAACACGGTCGGGTACAAAATCTCGGACCCCTTGCTCCTGTTCGTGGACGTCGGCATCCATACGCCGCTCCACTCCAGCATTCAGGGAATGAACGGAACCGCGGGGGGCGTCGCGGGAGCCGCGGGCTCGTCGCTCGTCGTCCCGCGCCTGGGCCTGGAATACAAGCCCACCGAGAGGCTGACGGTCAATCTCGAACTGGTCAACGGTGCGGATGCCTGGAAGGCTTACGGCCCCGGCTGGGGTTTCGGCCGCTCCTCTTTTTATGGGAGCCGGTTTCCTTAATTGATCGCTTCGCACCCCTCCGCCGGCTCGCGCCGGGCGCACGCATACCCCCTCTTCACCGGAATTTTGATCGCGGCCTCCGCCTTGCTGGCGGGCTGCGATAAAACCGGTCAGGAAGCCTTCAAGCCCAACACCGGGCAGATCCAGGTGCTGAACGGCAGCGGCAAATCGGGCATGGCCGACGTGTTCCGCGATTTCCTCGGCGGTTATGGGTTCGACATCATCGAGTTCGGCAACGCGCGCCACTGGAACTACGAGCACACCCTCGTCATCGCGCGTTCGGCCGCCTCGGACCGCATCGCCCGCGACCTCGCGAAGGTGATCGGCACCGACCGCGTCATTCATTTGCAGGAACCCGCCTCGCTGGTCGAGGCGACCGTCATTATCGGAAAAGATTACAAGGAGCTGATGAGATCATGGCCACAACCCGAAAAAAAGTAAGCGTGAAGACGGCGGTAAAGAAGACGGTCAAAAAGGCGGCGGTAAAAAAGGCGGCCGTAGGGGCGAAGCATGCTTCGTCCGTTAAAAAGGCCGCCGTGAAAAAGACCGTCAAAAAAGCCGTCCGGAAGTCGGTGAAGGCGAAGAACGCGGCGACGCTGAAGAAGAAGGTGGCCAAGGCTGCGAAAGCCGGAAAGCCCGCCGCGCCGAAGCGCGTGCTGCAAGGCTCGACCAAGGCTCCTGGCAAGAAGGCCGCGAAGGTCGTGAAGAAGGTCGTGAAGAAGGCCGTGAAAAAAACGGTGGTGAAGACCGCGGCCAGCCGAAGGCATGAGGCTGCGAAGCAGACGAATCACGCTCCGGCAAAGACGGCCGCCCAGGCCCCGGCCCGCAAGACAGTCGCCAAGGTTTTGCCCAAGGCCCTGACGCGTTCGCTCGCCGCCCGGCGGCCGACGAAGGCGAAGGAAGCGAAGCCCGCTCCGGCGCAAGCGCCCAAGCCCGGTCTCGCCACGCCGGCCGCGCCCCAGCCGGCGCCGCAGGCGGCGCGCGCGCTGAAGGCCCTCAAGGGCATGGGCGGGGCGCTCGGCGCGCGCATCGCGCAGATCGTGGCCGAGTCGGCGATGCCGAAGCCTGTCACCCCCGCGCAGGCGGGGGCCGCCGAGGCCCCGGAGGCGCACCCCTCGGCCGACGCGGCGACGTCCCACAGCGTGGGCGTCGACGGCGAGCCCGGCCCCCTCGAGGTGGCGCACAAGGCCGCGGCGATCCTGTTCTCGAAGAAGGCCGAAAACGTGGTCCTGCTCGACCTGCGCTCCCTGAGCACCGTCGCGGACTACTACCTGATCTGTACCTGCCAGAACGAGCCCCAGATGCGCGCCATGCTGAGCGGCGTCCAGCGCGCGCTGAGCAAGGAAGGCATCAAGTCCCTGCGGTCGGAGTACATGTCCGGCGTGCGCTGGGCCATCATCGACTACGGCGACCTGATCATCCACCTGTTCGAGGCCGCGACCCGCGGCTTCTACTCGCTGGAGCGCCTGTGGGCCGATGCTCCCTCGACGACGCTGAAGGCCGCGGACTTCGCGGTGGCCGCCGATTCGGACGCGGACGAAGATGACGACCTTTAAGCGCGACATCGCGCGCGTGATCGGCCCGGCGACGGGCCTCGACGAGGCCGCGATCGAGGGAGCGATCACGCTGCCCCAGCATGCCGACCAGGGAAACTTCTCCTTTCCCTGTTTTCCCCTGGCGAAGCAGCTTCGCAAGGCCCCGAACCTGATCGCCGAGGAGCTGGCGAAGACCCTGGCGCCCCCGGCCGGGTTCACCCGGATCGAGGCCCTGAGCGGTTACCTGAACTTCTTCGTCGACAAGGCCGACTTCGCGCGCCGCGTGCTGTCGGAGGTGCTGCTGCGCGGCGCCGCCTACGGGGCGTCGGACGAGGGGCGAGGCAAGCGCATCGTCATCGACTATTCCTCCCCCAACATGGGCAAGGAGCTCGCCTTCCACCACCTGCGCGGCACCATGATCGGCCACAGCCTAAGCCGGGTGTTCGCCAGGCGCGGGTACGCGGTGGAGCGGGTGAACCACCTGGGCGACTGGGGAACCTCCTACGGCAAGTTGATTGTGATGTTCCTGCGCGAGGGGATGAGCCCGAACGAACTCGAGAACCTGACCATCGAACGCCTGAACGGCCTGTACACTTCCTTTTCCAGGGCCGCGGAACAGGATCCCACCCTGGAAGACCAGGCCCGCCAGGCCTTCGCCCGGCTGGAAGCCGGGGACGCGGAGTATTATGCGCTCTGGGCGAACTTCCGCGAGGTGACCCTGCGGGAACTGCGCCGCCTTTATGCCATCCTGAACGTGGACTTCGACGCCTGGGTGGGCGAAGAGTTTTTCGCGAACGCCCGCCATGGAAAGCTTCAGGCGGCCCTCGAGGTGCTGGAATCCAAAAAGATCCTGGTCGAAAGCCAGGGCGCCGAGGTCGTGGACCTGGAGGCGTTCGGCATGCCGCCGGCCTTGATCCGCAAATCGGACGGCTCGACCCTCTACATCACCCGCGACCTCGCCGCCGCGTTGTATCGCCACGAGCACTATGCGTTCGAGCGTTGCTTCTACGTCGTCGACAACGGCCAAAGCCTGCATTTTCAGCAACTGTTCAAGGTGCTGGAACTTCTCGGACAGGAATGGCACGACCGTTGCGAGCACGTCCCCTTCGGTCTCGTGCTGCACAAAAGCGAGGAAGGCAACTGGGAAAAAGGCAAGACCCGCAGCGGTCACTCCAGCCTGCTCAAGGACGTGCTGGAGGCCGCACGGGACAAAATCCTGGCGATCATGGCCGAAAAAAACCCCGAAGCCGCCCAAAAGGACGGCCTGGCGCTGCAAATCGCCGTCGGGGCGCTGGTTTTCAGCGAGCTGAAGAACCGGCGCATGAACGATATCCGCTTCGAATGGGACCAGGCCCTCAGCTTCGAAGGGGATTCCGGGCCCTACGTGCAAAACGCCCATGTCCGCCTCTGCAGCATCTTGCGGAAGGCGGGACGTGCGGATAAATCGATAAGCGACAAGGACTTGGCAAACCTCCGCTGGGAAATTTTCGCGGACGAGGAATCGTTCGCGGTGCTCGATTTGCTGGCCCAGTTCGGGGACAAGGTGGCTTCGGCGGCGCTGTCGCGCGATCCATGCGTGCTAGCCCAGTTCGTGTTGTCCCTGGCGGACGCGACCCACCGTTTCCTTCATAACAGCCGTGTCATCGGCTCTCCCGAGGAAAATGAGCGCCTTTTCCTGGTTCGCGCGGCGCAATCCGTACTGGGCCAGGCGCTGGAAATGATCGGCGTCCCGGCCATCGAGTCGATGTAGGACCTCCAAACCAGGGGAGTGGCCGCAAAAGAACGCAAAGATGGAAAGAAATGAACAAAGGCCTCGTCCGCGGACGGGGCCTTTTCTTTTGCGCTCTTTGCGATCCTTCGCGGCCATTGGGTTGTTCTGCAGCCGCATCTCTTTAAAAATCAATCACTTAATGTTGTAAGCCGTCCCGTCGACCTCCACAATATCTTGCGGACGCGCGCTTCGCGGAAACAAAAAAAAGGAAGCCCGGACGAACCGGACTTCCTCGTAACTACCTGATTTCAAACGAGTTTGAAATCAGAAAGAGTTACTTCTTGGCAGCTTTCTTAGCAACTTTCTTCGTCGCTTTCTTAGCAGCCTTCTTCACCGCCTTCTTAACAACCTTCTTGGTCGCTTTCTTGGCAGCCTTCTTGGCAACTTTCTTCTTGGTAGCCATGTGCGAATCACCTCCTTCCGGATGGGTTCAGTTTAAAAAAGGAATGAGAGAACGAATTGTGCGGAGGGCTGGGAATGCCCGTATTCATTGGCTGAAACGCATGTCGTGTCGTTCGTTGCGAACGCCGCGGCCATGATGTCAGTTTTGTTTTTCTTCAACCGAAAATCCAACGAAAGCACTCCTTAGACCGTTTAGTCTATACAAATGATAAAGCGGTTGACAGAAATAGTCAATCGATTATTGAAAAATTTTTATTCGGAACGAAAAAAAGTTCGGCGCGCCGCGATCACGTCGACGAGAGTTCGGTCTCGAGCGCCGCGGCGATCACGTCGCATCGCGCCTCGTCCGTGACCTTGCTTCCATCCTCGGCGGTGATGTAGAAGGAGTCGAGAGCGCGGTCCGCTTCGGTGGTGAGCACCGCTCCGTGCACGTCGAGACCCATCTCGTTCAATACCAGCGCGACCTGAAAGAGGATGCCGATCTGGTCGCGGCAGGTGATGTCCAGCACCGTGAGCGTGTCGGATATTTCATTTGAGATCAATACCTTAGGCTCGGTGGGGGCCTCCACCCCGCGGGCGCGCAGCCGATGGTGATGGCGCAGCTCCCGCAGCTCGGCGCGGCCGAGACGGAAGCCCGAGGCCATTTCCTGGAGCAATCTCTTCTTCAGGGAGTCCGCCGTGAAGCGACCCTCCTCGGGAATCGCCACCCAGAACCGGTCGATCACCTTGCCTCCGCCCAGGGTGTAAATGCGGGCCGTGAGGATCGAAAGGTCCAGGTGAGCCAGGACTCCGGCGATGCGGACCAGCAGGGCCTTTTCGTCGCGGGCGGCCAGGGTGATCTCCCAGTGGGTTCCCTTCGCCAGCACGTGAACCCCGAACCCGTCGGCCGCCGCCTTCATCAACAGGTCGGCGTGCAGGGCCACTTCCTCGACAGAGTGGGCCGACAGGTAGTTCTCTCCCAGGCTCTCGACGTGGGACAGCACCTTGTCCACCGGCAGGACACGCTGCAGCGCGGCCTTCAGTTCCTCGTCCCCGGGGACGCGGCGCGCCTGGGCCTCGCGGTACGGCAGCAGCAGGGTCTCCAGGGTCTTCTCGTAAAGCTTCTGCAGCAAGGTCGCCTTCCAGGCCGACCAGGCGTCGGGATGGACGGAGGACGTGTCGCAATAGGTGAGGACGTAAAGTTTGTGGAGCATCGACGGGGTGTCGACCTTGGTGACGAAGTCTCGGATGGTGCGGGGGTCGTCCAGGTCGCGCCGCTGGATCACGTCGTTCATGAGCAGGTGGTGCAGAACAAGGTTGGAGACCATGCGGCAGCGCGCCGGGGAGAAGCCCATGCGCTCCATGAAGGCGAAGGAGATGCGGGCCCCGCTGACGGAGTGGCCCGGTCCCAGGCCCTTTCCGATATCGTGGTAAAAGCAGGCGAGGACCATCACTTCGCGGTCCTTGAAGCTGGCCAGGGCCCCCCGCAGCGAGGCCAGCTCCTTCGAGGTGGTCCCTTCCAGGTAGGCCAGCTGGCGAACCACGGTGACGGTATGCTCGTCGGTGGTGTAGATGTGGTAGATGTCGTAGTGGCTATGGCAATAGATGTAGTTGAAGTCGGGGATGAGCAGCCCGATCAGTCCCACCTCGTTCATGCAGCGGAGCATGCGGCCCACCCGCTCGGGCCGCTGGCACAGCGCCAGGAACCGGCGCAGGGGCTCGGAGAAATCCATGTCCTCCTGGACCGAGAGCATGTGCACGGCCTGCTTGATCCGCAGGATGGCCTGGTGCCCGAAGGGTATGTTCTCCCGGTTCGCGAGGTCGAAATAGTCGAGCATCAAGGTCAGGTTCCCGCGGAACGGATTGCCCACCCGCGACTTGAGATCGAGCACCCCCTCGGCGGCGGTGAAATGTTCGTGGCCCCGGATCGACTTCCAGCGCGTGGTCTTGGCGGCCGTGGTGCCGCTCCAGCGGGAAATCACGGCCTCGGTGACGCGGTTGACGGTCTTGGTGTGGTGGTAAAACACCTTGAGGAAGATCTCCACCGGCTGGAACGAGCCTTCGGGAGTGAAGCCGAGCTCGGCGGCCACGTCGGGCTGCAAATGAAAATCGAGCCGGTCGTCCTTCTTGCCGGTGAGGAAATGCAGGCAGCACCGCACCTGCAGCAGAAAGTCGTAGGCGACCCGGATGTCCTCTTGTTCTTGGGGCGTGATCAGGCCCTCGCGCACGAGATCCTCGAAATTCGCACAATCGTGCTTTACCTTGGCGATCCACATCATGGAATGGACGTCCCGAAGGCAGCCCGTGCCTTCCTTGATGTTCGGCTCGAGCATTTGCACCAGCGAACCCATCTTTCCCGTGCGCACGTGGTGCTCGGCGAGCTTGGCCTGCACCAGCGCCGACAGGCGCCACGGGAACAGCTTTTTGCCCACCATGCGGGCGAAACGGGAATACAGCTCGTAGTTGCCGGCGATGAAGCGTTCGTTCAGGAAGGAGGTCCAGGTGTCGGGGTCCTTGGCGGATGCCTCCTTGCATTGGGCCAGCGAACGCACCGAGGCGCCCACGCTGAAGCCGAAGTCCCACAGATTGCGGATCAGCGCCTCGGCCTGGTCCCGCTCGTACCCGTCCATCTTGGGCGAGGTCAAGATGAGCAGGTCGATGTCGCTTTGGGGGCAGAGTTCCATGCGTCCGTAGCCGCCTACCGCCACCACCGCCACCCAGTGGGCGTCCTGGGGCAGGCCCACCTCGAGATTGTCCCACAGCACCCGCAATAGGGTGTCCACCATCTCGCTGATGAAGCGCACGGTATCGGCGCCCGAGGAGCCGTCGCGGTTCAGGCGGCGGATCTTGTCGCGCTGGCGCTGCAGCACCACCTTGACCTCGCGGTTGCGCCCGGCGACGTCCGGGAGGCTGAAGGCGTCCCGGAGCGACTGCACGAAGTCGCTGCGTTGTTCCATCTGGGTGAGGTAGCGCTGGACCATGGGGACCTCGGAGGAAGGCGGGGGTACTGTTTAAAAGTACTTGCCAAAGGCCACAAACCTAGCGTTGGGGATTGGGAGTTGGGGGTTGGGAGTTAAAACAAAAACAAGGAAACACCGGGTGCTTTGCTTGTGCTTGCCCCCAACCGCCAACGTCCAACTCCCAACTTTTTAACGCAGCAAGGCCTTCGACAGCATAAACCCGCTCACCAAGATCGCCACGTTCGCGAAGACGACCGCGGCCATGGCGGCCCGGCCGACGCCCTCGGCGCCGCGGCGGCTGTGGAAGCCGAAGTAACACCCGAACAGCGCGATCCAGCCTCCGAAGACGACCGCCTTGAGCAGGCCCACGAACAGGTCCCAGTCGGCGTAGAACAGGCGGACCCCGAAGAAAAAGGTTTCGGCGGGAAGATCGCGGAAGGTGGTGACCACGGCCAGCGCGCCGAGAATGGCGACGACGGAGGAAAAGATCGTCAGCAAGGGCAGCATCACCAGGGCCGCCAGCAGGCGGGGGGCCAGCAAAAAGCGATGGGGGTTGAGGTTGAGGACCTTCATCGCGTCCAGCTGCTCGGTGACGGCCATGGTGCCCAGTTCCGCGGCCATCGCCGCGCCTACCCGGCCCGCGACCACGATGGCCGTCAGCACGGGACCGAGCTCCAGCATCACCGACTTCCCGACCGCGGAGCCCACGTAGCGCAGCGGGATATAATCCGCGAAATTGTAAGCGGCCTGCCAGGCGGCGACCGCGCCCGAGAACAAGGAGATGAAGCCCACCAGCGGGAGCGAGGTGATGCCTATCTGGTACATCTGGTCGCGGGCGGGACGAAAATCCCGCGCCGCCCGGGGAAGCTGCGTGAAGACCGCGAAACAGAAGCGCAGAAAGCTTACGAGCCCGCCCGACGCATCGAGCACCCGCGCGCCGACCCGCGTGATGCGTCGATCGCAAAGCTGGAGAAAGGTGGGAGATTGCATTCCGGTATCTTCAGGCCGTCTCAGGGAGCCAGCAATTGTTCATAATACCATTCCACCCGGCGTTTTTGCTCGGGGGGCAGGGGCAATTTGCGTGCCTCGTCGCGACGACGCTTCAATTCGCGGGTCCAGTTTTCATCGAAGGATGCCGCGGCCGCCGCGGACGGCGGCAGCGCGCCCCCCTTGTAGGCTTCCGCCCGGCGTTCGCGCTCCTCGCCGCGCTCTTCCAGCGCGTGGGCCGCCTCGAGAAGCCGGGTCCGGAAACGCTCCTGCCGCCGCTGGATCTCCGCGGGGCTCAGGCTGCGGCGGCGCAGCGCCTCCTCCAGGTCGCGGGCTTCCTCCGCGAGTTGGCGCAGTTTGCGCGAGGCGCCCCCCGCGTCCCCCGCCGCCTCCGCCAGTTGTTCGAGCGATTCCCCGACTTGCTGCTGCGCGTTCGCCAAGCCGTTCGCGTTCCCGGAGTTTCCGCCCTCGCTACTCCCGCCCTCGGCTTGCCCCCCGCCTTCCCCCTCGCCTTCCCCGCCCGCTTCGTGGCCGGCGGTATTCCCGGGAAGGCCGTCCCGGCCGGGTTGCGGCTTCGACCCGCCGGAACCTTGGCCGCCGGGACTTTTGCCTCCCGGGCTTTGCCCCGAGCCGGGGCGGTTTCCCTGACGGCCTTCCAGAAACGAGCGCAGGAGTTCCTGCGTGGCGCGGTTCACCGCGTCCTGTTTTCCCGCCGCGCCCTTCATGCGCCCCGAGACCCCTTCCTGACCCGATTCTCCCTGGTCGCCGCCGCCCGCGTCGGAATTCCCGGCCCCGTCGCCTTCCTGGTCGCCGTTGCCCTCCTCGTTCTTGTCCAGCATCTTGAAAAGCTCGCGCGCGGCCTTGAGCGCATGCGCGCGCAAATCTTCGAGCCCGCCGCGGGCGGCGGCCCCCTGCGCCGTGGCGAGCGCGTCCGCGGTGAACCCGAGCGAGGCGGCCTCGCGGCGCAACACGTCGCCGTTGAAGGGATCGGCGTCGGCCAGCTTCTCCAGGCGTCCGCGCAGCCAGCGCGCGAGGCGCACCGCCCCCTGCCGCACGCCTTCCTCGCCGCCCCAGCTCCGCGCGGTGGGGCCGCGCGGGTCGCCCGCGGCCTCGAGCCAGGCGGAGAAATCAAGCGTCTCCTCCAGCATCGCGCGCGTCTCGGCCGCGTTCGCGGCCTTGTCCAGCTGCGCGACCTTCTTTTCCATCTCGGCCGCCATCTGTTTCAGCTGCTTCGACGCGAGGTCCGCGCCCTGTTTGGAGGCCTTGCGGTCCGGCGCGGGCGCCTTCAACTTGTCGGCCGCCTTCTGCATGTTGGCGCGCGCCTCCCGGGGATTTTGCTTGTCGAGATCCTTGAGGGCATCCTTCAGGGAAGGATTTTTGGAAAGGCTTTCCAGCCCCTTCAGGGTCGCGTCCATCCGGCGGTTCAAATCCTCCTGACGCGCCGCCAACGCGGCCGCGTTTTCCTTGGCCCCCCCTTCCTTGTCCGGCCGGCCGATCTCGGCGGCCAGTTCCTTCTGCGCCTCCGCCAGCTCGCGCGCCTCGGCCGCCGCATCGCGCAGCGCGCGGGTCTCACGCAGGGCCTCCAGCATGCGGATGGCGCTTTCCAGATTCTGCCGCAGCCCCTCCTTTTTGTCCAGGAGATCGCGCATCGCCTTTTGCAGGTCGCCGGCTTCCACGCGCTCGTCCTGTCCCGCCCGCCGCAGGCTTTCCTTCTCGTCCTCGTCCAGCACCTCTTCCAGAAGTTCCCGGATGCGCTCCATCTTGTCGAGGATCTCGGGCGACAAGGTTCCGTTCTCCAGGCCCTTTTCCATGGCCTGGTCGATTTGCTCCAGCGCCCGCTTCATGTCCTGTTCCATCTGGGCGGCGTTCTGCGCCGCCTGTTGCGCGCGCTTTCGCTCGGTGGCGGCGTTACGCTCCTGCTCTTCCAGCCAGGCCTTCATGTCCTTTTGCTCCTGAAGGTTGCGCGCCAGCGACTCCTCCACGTGACGCCGGTTCCCGGCGAGCGCCTCCTCGGCTTTCTTCTCCCGCAACTTCCTTTGCAGGTTTTTTTGATCGGCGTTCAGGGTCTCAAGGGCCCGCTTCTGCTGTTCCAGGGGAGCTTGCCCGATCGCAGGAGGCGGCAGGCGCTTCTCCAGGCCCTCGGCTTCCTTCCGCAGTTCCCGCAGGGCCTTCAAGGATTGCTCCGCGCGCGGCGCCTTCGAGGCCTCTCCGGCCGCCTTGGCCTCCTGAACTTCCTTCTCGGCGGCCCGGACCTCCTCATCGAGCTGGCGCTTCACTTCCTGCAGGTGCTGGCGGGGCTGGTCGCTGAGAACGCGCCTCACTTCCCACTCCGGCACGGCCTGCGGAACCGGCCCTGCGCCGGTCTCGGCGGAGGCGCCCTTGTGCGGACGCGCTTCCTCGCGGCGCAGGCGTTTCTCGCGCTCCAGGGCGCTGGCCAGGCTGACGGCCGCGTCGCGCTCGCCGGCCTCCACCGCCGCGCGCGCCTCCTCGCGGGAGGGAAGGCGCAGCTTCACCCGCGCCGAGAGCGAGGACTTCGGACCCGACACCGCGTCGTTGTCGAAGGCTTCGAGCCACAGTTCCACCGCGTCGCCCGCCTCCAGGCCCAGGCCGCCCGCGTCCCAGACGCCGCCTCCCGCGCCGTCGCGGACGTTCAGCCACCGGGTAACCTCCACGCTGCCTGGGCGCGGGGAACCGTCCCGGCCGCCGCGCAGGACCGCATAGCGGAGCCAAACACGCGCGAGGCCGTAATCGTCCCGGGCGCGGAACAGCACGGGCAACTTCAACGCGCGACCCAGGTCCTGGTCCGCCGCCGGGGCAAGGAGCGTGATTTCAGGAGGCGCATCGGTTTTCAATTCGATGCGGAACGGCCCCTCGGGGGTTTCGGCGCCGCGCGCGTCGGCCAGCCGCATGCGCAGTTCGCCCGCCTCCGCCACGCGTTGCCCGAAGGAAAAGTCCCGGCCGCCGCCGGAGACCGGGATTTTTTTTCCGGCGTAGTCGGCGGACAGGCGGGCCAGCGGCGCGGCGGCGCGCGCGGTCCACGTCACCCGGCTTCCGGGCAGCACCGATAGCAGGGCCGGCATTTCCGGCAGCCGCTCCGCCGGAAGGCCGGCGTAAGCGGGAGGCTGCACGGCCACGGCGAAGGAAGCCAGGCGCGGCGGCTCGGCGACGCGGACCCGGTGGCGCTTCGTGGCGAAACCCGGCGTGGAAAAACTCAGCGAGAAATCCACCGTCGCGGGGCCGAAAGCATGCCGGGCGAAACCCGCGCGGTGCGGTTCCTCGTTCCGCTGCACATCCCGTTGCATAAGGTAGCGAGTCTCGTTCGCCGGCTCGCCGGGGGCGCCGGGAGCGGCCTCCACCCGATGGACGTACACCGGCCGCGACGGGGAGACGTGGTCGGCGCGGACGACCACGGTCAGGCTGTCGCCCCGCATCACGATTTCGGGAAGCCACACCGGTGTCAGGCGCGGCGCGGGGATGGCGTTCCAGGCCCGCAGGGGAAGCAGCATGCGCGTGAAGACCTCTCCCGCGCCGCCTACCCCCGGCAGCCGGCCCGCGACGAATGGGAGGAGTACGGCGAAACCCGCGGCCGCTCCCAACCCCAGCGCCCGGCCTTTCGTCCACACCGGAGAAGACAAATCCGCAAGACGGTTTTCCCAGGGGGCATAAAAAGCCTCCAGCGCGTCCCGGGTTTCCTCCGAATGGCTGTCGCGCGAAAGTACGGTGCGAAAAATATCGGGAGCCTCGGGATTGAGGCGGTCGAGCGAGGCGGCGATCTCCCGCACCGCGAAGCGGCGCCGCCGCCGCGCCCTTGCCAGGCGCAGCGGCACCCAGAGGTAAACGGCGTAGGTCGCCAGCGCCAGTTGCAGGCCGAGCGGGTCGAACGGGTAGACGGCGGCCAGAACGCCGGCGAGCGGGAGCAGAAAAAGCTGCAGGCAGAGGGCTTCCAGCGCGGCGCGCGCGGCCGTCGCGCGCACCCGGCGGAGGCGCGTCCGGTGAAGGCGCGCCTCCAGCCTCGCCATCACCGGCCGGTGCGCGGACTCTTGCCTCATCGGGCCTTCGCGCCTTCGAGGAACCAGGCGAACACGTTGACGCCCATGCGCAGGGCCTGTTCGCGCGCCTCGGGGGCATCCTTATGCACGCCGGGATCTTCCCAGCCGTTGCCAAGGTCCGATTCGGTGGTGAACAGCACCGCCACGCGTTTACCATGGGGTCCGTCGATCTCCAGGCCGTAGGCGGTCGCGGCCTTGCCCTCGTGCTGATGGATCTTGGGAAGCCCGCCGGGGAAACGGTAGTGGCTCCGGAAGATCGGGTGCGTCGCGGGCAGCGGCCGCAGGACGCGGCGCGGAAAGAGCGTGTCCATCTCGGCCCGGAAGGATTCAGCAAGGCCGTAGTTGTCGTCGGCAAAGAGCAATCCGCCGCGCCCGAGCCAGGCGCGCAAGGCATTGCGTTCTTCCTCGGTGAAGGCCACCTTGCCGTGGCCCGTCATGAACAGCACGGGGGTGTCGTACAGGTCCGCCGACAGGGGTTCGACCTGGCGCTCGGCGGCGCACACCTTCATGCCCAGATCGCTGCGCAGACGCTTGGCCAGATTGGGCAACATGCTCGGCCCCGTATACCAATCGCCCCCGCCCCCGTATTTCAGACGGGCCAGGGGGAAGCAGTCAGCGGCGGATGCCGGGGATAACGCCATCGCCACGCACAAAATGGGAACCCCAGGTTTTCCAATCCCCAGAAAGCGCGAAAGACGCCCCCCGGAGAGGCCCCACGCGCCCCAAAAACCACGCAAGGTCAATTGTATAACTCCCGGTAAGTCCAGTAGTTAGCCATGACACGCTTCACGTAGTCGCGCGTTTCGGCGTAGCCGATGTCCTCGACCCCTTCTTCGATCGGACGGCCGTTCAGGCGCGGAAGCCAGCGCTCCAATGCGTTGGGCCCGGCATTGTAATGGGCCAGGGCATAGTAGGGATTCCCGCCGTAACGCCGGAGCACGTCGCGAAGGTAGGCAATGCCGAGCCGCGTATTGACGCGCGGGATGAAGAGGGAGTCGGGATCGAAATCCGCCATCTTTTCCTTGCGCGCCTGAAGAACGCCGGTGGCCGGCATCATTTGCATCAATCCCCGGGCGCCGACGCGCGAGACCGCGCGGGGCTCGAAGCCGCTTTCCTGTTTGATCAGGGCGAGTACCAGCCAGGGCGAGATCCCGGCGCGGGTGGCCTCCATGCGGACGATGCTTTCATACGAGGGCGGGTAGAATAGCTGCAGCACTGACAAGGGCGCGCGCGGCCAGGCTTCCAGCGGAAGCCGGTCGGAGAGGCGCACGCCGAAGCGGTAGGCCTCGTAGTCGAAACCCGCGGCGCGCGCGCGCGTCGCGGCGGTGTAGAGCACCCAGGGATTGCCCGGCGCGGCGCCCACCTGGCTTTGCAAGGTCAGGACGGCGAGGCTGTCCATCCCCAGGCTGAGCAGCTTGGCCAGCGGAAGGTAAGGGCTCTCCCCCGCCCGCTCCGGGACCTCGCGCGCGCCCGGCATCGCCGCGAGCATCCACGCGCGCACCGCGCCGTCCGGCAGATGGCGGAGGCGGCGGTTCCAATCCAGGCTGTCGGGCCACGCGCCGCGCCCGGCCAGCTCGCGCCGCGCCTGGTGCCCGTAATACCCGAACGGGTACGCGGCCGCGAGATCCCTCCACACGGCGCGCGCCTCCGCGTCATGCTCCTTGAGGCCGCGCTTCGCCAGCGACTTGCCTTCCCAGTAACGCGCGGCGCCCGCGAGCCTCCCGGTCTTCTGCGCGTTGCGCAAATCCCGGAACGACTTCTGGGCCGCCTCGAAATCGCCGCGTTTGTAATAGGCCAACCCGATCCGGAACATGGCCTCGCCCGCGCGCGCATGCTGCGGAAAACCCTCGATCACGCGCGAGTACCCTTCGATCGCGTCCTCCGTTCTTCCGAGGGCCTCGGCGTCGAAGGTGCGCATCCAGATCACTTCGGCGGCGCGCGAATCCGCGGGAAACTGCTCGAGCAGGCGGGAATACACCGTTTGCGCCTTGCCGTCCTGGGACAGGTTCCGGTAAGCCCGGGCGATTTGCAGAAGCACTTCGGGGGTGTCGCCATAACGTTCCCGCCACTGGTCATAGCGCCGGATCGATTCCGCGTAGCTCCCCTTGTTGAAATACCATAGGGCGATCTTGAGCTGCAGGGACTTAAGCGCCGCTTCCCCGGGAGAACGGCCTCCCCCGGGTGCCGTCGCACGCTCCACCAGGATCTGACCACGGTCGATCGCCTTTTGCCAGAGCCCGAGTTTTTCCTCCAGATCCAGCATGAGCTTTTGATCTTGCCAATCATGGTCCGGAGAACGTTCCAGCGCATAGGCGGGGCTTACGGCGCGGTATACCGAATCCAGCCGCGCGTTCGGGGGAGCAAGGGAAACCAGTTTCCCCAGCACCCCTTTCCCGCCCCCGCCGACGGACGAATCCAACCCAAAGAGGCGATACAAAACCTGAACGCGCGTCCCGTCATCCAGCGGGGCGTCCCACATGCGGGCCAGCATCTTGAACCGCTCGCGAGCCGGATCCAAAGGGGAGTCGGCCTGCAGCCGGATACGATAAAGATGCCGCACCCACACCGGGTACCGGTAGATGCCCGCGGGAGGGAAGGAGGCGCGAGGCATCACGGGATCCAGATTCAGGAATTCGGAGCCCTTCCCCAAAAGAGCGTCCAACGTCTCCGCCGCCTGCCGGCGCTTACCTGCCGCCAGATAGGTCTCCGCCAAAAAGGAGGCCCGGTAGATCGGCGTCAGGGAATCCCTCGGGTCCAGCGCCTGCAATGTTTTGGAAGCCTTGTCGAATCGACCCGCCCGCGCATCGAGCAAGGCGCTTTGCCATTCGATCTGGAAGGCCCGCACGTCGCGCGAGGTCGGCGCCTCGGGATAGACTTTCGCCGCCGCCGGGAAGGCCGGGAGAACCAGCAAGGCGCGGAAGAGAATGCGGGAGAAAAGGGACATT
>JAJNBB010000003.1 GCA_021155885.1 Fibrobacteria bacterium | reverse complement strand
CTTCACGTAGTTCGAGTCACGGGCCACGGTGGAGATGCGGACTTCGTCCATCCAGCCTTGCCAGCCGCGCGTGACGACGGTGTCGGTGGCGGAGCTGGTGGGACCGGTGGCTGCGCCGCCGATGAACCAGGGGAGGGTGGAGGCGGTGGGCGCGGTCCCGGGAATGATCTTATAGGTCGCCGAATCGGGAGTCATGCCGCCGGGGCCGTCGACGGTCGGGATGTTCCAGAAGTTGATCTCGCGCTGGCGGTGAATGAACCAGTTCGTGCCGTCCCAAATGGCGGAGACATACTGCCAGTGGTGCTGTTCGCCGAAAGGAGAAATCGGGCCGCGGATGGAGTTCGGGCCGCCCGCGCTGTAGTGGTTCTGCGCGCTGGAGCCGTCGAGAGCGGCCGTGCGGGCGAACCAGGCCTTGCCGCCGGTGTTGCCGTCGCCGTGCGCGATGATGTGCTTGGTGCCCTGCGAAGTATGGCCGGTTTGCGAAATGCTCGAATACACCCAGCCTTCCATCGTGAGGGGCCCCGTATGGGTGCTCAGGATGTGCCCGGCGCCGGGGGAGAACTTGATGTAGTTCGCCGTGGCGGCATCGTTCGCCTCGCCGCCGCCGCTGTTCCCGAAGGTACGCACGTACAGGCCACTCTTGGCGGACACGTACCCCTGGGCGGCCGACTGGCCAGTGGTGGTCGACGTGCCGAAGGCGGAGCCGTTCAGGCTGCTGTTGGCGGCGTTGGTGATGGTCGAGCCGCTATCGTTCATGTGGAAGACGGCCTGGAAGCCCGCGCTGGTCGGGAAGGTGGCCGCCGGGTTCGACATCGTGGTCTGGCCCGTCTTGCCCCAATACACGCGGAAAGTCGCGGCGGCGGGGTTGTTGGCCGGCACGTTCGACGCCAGCACCCACAGGTGGAGCCGGCCGTTCGGGCCGGTGGAGGCGTGTTCGATTT
Source organism: Fibrobacteria bacterium (assembly GCA_021155885.1). Lineage (GTDB taxonomy): Bacteria > Fibrobacterota > Fibrobacteria > UBA11236 > UBA11236 > UBA11236. The sequence goes on along the minus strand of JAJNBB010000003.1, from coordinate 72,733 downwards.
CGAAGGGAACGTCGGTGGTGCCGTCCGCCAAGGTCACGCGGACGTCAGTGCCGCCGGCTTGGATCTGGGTGGCGGCGCTGTCGAGCATGTCGCGGTGGGCGGACGCCTTGAAACGAATCGAGACGGGGTAGTTGGCCACGGCGGCCGACAGCCCCATCCCGCTGGTGCTCAGGGTGACAGGGCGATATTTCGCCCAGGTGCTATAATCGCCCGCGTGGGCGAACGCCGTCAAGGCGGCGACCGCCGACAGCATTTTTAAAGGATGCATAGAGATGTTCAAGTTTCCTCCCCGGAATGATTGAAGTCTAGGCCACGCACGGCGGCCCATGGCAAGTCACCCTCTAGTGACGTTCTTCTATTATAAAGCGTAATGTTCCGTTTAGCTCAGGGTATTGTTGGGTATTTTGCGTTTTTATGAACAATATGACTGGTTTCGGGTGTGGATGGCGCGTTGAAAGGTTCCGTAAAGTCAGGGTCCGGGATTTCGGGCGCCTTCCCCCGCGCGGAAGCTAATTTGGCTCCCATGTCCGAACTTTCACGGTTGACCGGCGTGGGCCCAAAGCGTCTTAAGGCCTTGGAAGCGGCGGGATTAACCACTTTGCGTGATCTGGTGTATCACATCCCGCGCCGGTACGTCGACCGGACCCGAATCACGCCCATCGCGACCCTGCGCGAAGGGGACGATGCTTTTTTTACCTGCCATATCGATTCCGTGCAAACGCCCCCCGGACGCCTGATCGTGCGCGTCTCCGACGATACGGGCTCGTTCGAACTGGCTTTCTTCCGCGCCGCGCGCTTTCTCACGGAGCAGCTTTACCCGGGACGCCGCCTCTCGGTGGCGGGGCAAGTCAAGCGTTTCCGCTCGCTGCAGATCGCCCACCCCGAATGGGAGATCCTGCGCGAGGACCAGGACCCGCGCGGCGGGTTGCTCCCGGTGTACCCGCTCACGGGCGAGCTGGCGGAGACGCGCGCGGAGCACAAGCTGCTGCAAAAGCTGGCGCTCGAGGCCCTTTCTTCCTTTCAGTTCTCCGACCCCTTGTCCCCCGCGGAACGGTCACGGCTCGGGCTGCGTCCCGAAGTCGAGGCGTTGAAAATCCTGCACGCCCCCGAGTCTCTCGCCGAAGTGGAGGCGGCCCTGGCGGAATTGAAACTGCGCGAGTTGTGGCCTTTGTGCTTGAAGCGGGCGCAGGCGCGCCGGGAACGGCGCGCGCGCGGGCGGCGTTTTCCCGCCACGCCGGAGACCAGCGCCGCGGAGGCCGCCGTGCGAGCCGCCCTGCCCTTCGCGCTCACGGCGGGCCAGGAGGAGGTCCTGGAAGAGATCACGACCGCACTTGGGGCGGGAGGACAGTTCTTCGGCCTGCTGCACGGAGACGTGGGCTCGGGCAAGACCGCGGTGGCCTTGCTCTCCGCCGTTCGCGTCGCGGGGGCCGGGGCGCAGGTGGCCTTGCTGGCCCCCACCGAAGTGCTTGCGGCGCAGCATTACCGGAACATGGAACCCTGGCTGCGCGCCGCGGGGATTTCGACGGGGCTATTGACGGGGGACACCCCGCCGGCGGAACGCCGCGCGCTCGAGGCCCGCCTCGCGGAAGGTTCCCTGCGCGTGGCCCTCGGGACGCATGCCCTGTTGTCGCAAGGCGTGGCCTTCGCCGACCTGCGCTTCGTCCTGGTGGACGAACAGCATCGCTTCGGGGTGGAACAGCGCGCGTTGTTGACCCAAAAGGGTAACGAACCTCACACCTTGTATCTCTCCGCCACCCCGATCCCGCGCACGCTGGCGCAGTCGCTATACGGCGATCTCGACGTCCTGACGTTGAAGGAAAAGCCGCCGGGACGCGTGCCGGTGAAGACGCGCCTCGTGCCTTCTCACAAGCAGGCGGAATTGTTGTCCTTCCTGCGGGCCGAAGCCTTGACGAACCACAACCAGGTTTACTGGGTGGTGCCGAGAATTACCCCCCTCGATCCCGCCTCGGGGAGGGGGGACGATATCGATTCCGGGGGAGACGAAGCGGACGCCATTCCGGCCATCGAGAACGCGGTGAAACGCTTGCGCGCGGCGGGGCGCGCTGGAGAAAACTGGACCGTGGAGGCCGTGCACGGCCGCGTGCCCGCGCCCGAGCGGGACCGCATTCTCGCGGCTTTCCGGCGCGGGGAGATCCACGCCCTGGTGGCGACCACGGTGATCGAAGTGGGCGTGGACGTGCCGGGAGCCAACCTGATGGTGGTCGAGGGCGCGGACCGCTTCGGCGTGGCGCAGTTGCATCAGCTGCGGGGCCGCACGGGGCGCGGCTCCGCGCAGGCGTGGTGCTTTCTCCTCGAGCCCGCGGCGATCGGGTGGCCCGACGAAACAGAGGAGCGCCTGCGCGGTTTCGCCTCGACGGAGGACGGCTTCAAGATCGCCGAAATGGATCTGCTGCGCCGCGGCGCGGGGAGTCTTGATGGAGCGCGCCAGAGCGGCTTCGGCGCGCTGCGCTTCACCGACCTGCTCGCCGACGCCGACCTGATCCGTGACCTGGGCGCGCGCGCCGAAGCCTGGCTGGAGTCCTCCCCGGCCGGATAGGTAGGGTTTACCCGCATCGCGCGGGCCGGATCCCAAACTTTTTTTCGGCTGTTGCAATTTCTTACGAAGCCCTGAAGCTTCGCAAGACGTTACACGCCCTTCATGAATCTTCCTGAAAATGTGCGGGCCTGCAACAAAAGAACCGCCCTTGTTACCGGGTGTTGCACGCCACAACAAAGCGGAAAAACAACCATCGTCCGAACGCGGTAAACCGGGCCTTTCGCGCGTGACGGCGCGAAAAAACTTTTCGATAATACGGCTCGGGATGCAATCAAGCACCCTTCAAATGAGGAGCCTCTCATGGCACGCACGTACAAACGCCGCACCGATGAAATCGAAGAGTTCAACGATGACGCGCTTCGCATGCAAGAAGCGGACTCCCTCGAGCAGTCCGTCACCTTCTCGCTGGAAGACGACGACGTCCAGACCCTCGAATTGGGCGACCGCAGCCGCCGCTCCTTCGACCGTCTGAACGACCGCGAGCTTTTCAGCTATCGCGACTAGCGCTACGCGGTGAGGACCGTATCCAAAAAAGGCGGGGCGTGACGAACGCTCCGCCTTTTTATCCATATTACCCCCATGCAGCTTTGGACGATAGGCCATTCCACTCTCTCCCTTCCCGAATTCCTGGATATTCTCAAGGCCCATTCCATCGAACTTGTGGCGGACATCCGCCGGTATCCCGCCTCGCGCCGATACCCCTGGTTCCATGCCGAAGCCCTCGCGGCGGCCCTGGCCTCCGAAAAGATCGCCTACCGCCATTTCGAGGCCCTGGGAGGCCGCCGGAGCGTCCGGCCGGGCTCGCGCAACACCCTCTGGCGCAACGCCTCCTTTCGGGGCTATGCGGACTACATGGAGACGCCGGAGTTCAAGGCGGCCCTGGAGGAGCTGGAACGGGTCGCCTCCGGCAAGCGGGCGGCGATCTTGTGCTCCGAGGCCGTGTGGTGGCGGTGTCATCGCCAGCTCGTGGCGGACGCATTGACGGCGAAGGGGATCGAAGTGAGGCACATCGCCGGGACTGGGGAAGCGAAGGTGCACGCGCTCACGAAAGGCGCGCGGGTCGAAGCAGGCGAACCGGTTTATATCACGAACGATATCCGGTTGCTGTAGGAGCATCGCGAACCGCGATGCCCCCGGGTTCATTTCTCGCCGTGGACCTCATACTCGGTGTTTTTTCCATCTCCTTCGACCGTGATGGAGACATTGGGCTTCTTCTCTACCGGGGCCGGCTTCTCAATGACCGTGGTCTTTTCCGTTTCGGTCTTCGTGCCGCAGGCGGTGATCGAAAAGGCGATCATGGACAGGGCGACAAGCGGGAGAATGCGTGCGATGGGCTTTTTCATGGGAACCTCTTTGGGTTAGGGGAATACGCGTTTCAGAAGCGACAACGTGTCATTTCTCGCCGTGGACCTCATACTCGGTGTTTTCGCCATCTCCCTTGACTGTGATGGAGACATTGGGCTTGGGTTCGGGCTTCGGCTCAACCACGACCGGGGCAGGGGCCGGGACAGGTACTTCCTTCTCAATGACCGTGGTCTTTTCGGTTTCGGTTTTCGTGCCGCAGGCCGTGAATGCAAGGGCGGACAGAGAGAGAGCGAGCAAAGTAAGCAATGCGTTTTTCATGAGGACCTCCTAGGGTCTTGGGGGATATCGAACCGAGCGCCAGGGTGATTCCGGCGCCATGCAATTAGCATACAAGGTTTTGCCGGGACGGCAATGGGGTAGAGGCGCCCGGGAAGGCCGCGGGCCCGGCCGTACCGTCGCCCCTATTCTCCACCCGATATATGCAGATGGCTGCCCTTCTTTTTCCCGGTGATCGAAACGCTGACCTCGTTCGGCGACTCGACCTGGCGCTCGATGACCGTGGTCTTTTGAGTTTCGGTCTTGGTGCCACAGGCGGTGAACGACAGGACGGCCATGGAGATGGCGAGCCAGAGGAGGGGAGCGATGGTTTGGCTTTTCATGGGGACCTCGTTGCGGGTGGGGGAGTATGTGCAACGAGATAGAACCCGGTTCGGCGGGGTGGGATAGGGTAATGACCCTAACCGGGACCACGGAATTTGAGCATGACCCTGGCCGGTGCCCTAGACCTTCCGCTCAATGAGCGTGGCCTTTTGGGCTTCGAGGTGGGCGCTGCAGCCCGTGATCAAGAGGAGGGTCATGAGGACAGTGAGCCAAAGCAGGGTGCGCAGGGATTGCTCTTTCACGGAGACCTCGTTTGCGGGGCGGGTGAATACGAGGTACCGAGATAGAACCCGGTTCGGCGAAGTGGGATGGGGTAGTGACCCTACCGCTCATGGACCGCCCCGGCGCCGGCCGCGTAATCCTTTTCCTTCCTTTTCCACCCCCAAATCCGGTCAAATCCGGGGTACAACCCAGCCCCCATAAGAACTATCTTTCCCCCGGTTTTTCGTTTTTTCGCCCCTTTTTTCCAAGAACGGGACCGGTTTCATGCCCAAGCGCCAGGACCTCCACACCATCATGCTGATCGGCAGCGGCCCCATCGTCATCGGACAGGGCTGCGAATTCGATTACTCCGGCACCCAAGCCTGCAAGGCCCTCAAGGAAGAGGGCTATCGCGTGGTGCTCGTGAACTCGAACCCGGCGACGATCATGACGGATCCGGAGACGGCCGACGCGACCTACGTGGAACCCCTGACCTGGGAGATCTGCGAGAAAATCATCATCAAGGAGCGCCCCGACGCGCTGCTGCCGACCTTGGGCGGGCAGACCGGACTGAACCTGGCCGTGGAGCTGGCCGAACGCGGCATCCTGGAAAAATACGGCGTGGAAATGATCGGCGCCGACCTGAAGGCCATCAAGAAGGCCGAATCGCGCAGCCAGTTCAAGGTGGCCATGGAGTCCATCGGCATCGAGTCGGCGCGTTCGGTGGTGGTGCGCACCATGGACGAGGCCCGCGCGGCCAAGTTGCAGATGGGGCTGCCCCTGGTCATCCGTCCCGCCTTCACGCTGGGCGGGGCGGGGGGCGGCTTCGCCTATACCGACGCCGAGTTCGAGCGCGTCGCCGCCAGCGGGCTCGACCTGAGCCCCATCTCCGAGATCCTGGTCGAGGAATCCCTCGTCGGCTGGAAGGAATTCGAGATGGAGGTGATGCGCGACAAGAAGGACAACGTCGTCATCATCTGTTCCATCGAGAACCTCGACGCCATGGGCATCCACACGGGCGACTCGATCACCGTCGCGCCGGCGCAGACGCTGACCGACAAGGAATACCAGCGCATGCGCGACGCCTCGATCGCCTGCATCCGCGAGATCGGCGTCGAGACCGGCGGGTCGAACGTGCAGTTCGCCGTGAACCCCCGCGACGGCCGCATGATCATCATCGAAATGAACCCCCGCGTGTCGCGCTCCTCGGCGCTGGCCTCCAAGGCCACGGGCTTCCCGATCGCCAAGATCGCGGCCAAGCTGGCGGTGGGGTACACCCTCGACGAGCTCAAGAACGACATCACGCGCGTGACGCCGGCCTGCTTCGAGCCCAGCATCGACTACGTGGTGACCAAGGTCCCGCGCTTCACCTTCGAGAAGTTCCCCCAGGCCGAGCCCATCCTGGGCACGCAAATGAAGTCGGTGGGGGAGGCCATGGCTATCGGCCGCACCTTCAAGGAATCCCTTCAGAAGGCGATGCGCTCGCTGGAGATCGACCGGTACGGCCTCGGCGCCGACGGCAAGAAGGAAATCCCCGACGAGGACCTGGCGAAGAACCTCGACTTCAAGCGCCCGGGAATCAACCGCGTCTTCTCCGTGAAGCGCGCCTTCGAGCTGGGCTGGACGCTGGAACAGGTCTTCGAGGCCAGCCGCATCGACCCCTGGTTCCTGAACCACATGCAGGACCTGGCGCGCTTCGAAAGCCAGGAACTGCTGGGCAATACCGTGGAGACGATCCCGGCGCCCCTGCTCAAGAAAGCGAAGCAGTGGGGCTATTCCGACTACCAGCTGGGCTTTTTGCTGGGATCCACCGAGAACGCGGTGCGCGAGCGCCGCAAGGCCGACGGGATCATCCCGGTTTATAAGACCGTGGACACTTGCGCCGCCGAGTTCAAGGCCTTCACGCCCTACCACTACTCCGCGTACGACGAGGAGAATGAATCCATCCCTTCGGACCGCAAGAAGGTCATCATCGTCGGGGGCGGTCCCAACCGCATCGGCCAGGGCATCGAGTTCGACTACGCCTGCGTGCAGGCCGCCTTCGCCCTCCAGGAGGAGGGTGTCGAGGCGATCATGGTCAATTCGAATCCGGAGACCGTGTCCACGGATTACGATACCTCCGACAAGCTCTACTTCGAGCCCCTGACCCGCGAGGACATCCTCAACATCGTCGAGCTCGAGCGCCCCTTCGGCGTCATCCTGCAGTTCGGCGGCCAGACTCCGCTCAAGCTGGCCAAGGCCCTCGAGGCCGCCCACGTGCCCATCCTGGGCACCTCGCCGACCTCCATCGACCTGGCCGAGGACCGCAAGCTCTTCGCCGCCCTGGCGGACAAGCTGGGCCTCAAGCAGCCCCCCAACGGCATGGCCACCAACGCCCCCGAGGCCCTGGCGGCCGCGGACCGCATCGGCTACCCGGTGCTGCTCCGCCCGTCCTTCGTGCTGGGGGGCCGCGCCATGGCCATCGTGTACTCCGAGGAAGAGCTGCAGCGCTACATGGAAACCGCCGTGGAGGCCTCTCCGGAGCGGCCCGTACTGGTGGACAAGTTCCTGGGGAACGCCATGGAGGTGGATGTGGACGCCGTCTCCGACGGCGAGACCGTCGTGGTCGCCGGCATCATGCAGCATATCGAGGAGGCCGGCATTCACTCCGGCGACTCCGCGTGCTTCCTGCCCCCGCAGGACCTCTCCGACGCCGTCCTGGACGCCCTGCGCACGCAAACCGTGGCCCTGGCCCTCGAGCTCAAGGTCATCGGGCTGATGAACGTCCAGTACGCCATCAAGGACGGGGAGGTCTATATCCTCGAGGTGAACCCGCGCGGCAGCCGCACGGTGCCCTTCGTCAGCAAGACCCTCGGGAAGCCCCTGACCAAGATCGCCACCAAGGCCATGCTTGGCATCACCCTGAAGCAGCAGGGCTTCACCAAGGCCCCCACGGTCCCTTATGTCGCCGTCAAGGAAAGCGTGTTCCCCTTCGCCAAGTTCCACGGCGTGGACACCTTGCTGAGCCCCGAGATGAAATCGACGGGCGAGGTGATGGGCATCGACGCGAGCGCGTCGCTGGCCTTCGCCAAGTCCCAGATCGCGGCGGGCAACAGCCTGCCTCCGGTGGGGGGACGCGGACAGGTCTTCTTGTCGGTGAACGACCGCGACAAGGACGAGATGGTGCCGATCGCCCGCGACCTCGAGGCCCTGGGCTTCCAGTTGCTGGCCACGGCCGGCACGACCCGCCGTTTGCGCGAAGAGGGCATCGCCTGCCGCGAGCTGAACAAGGTTTCGCAGGGCTCCCCCCACATCGTGGACCTGATCCAGGCGAAGCAGTGCGCGATGCTGATCAACACGCCGCAAAGCCGCAACTCGGTGGAGGACGACGGGCTCATCCGCAAGGCGGCCCTGCTGGCGCAGATCCCGTATTCGACGACGTTGTCGGGCGCGCGCGCGGCCGTGGCGGCCATCGCCAGCCTCGAAAAGGGCCCGCTCGGGGTCAAGACCCTGCAAGAGTACCACGCGCTGGTGTGATCGTCGCCCGGATGGTGAACAAAAAACCCCGCCTTGCAGCGGGGTTTTTCGCATTCCAGACCGACGGGGCTTAGTCGCGGAGCTTCACGCCGCCCTGGACGGCTTCCACCTTACCCGCCGGCGTCACCGTGAACACGCGGACGAAGTAGATGCCCGAGGAGGCGCGCGCGCCGGCCGAGGTCAGGCCGTTCCACGAAATTTCGCCTCCGGCTTCGGAAGGCGAGACGCTTCGCGACCACACCGTCTTGCCCGACACATCGATGATATCCATGATCAGGCGATCGGTGATGCCGGAAAGGCGCTCCGACAAGCGGAACGAATAGGCCCTGTTGAAGGAGCCGACGTTCAACATCAGGCCGCCGGTACCGAGGATCGATACAGGGGCGTTCACCGGTGCCGAAGCGGCCGAGAGGGTGCCTCCGCCCACGGCATTGTACGCCCTTGCCACGAAGGTATAGCTGGACCCGGCGGTCAGGCCGGTGATGGGACAGCTCAGCGTGCCGGTCGTGCTGCAGGTTTTGGCGGTGTCGCCCACGACCATGGCCTTGTAGCCGGTAATGCCGGCGCCGCCGTTGGAGGCGGGAGCCGTCCAGCTGACGGTGATGCTGCCGCTGTTCGCGGCGCCAGCGACACCAGTCACGCCGGTCGGGGCGCCCGGAGCGGTGGGGAGGCCGATGTTGGCGAGCGTGTTGACGATTTTCTGGTTCTCGTACTCGAGTTTCAGCCAGTCCGCGGTGCGCGCGATGCCCGAGAGGCGAACTTCATCGATGCCCCCGTTAAAATACTGCCCCTCGCCCGAGCCGTTGTCGTCAAGCATGCCGATGGTGAAGGGGCCTACGCCCGTGAGGGTTGCCGGGAAGTAAATGTTGCCGGTATAGGCCGACTGGGTCGCCGAAACGCCGTTCACGTACACTTTGATATTGGCTCCGTCGACGGTCGCGGCGGCATGGGTCCAGTTTGCATCCGCCATGATGCTCGAGTTCACGATGACCTCGTTCGCCCCGTCGCCACCCGTTGAGGATACATGAAAGGAAAATCCGTTATTCGCGTTATGGACGAGGCTGTACATGCGGTTGTTTACACCGGTCCCGTTGCGGTTCCAATCGAACACGCCGGCGATGCCTTCGAACGCGCTGCCGGCCGCATTGGCCCCCGCACGGCGAACCCAGGCCGATACGGTCAAGCGGTCGTTTACGGACATGTTGAAGGTTTGGTTAATGCCGACGGTGTCGATATCGCCGGCGCCCGAAGCGTTGAAAAGACGAGCCCCGCCGACGATGCCTTGAGTCGCGGTGGCCGCGCCTTGCTGGGTTGCATGGTTTCGGTTGGGGGTGGCGTCCTTGGACACACCGACGCTATCGGAGGCGAGGTGCCATACGCCCCGGAACCCGTTGGCGGTGTCGAACACCGCGGGCCCGTTGGATTCGCTGGCGACCGTACCGGGATTGCCGTAATGCAGAACGATATTGGTGGTGGCGTTGCCCTTGACGCTGTCGACCTTCACCCAGATCGCGGCGGAGGTCGAAGACCACGACTCGATCTGGTAGGGAAGGGCCGTGGTGTTGTCCGCCTTGGAGAAGCGGACACCCGAACCGTTGGCGCCGCCGGCCGAAAGGATCGCGGACTCCGAGGCTCCGAGGCGAATGAGCACGGGGAAGTCGGTCACCGTAGTGGCCACGTTGGCGCCGGCGGTCGTGGTATTCAAGGCAATAGTGCGCTTTTGGGTCCAGGCCGTATAATCGGCGGCCACGGCCGGAAGCGCGCCCAGCAGCAGCGCGGAAAGTAGCATCGGTGTTTTATTCAGGATCATGTGAATCTTCCTCTATTGTGGGTTGTCCAAACCCGGGTTTATGCCATTATACATTCGATTTGTTCCGATAGTACCATTTTTTAGCGATAGAGTCGTCCAAATCGGCGCTTTTTGAACATCAAAAAGCCGGATATACATCATTCCTGTCTCTTGAACTTCCCAAACAAAAAAGCCCCGCCTGTTTCCAGGCGGGGCTTTTTGATTTCAACGAACCGAGGTTACTTGCCCGGCTGGAGCGTCGTGCCCTTGCGGGTGATCTCCTGGCTCACGCCGTTCGCTTCGACCTTGACGCGGACGATGTACATGCCCGCGGAGACCGTCGCGCCCTTGGAGTTCTTGCCGTTCCACGAGATCTCGCGCGAACGGGTTTCCTTGGGGCTCACCGTGCGAGACCAGACCGTGCGGCCGAAGACGTCGGTGATGGTCATCTTCAGGTTCTCGGTCGTCGCCTGGGCGCCTTCCGGGAGGCGGAAGGTGTAGGCGCGGGCGAAACCGTCGGTGTGGATCAGGTACGAGCCGCCGGCGATGCCGGTGGTGATTGTCACGGACGTCGAGGCGGCCGAGGCAGAGCCCTGACCGACGGCGTTTGTCGCGCGCACCGTGAAGGTGTAACCCTGTCCGACGGTCAAACCGGTGATGTTACAGGTCAGCGCGCCCGTGGTCGAGCAGCTTCCGCCGGGGGTGCCGGTCACGGCGTAGCCCGTGATGTTGCTTCCGCCGTTGGAGGCCGGAGCGGTCCACGAAACCGTCACGGTACCCGTGGTCGTCGTGCTCACCGACGCGGATACGCCGGTGGGGACCCCGGGGAGCGTGTCCTGCGAGCCGATGTTGGTCAAGCTGTTCTGGGCCTTCTGGCTGTGGTAAGCCAGCTTGATCCAGTTGGAATCGCGGGCGACCTTGGCGACCGTGATCTCGTCCAGCGAACCGTTCATGTAACGCTGGTCGTTGTGGATGCGGCCGATATAGGCGTTGGCCTGGCGACCGACCCCGGTGACGGTGGTGAAGCTGCCCTGACCGGACAACACGCCGTTGACGTAGATCTTCGCGTTGACCGCGGAATCGGAGGTGGGAGCGCCGGAACTATAGGTGCCCACGACATGGCTCCACGTGTTGATCACGCAGGCGCTCGGGGCATCGGCGAAGAACTCGCCGTCACCCGTGCCGTTCACGGCCGAACCGGCAGTGGTAAAGCGCCAGTCGGTCGAGGTGTTCCCCGTATGCAGCGAGTACTGGCGGCCCGGGGGGGTGGCGCCGTTGACGTACTTGGCGATCGCGGCGATGCGGGCATCGCAGGAGGCCGGATTGACCCAGGCCGACAGGGTGTATGGGCCGGTGTTGGTGTTCAGGTTCAGCGCGGTGGAATCCGTGCCGATCTGGTACCAGTTCGAGGTGCCGTTGAACGTCCGGGCGCCGCCGATGAGGGCGTTCGTCGCGACGGTCGGAGCCGTCGGGGAGGCCGTGCCGTGGTTGCCGTTGAGGGTGGCGTCGGAGGAGTCGTTCAGGTGGTAGACCGCGACGAACTGGGCGGTGTCGAAGACGGCGGAGGCATTGGACTGGCTGGTGGCCGCGCTATTGCCGTACCACATGCTGATCGACTGGGTCGCATTGTTCCCCTTGATGGAGTCCACTTTCACCCAGATCGCCGCCTTGCCCGAACCCCAGGATTCGATCTGGTAGGGAAGGGCGGTGGCGTCGTCGGACTTCGAGAACCGGATGTCCGCGCCGTCGGCTTTCGCCGCGGTGAAGACGGCCGCTTCGGCCGCGCCGAGACGGACCAGCAGCGGGAAGTTGGTCACCGTGCCGGCGACGTTGGCGCCGGAGGCCGAGGTGTTCATGACGATGCTGAGCTTGGTGAAACCGGCGTAGGCGGAAGGCGTAACCGAGTTCGAGGCCAGCGAGGGCGCGCTATTGCCGATGGCGTTGGTCGCGACCACCGTGAAGGTGTACGCGGTGCCGGTGGTCAAGCCGTTCACGACGCAGGAAAGTCCCGTCGTGGTGCAGGTCAGGTTGCCCGGGGCGGAGGTGGCGGTGTAACCGGTGATGGCCGAGCCCCCGTTCGAGGCCGGAGCCGTCCAGGAAACCGTTGCCGACGTGGCGCTGGCGCCGACTGCGGTCGCGGCCGTGGGGAAGCCCGGAACCGTGGCGCCGTACTCGAAGGGACCGATGTTGGCCAGGGCGTTGATGGCCTTCTGGTTCTGGAAGGAGAGGCGGACCCAGTCGGCGGAACGCGCAGCCTTTGAAATGGTGGTGTTGTCGAACTTGCCGCCGAACCAGCCGTCGGTGCTGGCGCCGGAGCGGCCCATCCACGCGTAATTGCGAGTCACGACCAAGGGATCCGCGCCCGTGCCGGACGAGGCGAGCAGTTCACCGTTCTTGTAAACGTTGTAGGCCGTCGTTCCGGGGGCCTTGGTCACGAAAATGTTCGTCCAGGTATTGAACGAATAGGCGTTCGCGGGAGAGTTGAAACTGGCGACACCCTCGGCGCGGATCGCGAAGTTGGGTTGCGTGGCGGACTGGTTTTGATTGCCCATGAACATGATGCGGCTGGTGCTTCCCACCTGGTTCACGGCGTTGGAATCCGAACCCAGCACGATGAAGCGGGTAAAGGCAGTCGTCGTGGCGGAGTTCACCCACACCGAGTAAGCGAATCCGGTCGAGAAGTCGCTGAATCCGGCATAGTTATTGGGCGCGAAGGATTCGTCGCGGCCGACGTCGATATACCGGCCGGCGGCGGGGTTGCCGCCGTGGGCGGGATTGGCCCCCGGGATAACGCCGAGCGTGTCGGCCATGCCGATGATGCCCGGAACCGCGGGGAGGCCGTTGCGGACAATGGCGGCGGGAGAACCGGCGACCGAACCCGGACGCGGGCTCGTGCCGGCCGCGTTGCCGAGATGCCAGGCGGCCACGAAGCCGTTGGCGGTGTCGAACACCGCCGGGCCGTTCGATTCGCTGGCCGCGCTGCCGTTGCCCCAGTGCATGCGGATTTTCTGGGTCGCATTGTTGGGATGCAGCGAGTCGACCTTCACCCAAATGGCGGCCTTCGTGGGGCCCCACTGTTCGATTTCATAGGGCAGGGGAGTCAGGTCGTCCGCTTTGGAGAAGCGGATGCTGGCGCCGTTGGTTCCGGCGGTCGAAAGGATCGTGGATTCGTTGACGGAATCCAGGCGAATCAGCACCGGGAAGTTCCGGACCAAGGTGGAGGTGTTCGCTCCGTTGCCCGAGGTGTTCAGGATGATGTCGCGGTGACCGGACCAGTTGGCGTAACCGCCCGAGCCGCCCTGCGTCGTGGTCGCGCCGACCGTGACGGCCGTAGCCGCCGGCTTTTGCGTTTCGTATTCGACCTCGACCCAGTTGGTGTCACGCACAACCTTGGAGAGACGAACCTCGTCCAAGCTGCCGCGGAGGAAGCGTTGATTATCGGCGATGGAGCCGATTCTCAACGGCGAGCCTCTGCCGATGGTCGCCGCGGTCTGGGTAAACGTGCCATAGGTGATGGTCCCGGCGTTGTTCACGGAAATCCGCATGGCCGAGGTGGCGCCCGCGACGTCGGGGGTCGGCAGGGTGGGGGAGTAGTAGCTGGCCGACACATACTGCCACTGATTGGTGGCGCAAGGGGTGGAAGCGTTGAACTCGTTTACCGTGGCGGCGTGCGACGGCGGATTATTCGTGAGATTCCAGTTGGAAGCGCCGCCGGCGATCTGGAGCGCGAACTGACGCGAACCGTTCGCGCCAGCGGTGTTGTTGTACTTGGAGATGATCGCGCTGCGTGAGCCGTTGGAGCAAGTAGTTACGTTGACCCAAGCGCTGACGGTATAGGGGCCCAGATCCGTGTTCACGCTGAGGGAGGAGTCCGGATCGATCGCTTCGAAATATCCGCCGACCGCGTTTGCGGTAGCGCCGATTTTCTTGGCGACGCCCGCCACGCCGATCGTGTCGTAAGGAACCAACGCGCCCGCGCCGAACACGCCAGTAACGGCCTTGTTGTTGCCGGCGGTGGCGTCGCGGATGGTATCGCCCGCGGCCGCGACGGCATCGTTCATGTGCCAAACCGCGAGATAGCCCTGCGCGGTGTCGAAGACGGCCGTGCCGCTCGACAGGGTCGTCGAACCGGTCTTGCCCCAGAACACGCGGAAGCTGGCGGCCGTCGCGCTGCTTTGAGCGACGTTATCGGCCTTGATCCACAGGACGAGGCTTCCGTTGGCGCCGGTCGTGGCCTGTTCGATCTGGAAGGGCACGTCGGTGGTGCCATCGGCCTTGGTGACCCGGATGTCCGCGCCGTTGGCGAGCATTTGGGTCGAAACGTCGTTGAGCATGTCGGCATGATCGGTGGCGTTGAAGCGCACCAGGATCGGGATGTTGGCAACAGCCGCGCTGAGCGTCATCGCGCTAGTGTTCACCGTCACGGTGCGATACTTCGCCCAGGTGGAATAGTCTCCACCGAACGAAAGCCCCATAAGCGCCAGAAGCGCCGACAAAGCCGTTCTTGTTCCCGTCTTAAAATTCATACAAATCTCCCCTGTAATGAAATTATCACGGCCACCATCAGCCGTGCGTCTCGAACTCGCATTATTCATCTTAAGGCGAGATCCCGATTGCGTGTTGTTTTTTTCGGACTTCCCCAAAAAAAGTTGTTTCCATTTACGTTCCACCGGCTTAATTATTCAAATTTCGCGACTGTTGTTACTCTGACTAGCTTTTTTGGTTGCTGAACCGAAAATTAGTAAATGGTATATAATCCGCAATTTTTGTGATTAAATTACAAATGGCTTCCAAAATGCATGCTGAAGAGATACAAGACCATGCGGAAGAGCTACCAGAGCGGTGCATGCTTCGCAATGGAAATACATCGCGATTCCGGGATGAAATCCTGCTCCCCGTGTCGAATTAAAACCAATTTTTGTAAACTACGGGCCATGTCGAACCGTAGCCTACGCTGGTCTTTTCCCCGCGCCTTTGTAACTGGCCTAAGTGCTTTTCTCCTCGCAGGTTGCAGCGTTTATTACAACACCTATTTTAACGCGGAAAAGGCGCACGGACAGGCCATCCGGCTGCGCGAAAAGCGCCTCGACCTTAACCCCGAGGACACCTTGGTGGTGAGCCCAGAGGAAAAGGCCAAGCTGGAACGCGCGATCGTGAAGAGTTCCAAGGTGCTTGAGTTGTGGCCCGACAACAAGAAATACGCGCCCAAGGCCGTGTTCCTCATCGCCGAGAGCTACTTGCTGATGGAGGACTACGACCAGGCCGCGCTGAAGTACGCAGAATTCATCCGGTATTTTCCCGCCCATGAAAACATCCCCTTGGCCCGGGCCCATCGGGCCAAGGCGCTTTATCTGGACGGACAGAAACTGAACGCCCGCGACGAGCTCGCGGCCCTCCTGGCGACGAACCCGCAGGGCGAGGCGAAGCGCGAGGCCATGCTGCTTTCGGCCCGCATGCAGGTCGATGAAAATTCCGGAGCCGAAGGCCTGGCGCTCTATGAGACCTTGCTCGCCGAAGGGGCCTTCACGACTCCCGAGGCGCGCGTGGAGGCGCATTGGCAGGCGGCTCGGCTGGCGTTCAGCCTCCGGGAATGGGAAAAGGCCCGTCGCCACGCCCTGGCTCCCGAAATCAAAATCCTTCCGCCGCGCCTGCAATACCGCAACCAAAAGCTCGCCATCCTCTGCCTGTACGAGATGGGCCGGTATGACGAGGGCATCGCGGAGGTCGCCTCCCTGATGAAGCAAAAGCAGTTCCGGCTCGCGCGTCCCGACCTGCAGCTGCTGCAGGCGCGCGGTCACGAGGGCAAGCAAGACTGGACCCGGGCCAACCTCCTGTACCGCAGGGCCGCCGAGGCGGCCGCCCGCACCGCCGTCAGCGCGGAGGCCTTCTACCGCATCGCCCTGCACTTCTGGATCGCGGACAACCGCGAGGACAGCGCGCGGGCCTACTTTGACTCTGCCGCAGTGTCCGGCACCCAGTTCGAGTTCGGGTCGCTGGGCGACCAGAAGTCGCGGGCCCTCGGCCGCATCCTGGAACTGCGCGTCCCCGACACGACCGGCTCCTATGCGACGCGCCCGCATTATCAGGACTTCACCATCGCCGAAATCTATCTGTTCGATCTGGGGCGCTCCGACAGCGCGCGCCGGCACCTGGACCGCATCGTCGCCGACACCGCGGAGGATAGCGTGCATACCCGCCGGGCTTTTTATGCGCTCGCCTGGCTTGAGGAAGAGGCCGGGAACAAGGCGCGCGCCGATTCCCTCTACGGCGTGCTGATGAAACGCTACCCCGGCACGGAGTGGGCCAAGCAGGCGGAAAAAAACCTGGGCATGCCGCCCACGGTGCAAACCCTCGAGGACAAGGCGCACCTTTTGTTTCTCGAGGCGGAGCGCCGGCGGTTCGCGGGAGAGGACATCGCCACCCGCGTGATTCCGGCGTATCGCGAAGTGGCCGCGCAATACCCGGCCTCGCAGGACGCCGGCAAGGCGCTTTTCGTCATCGCCTTCCTGCGCGAGGAGCAGGCGGTCGCGCCGCCGTTCTCGACCGTGGCGATCGATTCGGCGAGGGCGGCCTACCAGGCCGTGCGCACGGCCTACCCCGGGACGATTTACGCCGAGAAGGCCGGGGCCAAATTGGACGGCGGCGGCGACGCGCCGGTGCCCGGCGGCGGCGATGGCCAGGGATCCGCCGACGAATCCGCGGGCGAACCCGAAGACAACAACGAGGGGAAACCGGTGGTCGAATCCGTGGACCCGAAGGATGAAGAGGATCTTTATTAGGCTGTAGTTTGTGGGCGGTAGGCGGTAGGAGAAAGCAAAAGCTTTCCCGATCTCTACCGCCTGCCGCCTGCCGCCTGTTTGACCTTCGTCCCCAACTTCTGCCCTTTCCAGGTGAAGCCGCCCAGGGTGCCGAAGAGGACGGCGCCCAGGATCAAGGGGATGTGGAGCAGCGCCGTCAGCGGAAAAAAGCGGAGCAGGGGTTCCAGGCCGAACCGGCGCAGCCCCGCGCGCATCACGAGCAGGTCGGCGCCGGTTTTCAGCGCGAGCCCCGTCAGGCCGAGCCATCCCAGCCGGGGGTCGACCAGGCCGCCGATGAGCAGCAGTGGGATCGACAGGTAGAAAGCGAACACCGCCAGGAGAAAAACCACCTGCCGCGGCCGGTAGTGGATGCACTTGCTTCCCCAGCGCTTGCGCTGTTCCCAGAATTCCCGCCAGGATGCGGGCGCGGCGGTGCGCATCCTCGCGGCCGGGTCGGCGCAGAAACGCACGCCCCATTTTCCGGTGGCGTGGATTTCCTGCAGCATGAAATCGTCGTCGCCGCTGACCACCGCGCCGTGCCGTTCGAAGGCGCGCGCTTCGTCGAAGGCGCGCCGGCGGCAGGCAAGATTGTTCGCGTTCGCGCTCACCGGGAATCCCAAGCCCACCAGCGCGGCGCCCGTGACGCCGTGGGAGGCGAACTCCAGCGCGCGGGCGCCCTCGGACGGCGAAAGCGAGGTCCGCCCGCCGCGATCCTCCGCGTAGGCGGTGAAGCCCAGCACCATGCCCGTGTCCTCGCCGAACTCCCGGCTCATGGCCGAAAGCCATCCCGGTTCCATCTCGCTGTCGGCGTCGGTGATCGCGATCCACTCGCCACGCGCGCGCTCGAGGCCTCGCAGCAGCGCGTTCTTCTTGGGAGACAACCCGGGCGTCCCTTCGCGGACCGACACGTATTCGATCCAGCCCGGGAAGCGCGCGGCATGATCCCGCAGCACCGCCGCGGTGCCGTCGACGGAGCGGTCGTCGGCCACCACGACCTGGATTTGCTTCCGCGGGTAGTCCTGGGCACGCAACGCGCTCAGCACGCGCGGCAGGTTGGCTTCTTCGTCGCGGGCGGCGATCAGCACGGTGATGGAGGGCGGCGAGAGCGGGGACACGGCGCGGTTACGCTGGCGCGCCAGGATTTTCAGGCCGCGCAAAAGCTGGAGGTCCAGCAGGACGTACACCGCGCTGGCGGCGAGATAGAGCGTGGCGAAGAGGTTCACGGCCTAATCCAGAAACACGGCGGAGGTCAGGGCGCGCCGTCCCTTGTCGGTGACCACCTCGGCGCGCATGTATCCCGTGCCCTGCCCGAAGGCTCTTTTTTCCTCGAAACTGTGCGGCCCCCCGTCGGTTTTTTCGAACACCCATTCGGCCAGCAGGCTTTCGCGGGCCTCTCCCGCGGCCGCGCCATACAGGCTCACCGACCGCAGCGCCCCGTAATCCGGCGAGGTAAAGGCGGCGACGCGCAGGGCGCCGTTCGCGTCTTCGGTGAGTTCGGCGAAGGGGCCGTCGGTGCAGACGCAGGTATCCCGCCGGAAGGCGGCCTGCAGGGAGTGCGCGTCGCGCCCGGCGCTGGGCACCAGGGTGCGCACCTTCCCGAACACGTGGTTGCGCCCCTGATGCAGGGACACGAGCGGAGTCTTCACGCCCACGTTGCGGTTGAAGTCGCCGTGCGCGTCGTTCGCCCCGATCGGGAGCAGTCTTTTTCCGCGCAGCAGTTGCCCGATCCAGAAGGCCTTGCCGTCGCGGTAATCGCGGCCCAGATGGCCGTTCCAGAACTGCAGGCCCCGCACCGCCTCGTGTACATCTTCCTCGCGCCATTCGCCGCGCCGGAAAATCTTGCGCTCGAGCCAGCCGATGCGGGCCTTGGGGTGGGCGGCGAAGCTCGGCGTATCGCCCAGCAATTCCAGGGTCTCCGCGATGGTTAGGTCCGGACGGTTGCGAAAGCCGCGCCGCCCGCCGTCCCCGAGCCCGGGCAGAAACCGCGGGTGCCCGAAGGTCAGCAGGTGGACGTTTTCGCCCCGGCTGTTGCCGCACGATACTTCCTCGCCCGGGACCAAGGTCGTCAAATGCGGGCGGCGCGCATTCAAATCCTCCGCCTGCGCGCGGTAGGCCTGGAAGTTCGCCTCCGGGTCGCAGGTCTCCAGGAATTTCTCGCGCCGGTAATAGAAGTCGTAGGAGTGGTCGGTGCACAGCACGAAGTCCAGCCCCGCGGTGTCCGCCGCTTGCTGCATGGCCTCAAGGGGCGCGCCGAACTCCACCGGGTCGGAGGAAAATTCGCTGTGGCAGTGCATTTCACCCGCCTGCCACCCGGCGGGGTAGGGCAGGGGATGTTCCAGCAGGTTGATGCGCAGGGGTTCGGCAGGCAGGCCGGGGAAGTTGTGCCCCTCGAAGACGCGCAGGCGCCCGCGTCCGTCCTCGGCGGTGATCAAACCCAGGACCCACACCTCGCCGCTCAGGCCGTCGCGCGCGAGGGGCAGGGGAAAGGCCAGGTGCGAGAAGTTGCCGTGGAAGCGCTTTTCCGGCTCGAAACGGTATTCGCGAGCCGCTCCCTGGGAATCGAAGGCCCTGAAATTTAGGGAATGAATCGTGACCGGATACAGATCCGCGTCCTTGACCATCAAATAAACGATCAGCGGCTTCCCGGGTAACGCCTGGTGCGGCGCGTCGAGAAAAATCTCCGGCCACGGCTTGTGCAGCGGCGACCAGGGCAGCCTGAACTTGTAGTGGGTTTCCGCGTAGCCGAAAATGAGAACCTCTGGAGGACGATGGAACGGAAAAGTAGACGTTAGCAACCCGCGGACGATTCAGCCTTCACACGTCGGTGGAACGCGGCGCGGGCGCCTTCGTCATCCGGCTCCAATACGCGTTCGCATACTCGACGCAGGCCTTGCGGATAAGGTCGGATACGCTGACCGCGCGGCCGGTGCGCTTGCGCTCGTTGACCGCGATAGCCTCCAGGTCCAGGTATTCGGAACCCATATACAGGTTACGGCGCGTTTTGCCGAGTTTAGGGTATTCCATCGGAACCTCCGGGGCGTGTTCGTAGGCAAGCCTATGTACATACAGTACACAACATACAGACAATTGGAAGGCAGATTTTAGAAAATTTGCAGAGAGCTGGGGGCTAACTCCAAACGGGCACGCTTCGCAAATAAGTTTACATAATATATATTATGCGAAATAGATAGGCACTCATTGATACCTACCCGGCAGCTGGCCGCAACGGGCAGCTCTTGACGCTTGATGCTTCTCGAATTCAGGTAAAACAAAAATCCGGGTGACTGGATAAGATCGCCCGTCTTTCCAAAACCGAAAGAGTTCCGGCTTTAATCGGTTTAGGGTGAAAAGAAAATCCAGCATTGCATCTACATCCCGAAAGGCCCCAAAATGGGGTCGGATCTCTTCCAGAATCGCCTGTTTGATTTCTTCTGTGGGCATAGAAACTCCAGGGTTTTTGTATCCTGGGCTCTATTTATGAACAGGTATCAAACCGTTACATAGGGTGTATAACCCATAAGCACGGATGAGCACGAATCAAGGGTGGGAAAGTGGTTGGGGTGCAAGGATTCGAACCTCAATAGCCAGAATCAGAATCTGGAGTCCTACCATTGGACGACACCCCAACGAGGTGCGTCAAAGTAGCAGTCTCGCCACCCAGCGTCAAAGGGGAATTTCAGGCCCCCGGGCTCGTCCGTGGCCACGCGTCCAGCCTCCCGCACCTGCGCAGCGCTCTATCGGGGGCGAACCGCTCCGTTTTGAATCGATTTCACGGAAGAGCAACTCTTCTATCTTTGCCTGCATAAAAAAACATCGTGCTTTTTTTTCGCGCGAACGGACGACACGCTTGAGCTCCAAAAAGTCGACTCCCAAAACCGGCCTGGCGCAACGCTGGGCCCTGCTGAAGCCTTATCTGGTCGTGCATCGCGGCCCCATTTTATGGGGCTGGGCGTTCGTGGTGATCTCCACGGCGCTGGATCAGGTCAACCCCTGGATGATCAAGGTGATTCTCGACAGCCTGGGCGCGGGCGAGGGCCTGCGGCCCGTCGCGATCGCGCTCGCCGTCATCCTCGCGGTCACGGCCGTTTCGGGCGTGCTTCTCTTTTACCAGCGCCTGTGGGTGATCCGCGCCTCGCGCGAAATGGAATACTCCCTGCGCCGCGACCTGTTCTCGGCCCTGATGGCGCAACCCAAGGCCTTCTTCGACAAGCAGAACACCGGCGATCTGATGTCGCGCGCCACCAACGACCTCGACCGCATCCGCGACATGGTCGGCCCGGTGATCCTGCACCTGGCCCGCATGGGCTGCCTGCTGATCTTCACCGCCGTCGCGGTGGCCCTGCTCAGCCCCAAGCTGCTGCTGACCGGTCTGCTGCCCGCGCTCGTGATGCCCGTGCTGGCCAACTTCTTTTTGATCCGCATGTACTCGCACTTCGGCAAGATCCAGAAAAGCCTGTCGACCCTGAACGGTTTCGTCCAGGACACGCTCTCCGGCATCCAGGTCGTGAAGGGCTTTGGGCGCTCGGCCCCCTTCGAGGAAAAATTCAGCGCCGCCTCGGCGAGCTTGCGGGATTCTTCCCTGCAAATCGCCCGCTTCAACGCCGGCGTATGGCCCCTCATCGGCGTGCTGGGCGTGATCGGCATCGTGCTTTCAGCCTGGCTCGGCGGGCGCATGGTGATCCAGGGCGAGATCACCCTCGGCACCTTGTCGGCCGCGATCCTGTACCTGCTGCGCCTGCAATTTCCCCTCATCGGGCTGGGCTGGGTCGCCAGCATGATCCAGCGGGGCAACGTGTCGGTGGACCGATTGCTCCAGCTTAAATCCGAATTCATCATCCCCTACGCGCTGGTCCCCCGCGACGGCACGGAGGCGGAGCCTCCCCCCGCCCCGCCGGCGGACTTCCGCTCATTGGAAGCGCGCGGCCTGGATTTCCATTACGCCGGCGGCCCGAAGGTGCTGGACGATATTTCCTTTACCCTCAAGCCGGGGGAAACTTTGGGCATCGTGGGGGCCACGGGGTCGGGCAAGACCACCCTCGCCCACCTGCTGTGCGGCCTCTACCCTCCCGCGGATCCGGAATCCCTGCAGCTGAACGGGCAGCCGCGAAACCAGGTGCCGGACGAGGTATGGCGCAGCCACTTCAGCTACGCGCCGCAGGACGGGTTTCTCTTCTCGACCACGATTCGCGAGAACATTTTGTTCGGCGGAGACGAGCGCCCGCCGCTCACCGCCGAGCAGGCCGCCGAGTGGTCGGGCCTCGCGCGCGACCTGCCGCAGTTCCCCAACGGCTACGCCAGCATGCTGGGCGAAAAGGGCATCAACCTCAGCGGCGGGCAGCGTCAGCGCGTGGGCCTGTCGCGCGCGCTCCTGTCCCCCGCCCCCGTGCTGTGCCTCGACGACACCCTTTCGGCGCTGGACGCCGAGACCGAGGAATTCGTTCTCGAACACCTGCGCAAACTCTTCCGCGAGCGCTGCCTGGTCATCGTGGCGCACCGCTATTCGGCCGTGATGCACTGCAACCGCATCCTGTACCTCGACAACGGCCGCATCGTCGAGCAGGGAACGCACGAGGAGTTGCTGCGCCTGCGCGGCCATTATGCCGGGATCTGGGAAAAGCAGCGGCTGAGCGAAAGCCTGGAGCGCGCGTAATGCGCGGAATGATGAGTGATGAATGCTGAATGATGCAAGAAAAAAAGGATACCCTTTGGAATTAAAATCCGGCTTGAATTCGACCCGGTATCCGGCCTGCCGTTTTGTTCATCATTCAGCATTCATCATTCATCATTTACGAAGCTTCGTTTCCGGAGAATATCGTGGCCGCTGAACCCTACCTCCACTCCGACAAGGCCGCGTCTTTTCTCGACCGGCGGCTCTGGCTGCGCATCCTGAGCCTGGCCGCGGACAAGAAGCTCCTGGGCTTCACGGCGCTGGGCCTGCTCGTCGTTTCGGAAATCCTGCCGCTGTTCCAGCCGCAGCTGCTACGCAAGATGATCGACGGGCCGATCCACGACCGGAACATGGACGGCATCTTTCCCTACCTGATCGGGTTCGGCCTGCTCGCCCTCGGAGGCGGCGCCCTGGAATACATGCGGGCCCTGGCGACCCAGCGACTGGGCCTCGAAGTCATCCACTCCCTGCGCCTGAAGCTGTTCCACAAGCTCCAGGGCTTTCACATGGACTTCTTCAACCGCACCCCCGTGGGCCGCCTGATGACGCGCCTGGGCAACGACGTGGACAGCCTCAACAGCATGTTCACCGAGGGCCTGATCGAGCTCGCCGGCGCGCTGCTGCTGATCGTATACGCGGTGGTCTTCATGTTCATCCTCGACTGGAAGCTGGCCGCCGCCTCCCTGGTGGTGCTGCCGCTGATGCTGCTCGCGACCTCGGTGTTCCGCAAGAAGGTGCGCGCGAGCAACGTGCACATCCGCAAGCTGCTGGCCGAGATGAACGCGCGCATGCAAGAAAGTCTCAGCGGCGTGCATATCGTGCGCATCTTCGGCCGCTCGCGCGACGTCGAGAAGCGCCTGGACGGGGTCAACGCCGATACGCGCGACGCCTGGTACCAGAACATCCGCTATTACGCCTACTACTTCCCCACCATCAGCGGCCTCACCGAAATTTCGCTGGTGCTGCTCTATTTCACCGGCGCCTATTTCTTCTACCGGGGTGAGACCACCTTGGGCACCTTGGTGGCCTTCTCCTGGTATACCGGGATGTTCTTCCGCCCCCTGCGCGAAATCTCCGACAAGATCACGGCTCTGCAATCCGCGCTGGCCGCGGGCGAGCGCGTGTTCACGCTGTACGACACCGAGGCCAGCCTTCCCGAGGGCGACCGCACCGAACTGCCCGCGCCCTTCCGCATGCGCTTCGAGGACGTCCGCTTCGCCTACCCCGGCGGGCCGGAAGTGCTGCATGGCATCTCGTTCGGGATCCGCGAGGGCGAGTCGGTGGCCGTGGTCGGCGCGACGGGAAGCGGCAAGAGCACCTTGATCTCCCTGGCGAGCAAGTTCTACCTGCCCACCGGCGGACGCGTCCTCATCGGCGACCACCCCATCGAGGAATACTCCGAGGTCGCGCTGCGCAGCCACATGGCCCTGATCCCGCAGGACGTCCACCTGTTCTCCGAATCGATCGCCTTCAACGTGGCGCTGCGCCCCGACTTCGACCTAGTGCGCGTGGAGGAGGTCTGCCGCCACGTGCGCGCCCACGAGTTCATCGCCGCGTTGCCCGAGGGCTACCTGACGCCGCTCCGCCAGCGCGGCGAGAACCTGTCCACGGGCCAACGCCAGCTTCTGGCCCTGGCGCGGGCCCTCTACCAAAGCCCCCGGCTCTTGCTGCTCGACGAGGCCACGGCCTCGGTCGACACCGAAACCGAGGGGCTGATCCAGGAAGCCCTCGGGAAGGTTCTCAAGGAGGTCACCACCATCGTGGTGGCCCACCGCTTGTCGACGATCAAGAACGCCGACCGTATCCTGGTCATGCACAAGGGAGAAATCCGGGAAGAGGGAACGCACCAGGCGCTGCTGGCCCAGGGCGGGATTTACGCGAAGCTGTATCAGCTGCAGAGTTTTGGGGAGATTTAAGACGGGTTGGGGTTGGGAACAATACCCGGGTCAAAGCTTCGTCGTTGGGAGTTGGGAGTTAAAATCAGAACACACAAGGTTGGAATTCCTTACTCCCAACCCCCAACGCCCAACTCCCAACATTTAAATCCAAATCGCATAATCTCAGCCAAATACGCCGATTTTCCCCACACCACCTAGGATTTCCCCCCCAGATTTCCTACCTTTCCCGACCCTGACCTAGAGGGGTGTCCGAGTGGTTTAAGGTACATGCTTGGAAAGCATGTTGGGGTTAACGCCTCACGGGGGTTCGAATCCCCCCCTCTCTGTGTCAGATTCAGGCCTTTCCAGCCTTTGTAGTTTATCGGGTCTGTGTTTGTGTCCAGTGTTTGAGTCCGAAGGCCGTCGGCCTTTGGACGGGGTCCATGTTCAAGGAGTTCGCATGTCCAAGAATCAGCATCTTTCGGTCGAAGACTGTTACGCCCGCGGCACCTCGCCTTTCCGCACCGTCATCATGGCCGCCCAGGAAGCCCGCTTCATCAACGAGCAGGCGAATCTCGGCTTCATCAAGCTGTCGGAAAAGCCGACCACGATCGCCATCCACAAGTTCAAGAACCGCCGCCTGGCCGTCGTCGAAGAGACCCCGGCCGAAGCCGCGCCCGCGGAGTAGGGGCAAATAACATTTGCCCCTATCGCGGGCATGTCCTGAGGAGCCTCCGCATGACGGAGGCTTTTCTTTTTTTCGGCTCCGGGCCGGTATCGGTTTTACACAAGTTATCAACCATAATTCCTGATTTAATAGCCACTTAAGGGCATCCGCGAACGATCTTAAAAGACCTATTTTAAGAACACTCCCATGCTCCAAGACAAGCACATCCTCGTCGGCGTCACCGGCAGCATCGCCGCCTACAAGGCCTGCGATCTGGTGCAGCGCCTCAAGGAAAAAGGCGCCCACGTGCGCGTCGTCATGACGCATAGCGCGACCAATATCATTCATCCCAACGCGCTGGCGGCCCTCAGCGGGCATCCCGTTTTGATCGACGCCTGGGACCGCCCGTCCTTGAACTCGTCGATGCCCCACATCGAAGCGGCGCGCTGGGCCGACCTCTTCCTCATCGCGCCCTGCACCGCGCATACTATGGCCGAGCTAGCGGCGGGGCTCACCGGCTCGGCCGTCAGCCTCACCGCGCTGGCCTATAATGGCACGGTGGCGATCGCCCCGGCGATGAACAGCGTGATGCTCCATGCCGCGCCCGTGCGCGAGAACCAGGCGCGCCTCGAAGGACGCGGGACCCACATTTTGCCGACGCTGGACGGGAACCTGGCCTGCGGCGAAGTGGGTGAAGGAAAGCTGACAACCCCCGAAGAAATAACAGCTTATGCCGATCTGATCCTGGCTTTCAAGGATTTTGGGGCCTCCCCTCCCCTTCTTTCCGGCAAGTCCATTCTGATCTCGGGCGGGCACACCGAAGAGCCCCTGGACGGCGTTCGCTTTTTGTCGAACCGCAGCAGCGGCAAAACCGCGATCGCCTTGGCGCGCGCCTTCCGGTTGGCGGGAGCGGACGTCCATCTCGTCCTGGGCCGCGCCGGGCCGCTGGAGGGAGGGGCGCCGAACGGCCTCGCGCTGACGCGCGTGCGCACCAGCGAAGAGTTCCATGCCGTCCTCACCGCTTCGGCCCAAACCGCCGACGTCGTGATCATGGCCGCCGCCATCGCCGACTTCATCCCGGTGATCCCCCTCGACAAAGCCGGCGGCAAGTGGAAAGGGTCGCGCGAGAAGAAAACCCTGGACCTGCAGCCCGCGGTGAACGTTCTTGAGACGCTCGGGCGCGGCAAGCGTCCGGGCCAAATCCTCGCGGGCTTCGCGCTGGAGACCGAAAACGCAATCGCCCACGGGATCGAAAAGATGCAGGCACGCAACTGCGACCTGATGGTGGTGAACACTCCCCTGTCGCAGCCCGGCCTCGGTTTCAGCGAGGAGGCGGTGGAAGCCGTCGTGCTCCCGAAGGGAGCGACCGGCGGCACGCTGCGCCCGCAGGGCAAGAGCGAGCTGGCCACCGAGGTGGTGCGGCAGGTCGCGGCGCTCCTCGGCGGCGGACGGGGCTCCGCATGAATTCACGCGACGCCTACCTGGCTTGGCAGGCGGAGATCGGCACCGAGGAAGTCGTGCTGGCGACGCCCTGGATCAAGCCCCGGCCCGCGGCCGCTTCCCCCTCGCGCGCGGTAACCTACGCGGAACGGGAGTTCGAAGTTCCCCAGCCCGAGACTTTCCGCCCGAAGGCGGCGGCCCCCGCTTTCGGCGCGGGGGCCGGGGCGGACTTTTTCCAGTCCATCGCGGAGTCGCTGGCGAAACCGGATCCGGTCTCCCAAAGAGGAAACCCGGGTCCGGTTTCCGCCGTCCTCGCCGGGCAGGCGGCGGCCTCCAAGCCTTCGGTCTCCCCCGCCCCCTTCCTTCCCGACCACCCGAATCTGGAGGCCTACTGGGCCTTTCTCGAGGCCTCGTGCCCGATCTGGTTTCCCGGCACCTCGGGCCTGGTGCGCGCGGAAGGCCCCGAGCGTCCCGCGCTCGCCCTGGTGGAATTGTATCCCGTCGAGGGCCGCGTGCTCGGAGGCGAACCCGGCGCGTTCCTCGACAAGATGATGAAGGGCATCGGGCTCGCGCGCGAGCAACTGTACCTGACCTCGGTGATGAAAACCCCGCCCCCGGGAAAAGCCTGGGCCCGCAAGGACGTGGCCCGCATGCTTCCCGCCCTGTCGCAGGAGCTGCGGCTGGCCGGGGCCGGCCTGGTGCTGCTGCTCGGCGAGGGTTGTGCGCAAAGCGTGCTGCGCACGGGAAAAAGCCTGGCCGCGCTGATGGAAACGGCCGAAAACCACGGGAACATGACAATGGTCGCCGTCGAGCACCCGTCCCTTTTGATGCACGCCGACGAGGCCGCCCGCCGCGCCGCGTGGAACCAGTTGAAATGGCTGCGTGGCCGGCTGCCGGCCGCGAACAGCTGAATCTCGGAGCTGAAGAATGAGCCTGGAAACGGGGTTGACGGGCCTGCGCGTACCACCGCAGGCCGTGGAAGTGGAAAAGCACGTGCTGGGAGCCATGCTCCTGGATCCGGAAGCCGTCAGCGTCGCGCTCGAAAGCCTGACCGCCGACGACTTTTACCTGGAAAAACACCGGGTGATCTTCGAGGCCATCGCGTCGCTGTTCGAGAAAAACGCCCCCACCGACATCCTCACCTTGGCCGAGGTGCTGCGCAAGGCGAAGAACTTCGAGAAGGCCGGCGGCGAACCCGCGCTGCTGGAAATCTCCGCCGAGGTGGTGTCTTCCGCCAGCATCGCCGAGCACTGCCAGATAGTCAAGGAAAAGTCCATGCTGCGCCGCCTGATCGGCAGCGCGACCAAGATGCTGGAGTCGGCGTACGACACCTCGCAGGAGCCTGCCACCATCATGGACCAGGCCGAGGGCGACATCTTCGCCATCAACGCCTCGAACATCAAGGAAGGCTTCCTTCCCATCAAGCGCATCCTGAGCGACACCTTCAAGCTGATCGAGAGCTACTCGAAGGGCGAGGTCATCGGCGTGCCGACCGGCCTCAAGGACCTCGACGCGCTGACCTCGGGGTTCCAGAAAACCGACCTGATCATCCTGGCGGGCCGTCCCGGCATGGGCAAGACCGCGATCGCGCTGACCATGCTCGCCAATGCCGCTATCGACCACCGCCGCACCGTGGCCTTCTTCTCGCTCGAGATGGGCCGCGAGCAGCTGGTCCAGCGCGTGCTGTGCTCGCAGGCCAAGGTCAACATGCACCTGCTCCGCACGGGCAAGCTCTCGCAGCGCGACTATCCGAAGCTGTCGATCGCCGTGGGGCCGATCAGCGAGGCCAAGATCTTCATCGACGACCATTCCTCGCTGAACATCCTGGAGCTGCGCGCCAAGTGCCGCCGCCTGAAGGCCCAGCAGGGCCTGGACCTGGTGATGGTCGACTACCTCCAGCTGATGAACGGCGTGGGCAAGACCGAGAACCGTCAGCAGGAAATCTCGCAGATCTCGCGCGGCCTTAAGGCGCTGGCGAAGGAGCTGGAAATTCCGGTGATCGCGCTGTCCCAGCTCAGCCGCGCGGTGGAAACCCGGGGCGGCGAGGGCGAGCCGAAGCTTTCGGATCTGCGCGAGTCGGGAGCCATCGAGCAGGACGCCGACATCGTAATGTTCATTTACCGCGACGAGATGTACAACAAGGAAGCCGAGAAGGGCAAGGCCAAGCTAATCCTGGCCAAGCAGCGCAACGGCCCGACCGGCGAAGTTCCCCTCACGTTCATGTCCGAATACGCCTCCTTCGAAAACTACTCGGGCCGCGACATGAGCCAGTCCGACTTCTGAGCCCGTGCCTTCCCCCCAGGAACATGCGCGGCGCGAGGAGGCCCCGGGGGCTCCCCTTTCCCGTTTTCTGAACGGGCTGGGCGCGCTCGCGCTCGGGCCGGTCGAACGCCTGGGCGAATCGGTCCTTTTGTTCCTCGCCATTCTGCGGCGGCTGCCCTTCCTCTTCCGGGGCCCGGGGCTGCTCCTCGAACAGATCGCCCGCATGGGCGTCGCCTCGATCCCCCTGGTGCTGGTGATCTCCGTTTTCATCGGAGCCGTCACCGCCGTCCAGGCACGCTACCAGTTCCACGGTCTGATTCCCGACACCTATCTCGGCACGGCCATCGCGAAGTTCGTCATCATCGAATCCGGGCCCGTCCTGACCGCCCTGGTGCTCGCGGGGCGCGTGGGGGCCGCCATCGCCGCCGAGATCGGCACGCTCAAGGAGAAGGAAGAGCTCGACGCAATGACCGTGATGGACCTGGATCCCTTGCGTTACCTCGCCCTGCCTCGCCTGCTGGCGGGATTTATCGCGGTGCCCCTGTTGGTAGTTTTCTCCTGCCTGTGCGCGCTGATCGGCGGGTGGCTGGTGGCCCGATTCAGCTTCGGCCTCACGAGCCAGGCCTACGTCCAGGGGACGCGCTTTCTGTTCAGCGGTTACGACGTCTGGGTGGGACTCGTCAAGGCCGTTTGTTTCGGGGGAGTCGTGGCCTTCACGGGTTTCCAGGAGGGGCTGCGCGCGGGCGCGGGCGCCCGCGGGGTCGGGCAGGCCGCCATGAAGGCGGTGGTTTCGGCCTGCGTTTGGATATTGGTACTCGATTTTCTGATCATTTTTATGCTTTACTGACCCGGCGGAGACGGGACTTTCCCGGTAAATTTTCCTAATTTGCTGCATGGTTTTTTTTCAGGGTTGAACCTGAAGGCCGTATTTGAGTATTTTGCCCGCCCTTTCCGACCACCCGAACTATCCAACCAAGGAATCTTTACGTGCCCGCAAAAACCTTGATTTCCTCCCTGCTTCTCGCCACCGGCCTCGTCGTCGCCGGCGAGGAGGCTGCCTCGACCAAGCCGGGTTTCAAGAAGTTCGACCTTGCGGACGGGAAAAAAGTTTATGAGGCCAACTGCGCCTCGTGCCATGGCGCCTCCGGCAAAGGCGACGGAGCGGCGGCGGCGGCCTTGAATCCGAAGCCCCGGAATCTTTGCGACTCGAAATACATGTCCCAGCGCAGCTGGGAGGATTTGCGCAAGGTCATCGCCGAAGGCGGGGCCAATACCGGTTTCTCGGCCTTGATGCCCGGCTGGAAGGGCGTCCTCAAAAAGCCTCAGATCGACAACGTTCTGGCCTATGTCCTTACCTTCAGCGGGAATTCCGCCAAGGCGGATCAGGCTGCGGCCAAGGCCGCGGAAAAAGCCGCCCCGAAGAAAGCGAAAGCGGAGTAATCGCCAAGTCGCGACAACGGACTATTAACCCCTGCCGTGGAGAGCGGCGAAACCAAGAGGTATTTCAATGAAAACGACACGCAAAAAAATCAGCCTGCTTTTGTCGGCGGCCTGTCTGGCAGCGTTCGCCCTGGCGGCCTGCTCGAAGGATGATGGCCCGACCGCGCCCCCGGTTGATACAAACGACTCCACATATGTTTCGGCGGATACCCTGAGGGCGGTGGGAGCGACGGTTTTCGCCAACAACTGTTCCGGTTGCCATGGAACTAACGGAGAAGGCTCCCATGGGCCCGCCGTTGCGAATTCGGATTTTTTCATGAACAATCGGCAGGTCATCATCAACCTGGTTTTGCGCGGAAACACGAGCAACCCTCCCTATATCGACTCCATGGTCGTGAATGGCCGCCTGGTCCTGGGAGGCGGCATGCCGGCATGGCATGACATACTTACCAACAAGGAAATCGCCTCGGTTCTCACCTACCTGCGGTCCGTTCTCAATGACAGCACCGTGGTAAGCTGCACGAGCGGCGATCAACCCGTTTGCACCAAGGTGGCGCGCACTCCCGCCGCCATGGCCATGGATACCGTCGCGTTCAGGGAGGTCATGGCGGTTCGGGACAGCCTGAAAGCGAAGGGCGTCTTTACGGCTCCCTAGTTGGAAAAGGCCTGAGGGTTCAAGGGCTCCTTCCCCCGGAAGGAGTCCTTTTTATTGGGAGGCTTTTATTTGGGAAGCTTTTGGGAGCGAGATTATTTACTTTTTAGAGGAGTCTCCGGACCTCCGAAACCATGCCGTGGAGAGCGGCGAAACCAAGAGGCATTCAATGAAAATGACACGCAAAAAAATCGGCCTGCTTTTGTCGGCGGCCTGCCTTTCCGCGTTCGCCTTGATGGCGTGCTCGAAGGATAACCCCGTAGGGCCCGAGCCGGTGGACCCCACCTTATATCTTCCTGCGGATTCCCTGAGGGCGGTGGGAGCGACGGCTTTCGCCAACAACTGTTCCGGTTGCCATGGGATGAACGGAGAGGGCGCCCAGGGGCCCGCCGTTGGGAATTCGGATTTTTTCATGAACAACCGGCAAAGAGTCATCAACCTGGTATTGCGTGGAAACGTGAGTGAGCCCCGGTATATCGACACTTTGGTCGTGAACGGCCGGATACACCTGGGAGGCGGCATGCCGGCCTGGCATGACGTGCTTACCGACAAGGAAATCGCCTCGATTCTCACCTATTTGCGTTCCGTTCTCAACGACAGCACCGTGGTAAGCTGCACGAGCGGAGACGAGCCTGTTTGCACGAAGGTGGCGCGCCTTCCCGCCGCCATGGCCGTGGATACCGTCGCGGTGTGGGAAGTCAAGAAGGTTCGGGACAGCCTGCTGGCGAATGGCGTCATTACGACGACTCCCTAGTTGGAAAAGGCCTGAGGGTTCAAGGACTCCTTCCGAAGGGAAGGAGTCCTTTTTATTAGGGAACCTTTCGGGAGCGGGATTATTTAGTTTTCGAGGGACCCCTTGGAACCTTGAACCCAATTGTCCGCCTCCCCCCTGATTCAACTCCGCGACCTGCGGAAATCCTTCCCTTCGAACGGGAAAGAGCAGGAAGTCTTGCGGGGCGTGACGCTGGACGTCGCGCGTGGAGAAACCTTGGTGATCATCGGGGCCTCGGGCGGCGGAAAGTCGGTGATTCTCAAGCACTGCATCGGCTTGCTGAAACCCGACGCGGGCGAGGTTCGCGTCGAAGGGAAGGTGATTTCCTCCCCCGACGGCGTGGACGCCCAGACGATTCGCCGCCGCATGGGCATGCTTTTTCAGGGTTCCGCCTTGTTCGATTCGATGAATGCCGGCGAGAACATCAAGTTTGCCGTCAGGGAACACCGGCCCGAGCTCTCGGAAGCGCAACTGGACGCGCTGATGCGCGAGAAGCTGCAGTTGGTCCACCTGTCGCCGGACATGAGCTCGAAGCTGCCGAATGAACTTTCGGGCGGCATGAAAAAACGGCTCGCCCTGGCCCGCGCCTTGGCGCTCGAACCGGAAATCCTCTTGTATGACGAACCGACCACGGGGCTGGATCCCGTGACGGCGGGCGTTATCGACGACCTCGTCCTGGACATGCAACGCCAACTGGGAGTCACGAGCCTGGTGGTGACCCACGACATGCCATCGGCCCACAAGATCGCCGACCGCATCGCGATGCTGCACGAGGGGAAAATCATCTTCATCGGCACCCCCGAGGCCTTGCGCGCCTCCGATCTGCCCCCCGTGCGCGCGTTCGTCCGTGTCTGACTCCCCAAACGCGCGTTTTCTCCAAAAATGGCGTAAAATCCCGTTGCGCCCCGCCCCATTAATGGATATATTTATCTATTGAGTGGGGCGCTTCCGCCGCCACGGAGGCGTTATGCAAGTCGAAAAATCCTCCTTGAAAGCCGCTTTGGAGACATACCCGGAAGAAGCCCTGCGTCTCCTGATGCGTTACGACGGGGCCGCCCCGCGGTACACCTCCTACCCCCCCGCCAATTTTTTCAACCAGGATCCGGTCCTCATCGCGGACCCTTTGATCCGTAGCTCGAACCGCAAGGACGTCCCGGGGGGCCGGGACATCTCGCTGTATTTCCATGTTCCGTTTTGCCCGAGGCGCTGCCTGTTTTGCGGGTGCCATACCGAAATCGACCGCCCCGGGGACTTCATCAAGGCCTATATGGCGACCCTCTCGCGGGAGTTTTCACTGCTGGCGGAAAAGCTCGACCGGTCCCGCCCGGTTTCGCAAATTCATTTCGGCGGGGGCACGCCCAACGCCGTGCCCTCTTCGCACCTGCGCGATTTGATCGCGCAGGTGCGCGCGACCTTCGCCGTTCGAGCCGACGCGGAGATTGCCCTGGAATGCGACCCTTCCCTGATCCTGCGCCCCCAGCTGGAAACGCTCCGCTCCATCGGCTTCAACCGAATCTCCTTCGGCATTCAGGACGTGAACCCCGCCGTGCTCGAGGCGGTCAACCGGCGCGCCTCGAAACTCCCGCCGCGGGAACTGGTGGCCACGGCCCGCGAACTGGGGTTCACCGGGATCAACCTCGACTTGATTTGCGGCCTCCCCTTCCAGACGGCGGAATCCTTTCGGGCGACGGTCGCCGAAATCATCGAGGCCGGTCCCGATCGCGTTTCCCTGTTCCCGTACGCGCACGTTCCCTGGATCAAGTCGCATCAGACGGCGCTCGAATCGCTTCCGTCGCCCGGTCCCGGGGACCGGGTGCGCATGTGCCTGGAGGCCCGCGAGGCCTTCACGGCCGCAGGCTACGAGGCCGTCGGCATGGACCACTACGCCAGGCCCACGGATGAATTGGCGATCGCGAAGCGCGACGGAACCTTGCGTCGCAACTTTCAGGGGTACGTCACCTCGCGCGCGGGTCAGGTTCACGCGCTGGGCGCCTCGGCGATTTCCCAGCTGCAGGAAGGCTACCTGCAAAACGAAAAAAACCTGGAAACGTATCAGGTGCGCGTGCGCGCGGGTGAACTGCCCTTCTCCGGGGGCTATCGCATGCATCCGGAGGACCTCGCCGCCCGCGACGTCATCAATGCCCTTCTTTGCCAGGGGCGCGCGGACCTGCGAGCGCTCTTGTCGGAAAGGGACCTGAATCCCGATTGGGTGGAGAGTTACCGATTCGAAAGCCTGGAGCGGCTTGCTCCCTACCTGGCCGACGGATTGGCGGAGGAGAAGGACGGGCTCGTGACCGTGACCCCGGCGGGTTTTCCCTTGTCGCGGCGCATCGCGGCCGCGTTCGACCCGCGCCAGACGAATGTTCCCGCGGAAGGCGCTCGTTACTCGCGAACCCTGTAAGCTTTTGAAACTAGGAGCCTACCTTGTGCGCTTCGCGCCAGCCGGCATGCGTCGGCTTGCGCAAGGACGTCAGGGTGGTCCGGCGCGCCCAGTCCACGAAATCCTCGTTGGCCTTGCTCCACGCATCATGCATCGGACAGGGCCTGTCGGACCGGCAGGCATCCCAGCCGAACACGCATTGGCGCGAGTCGAAATTGTAGCCCACCACCTTGAGAATGTCGAGATAGGAGATCCGCGAAGGAAGCTTCCCCAGCCGAAACCCGCCGCCATGGCCCTTGGCGCTCGTGACGAGCCCGGCTTCGACCAGCTGTTTCATGATTTTGTTGAGGTAGTGCACTGGGACCCGCGTCACCACCGCCAGATCGCGGGCGTTGATGGCCTTTTCACCGCCATCGAGCGCCAGGGTCGTCATGGCGCGCAGGGCATATTCGGCGGTACTACTGAGAGATAAGGAAAGCATATGGATTAATGAGTAGTCAAATTTTTCAACTTCAACAACGTTTCCGGGTTCGCCGCGTCCGGTCGGCGCGGGCGCGGCACGGTGATCCAGGCGGTCAAACAAAGCGAGAGGCTGGCGATGGGCATCAGGATGGCGGCGGTCAGCGGGGAAACCAGGCCCGCCACGGCCAGCGAGACCGCCCCGGCGTTGTAGAACCCCGAAACCAGATAACAGTTGCGGATGCTGCGCCGGGTGCCCTCGGCGACGCGCAGCAGGTCGAGCAGGGCGCCCGGGTCCGCGGAGGTCATGAACAGGTCCGATCCCGCCGCCACGGGTCCCGCCGAGCCTTGTACGGCCAGCGAGATCGCGGCCTCGCCGAAGAGCAGGCTGTCGTTGTACCCGTCGCCGACGGCAAGGGCGCGCCCATGTTTTTCCTGGAACGACCGGGCCTCGGCCTGCTTTTGTTCGGGGGACAGGCCGCCCTGGTAGGTGGCGAACCCGCACGCTTCGGCAAAGACGGCGACGCGCGCCGGCAAATCTCCCGAAAGCAGGCCGACGCGGATTCCCCGTTTCGAAAGGCCCTGCAACAAGGTGCGTACGCCGGGCTTGATCTCTTCTCCCAGGCGGATCGAGGCCGCCCATTTGCCGTTCACGAACACGCACGACGAGGGCGGCGACGCCTCGTGAGTCTCCGGAACCTCCGGAACCTGCAAGCCCAGGGCGCGAAACTCACGGGCCTCACCCTTCCAGGCCCCATACCGGCACAGGCAGATCGACGCGCCGGTTTCAGGCCTTCCTTCGCCTCCCCCGCTTTCGTGCCAGGCGCCGGCCAATCCGAAATGCGGGATCTCGGTGAAGCCGCTAATGTCGCCGCTCCCCCGTCCGCTCGCCAGGTTTTCGTGCAAGGCGAGCGCCACGGGATGCGCGCTCATTCCGGCAAGGCGCCCGACGGCGCGAAGCACGCGCTCCCGGCTTTCCGGGTCAGAGGGAAAATCCGCGGCCCATTCCCAGGCCTCCAAAGTGCGCCGGGTGAACGTCAGCGTGCCGGTTTTGTCGAACAGCACCGACCGGACGTCGGCCAGGTTTTCGAGGGTCTCCTGGGATTTGAAATGGAAGCCGAGCCGGTGCGCGCGCAGGAGGCCGATTCCCCGGCTGATCGGCACCGCCAGGGCAAGCGCGCAGGAACAGGAGACGATGAAGACCGCGGCGGCGGAAAACAGGGCCTGATCCCATCCACGGTGCCAGTGCAAAAACAAGGTCGCCAGCGCGGCGGCGACGATGGTCAAGGTGAAGGCGAGGGCGACGCGCTCCCGGCGCACGTGGCGCTCGCGCTTGCGCGCCGTGAGCGATTCCAGCGCCGCGCGCAAGCCCGCGGCCCGCGTGACCGCATGCGGGTTGACCACGCGCACGCGCAGGGCCCCGCCGGACGGCCCTCCCAGCGCGCGGTACCCCGCGAACAAAAAGTCCCCCGCTTCGAAGGGACGCGGCCGGTCCTCTCCCGTCAGGAAGGCGGTATCCACCTGCCCCGGACCGGACACGGCATTGCCGTCGATGGGCAGGTATTCGTCGGCCGCCACTTCAATCAAATCACCGGCCTTCACTTCGGTGAGGGGCTTCCATTCCATTTTTCCATCGGGTCCGATGCTGCGCACGCGGTCCGGGCTCAAGGCCTCGTGCCAGCGGTTTCGCAACAACAGGCCACCCTCGAAGCGGCGCACGGCGTACCGGCCGAGCAGGAGGAAGAAGACCAGGCCGGCCAGCGTGTCGGAAAAGTTAAAGGAATCCGGGGCGGCGGCGGCGCCCGCAAGTGCCCCTGAAACTACGGAGGCCAGCGAGGCCGTGAAGGCCAGGGCGATGCCGATCGTTACGGTGACGTCGATCGTAAACGAGCGGCCGCGCAGAGCGCGCCAAGCGCCCTGGTAAAACGGCCAAGCCGAAAAAACCACGGCGGGAACCGCGCTGGCGAAACTCCACCAGCTCAAGACCCGGCTCCAATCCGCGTCCATGCCGCGCGGGAAACCGAGATAAGGCCCGAGGGCGAAGGCCATGGCGTTCATGAAGCAGGCGGCCGCGACGGCCAGACGCATCCAGGCCGCCCGGTCCAGCGCGGGACGCACCTCGCGCGAGATCTTGGGCTTGAAGGCGTAGCCGTACCGGCCCAGGCTCTCTAGAACCTCCGGCAGCAGAACCTGGCCGGCGTCATAGCGCACATGCATTTCTCCATGGATGAAATCGACCTCATAGTCGGTCATTCCCGGAGTCTGCCCGAGGAGACGCTCCATCAACCAGCCGCAGGCCGCGCATTGCAGGTCCGGGCATTCCAAGGTCACCGCGTGGGTGCCCTGTTCCCAGCGTCCTATGCCGCGCAAGGCGGCGGGATCCCTCAGCGTCTCGAGGTAGGCCCGGTACGCGGGCGCGACGGTCGCCCGGGGAGCCCGGACCCCGGATTGCTTCAAAAGATCGTAGTAGGCGCCCTCCCCGGCCCCCGACAAAAGGCCGTAAACCACGCGGCACCCTTCGCAGCAAAAGCGGTCCTCGTTCTCGCCGGCAAGTCCGGCGCCGAACAGGTCGGCACCGCAGTGACGGCAAGCCTTTTCCAGGGACGTGGCGCGGGCGATCGACTGGATCATGGCGTCCCCACGAGCGTCAGGCTTCGCTCGAAGCGCGGTCCGCCTGAATCCGAAAACACGGCCCGCGCGTTCCAATGGCCGGGGCGCAGTTCATAGATCCCAGCCCACGACGGCGGGTCCTGCGACGTTAAGGTCAACGGAGCGTCGAGATCGGCCGAGGCGTCATCGGGACGACGCAGCTGCAGCACGAGGGACAATCCCGCCAGACCGCCTGCAATCGCGTGAGTTTCCGGGTGGGCGCGATCGGCTTCGACCACCAGCCATTTCCCGTCCCTGCGTAACGTCAGGTCCCATCCCAGGGAATCGAACGCGGCCTCGCGGGCGCGGTGAATATCGAGTCGCAGGCCTTCCCGGTAATAATCCCGGCCCACCAGCACGTGCTGGTTGCGCGAGGATATCACCACCAGGCCGATGCCCGCTGTCACGCACAGCGTCGCGGTGGCACCGAGAAAAATCATCCAGGCGGGCAGGCGCATGTTCATTCTCCGGGTCCGAAGGGGCCGGCCAAAGTCGCCTCGAACTTCCAGGATTCCTTCCCGTCGGTGAGGTTCAAGGAAAGCTTCCGCTTGCCGCGGGAAAACTCGGAACGGCTCGAGGTGACCGTGAAAGGGACGCGAAGGCGCTGGCCCGAACCCAAAGCGTAACGGCGGCCCTGCCAATCGTGGCGGCCCTGGAAAGGTTCGGCAAACTCCACCCCGAGCTCGCGGCGATGCGGGCTTTTGTTTCGCAAGTTCAGGCTGAAGGTGTTCAGGACCGAATCCTCCCCCACCCGCTCATAGGGATTGCGCCCCACGCGCAGGATGTCGACGCTGACTTCCGGCCGCGTCCATAGAGCCCATGCCGACATGGAACCCAACACGACCGAGAGGACGCCGTAGACCAGCAGGCGTTTGCGGAAACGCGCGTCGGATTTCCCTTCCAGTTCGGAAAGGGAGGCGTAGCGGATCAGCCCGGCGGGCTTTTTCCAGGCGGTCATGATGGAGTCGCAGGCGTCCACGCAGCGCGTGCAGGCAATGCACTCGAGCTGCACCCCCTTGCGGATATCGATGCCCGTGGGACAAACCTGCACGCAGTGCCCGCAGTCGACGCAATCGCCGAGCCCGGAGCGGGAGCCCCCCGATCCCGAAGGCGCCCTCCCCCGCGGTTCCCCGCGCCGCGCGTCGTAGCCGACGATCAGGCTGCGTTCATCCAGGAGCACGCTTTGAAACTTCGCGTAGGGGCAAATCAGGACGCAAGCCTGCTCCTTGAAAAAAGCGAACACCCCGTAAAACAGGAGGGTGAACGAGGTCACGAAGGCGAATCCTGTGGGGTTTTCGGCGGGCGCGTGACTCAATGCCCCCAGGACGTTTTCGAGTCCCCAGAAGTAGGCCAGCGCGGTGTTGCCTATCAGGGCCGAGACCGCGAGAAAGACCCCCTGTTTCAGTACCTTCCGCCAGGCCCAATCGAAGGTCGGCTTGCCCTGATCGCGCCGGCGCCGCACGCCCGCGTTCCCCTCGATCCAGCGCTCCAGAGGCGCGAATACGAATTGCAGGAAAACGGTTTGCGGGCAAGCCCACCCGCACCAGACACGCCCCCATTTGGCCGTGACCAGAAACACGAAAACGATGAATGCCAGGAGCGCGGGAACGAACAGGCCGATGTCCTGGGGGTAAAAGTATTTGCCGAACAGGGCGAGGCGACGGGCGAATACGTCTACCTGCACCAGCGGCACGCCGCGCCATTGCAGCCAGGGAACACCGAGGTACACGACGAGGAGAATCCAGGCGACGAAATTCCGGCGGCGCGTGAGCGCGCCCTTCACCTCGCGCGCGTAAATCCAGTTCCGGCGCCCGCCCTCCCCGATGGTCGGCTGGGTTTCGTTCTCGCCGAGCCGCAGCAAATCGGAGACCTTAGGGCGTGCGGGCGGCGGAGCGTTCGCGATGGGTGCGGATTCCTGCGAAATCATGAGACTTCCTTTCGGCCCTATTCCTCGATGCCCTGGGGGGCCTTGGGATTCGACACGCTGCGTCCGCGCAAGCTCATCACATAGGCCGTGAGCCAGTGCACCTTTTCAGGCCCCTGGGAAGCCCCCCACGCGGGCATCCCGTTTCCGGGCCACCCTTGCGCGATGCTGAGCAATACTTCCTCGGGCTTGCCGCCGTGGATCCAGAAGCGATCCGTCAGATTGGGCCCGACCACGCCTTGCCCGTTTTCCCCGTGGCAGGCCACGCAGTTCGCCTTGAACAGGGCCTCGCCCCTCGAGATGTTCCCCGGGGACCGGACGAAGCTCAGGAGGGCATCGCCCTCGGGAGGAACGAAATTCGCGTGCCCGCTCTCGGCCTCGCGCACTTCGGCCGCAACGCGGGCTCCCGACCAAGCCAGGTTCGCGCTGCGGCCGCTGGCGTCGGCGATCGACCAGGTCTTGGCCGTATAATAGGCCATGTAGGCGAACGAAAAAAGGATGCTGCCGTAGAACATCAGCAAAAACCAGCGGGGCAAAGGATTATCGTATTCCTTGATGCCGTCGTAATCCTGCCCATGATCGAGGATTTCGTCTTTCTTTTCCATGCTATTCCTCCCTTCCGGAGAGGGGTTCGGCGTCGTTGAGCGCGATGCCGCTCATTGCGCGGTAAAAGTCGCGGGAGCCGGGACGAAAAAGCCAAGCCAGCATAACGAGGCACGAGCCCATGAAAAGGGCCAGGGAAAGCGAGGGCCAGAACGTCAGGCCGGCGCTTTCCATAACGAGTCGCATCACAGGGGACCTCCTTTCTTGATGTCGGTGCCGAGCCGCTGCAGGTAAGCGATCAGGGCGATGATCTCGCGGTCGGGGGCGACGTCGACGCCGTTGCGGCGCAGGTCGTCGGCGATGCCGCGGGCCTGCCATTTCGCGTCGCGCCCGGCATGCCGGACCTGCTCCTCGGAATAAGGCGCTCCCAGGTCCTTCATGACCTGGATCTTGCGGGTGATGTGTCCGAGGTCAAGCACCCCTGAGGTCAAAAAGGCGTACGAGGGCATGACGGATCCGGGCGAGGTCAGGCGGGGATCCTCGAGGTGGCGCAGGTGCCACAAGTTGCTGTATCGGCCCCCCACCCGATGAAGGTCGGGCCCGGTGCGCTTGGATCCCCACTGGAACGGGCGGTCATAGATGAATTCACCGGGACGGGAATACTCGCCGTACCGGGCCAGTTCGTCCCGGAAGGGGCGCACCATCTGCGAATGGCAGGCGTAACACCCTTCGCGCACGTAGATGTCCCGCCCCTCAAGCTCCAGCGGAGACCATGGCTTGACCGAGGCGATGGTGGGGATGTTCCCCTTGATCAGGAAAGTCGGCATCATTTCGACGATGCCGCCGATGGTGATCACTACCAAGGCCAAAATCGCCATCAGGAAGGGCTTGCGCTCCAGCACGGCGTGCCAGTGGGACGGTTTGTGTTCGATCGGCTTCGGTTCGGGAACCTGAATCTCGCCTTCCGAGAACCTGCCCGCGCGAATCGTGAGCGCCAGGTTGATGATCAGCATGATCAGGCCGGCCAGGAAAATCACCCCTCCCAGCGCCCTTCCCAAATAATAGGGATGCATCTTGGTGACGGTTTCCAGGAAGGACGGATAGGCCAGCAACCCGTCGGCGGTGAACTCCTTCCACATCAGGCCCTGGGTGATGCCCGCGGCCCACATCGAGACGATGTAGAAGAGGATGCCCACCATCGCGAGCCAGAAGTGCGCGTTCGCGAGCGCGATGCTGTGGAGCTTGGTGTTCCACATGCGGGGCACGAGCCAGTAGACCATGCCGAAGATCAACAGCGCGACCCATCCCAGCGCCCCGTTGTGCACGTGCCCGACCGTCCAGTCGGTGTAGTGCGACAGGGCGTTGACGCTCTTGATGGCCATCAGCGGGCCCTCGAAGGTGGACATTCCGTAGAAGGTGATCGCCGCGGCGAAGAACTTGAGGACCGGGTCGACGCGCAGTCGGTCCCACGCGCCCCGCAAGGTCAGCAGGCCATTGATCATGCCGCCCCACGAGGGAGCCAGCAACATCACCGAGAACACCATGCCGAGCGACTGCGCCCAGTCGGGCAGCGCGGTATAGTGAAGGTGATGCGGGCCCGCCCAGATGTAGAGGAACACCAGGGCCCAGAAATGCATGATCGAGAGGCGGTAGGAATAGATGGGGCGTTCCGCTGCCTTGGGCACGAAGTAGTACATCAGGCCGAGGAAGGGCGTGGTGAGAAAGAACCCCACCGCGTTATGCCCGTACCACCACTGGACCAGCGCGTCCTGCACGCCCGCGTAAATGGGATAGCTTTTCGTGAGCGACACCGGGATGGCCAGGGAGTTCACGACGTGCAGCACGGTGATGGTGATGATGGTGCCGATGTAGAACCAGAGCGCCACGTAGATGTGCTTTTCGCGCCTCCGCGCCAGCGTCGCGAAGAAATTGAAGGCGAACAGCAGCCAGATCACGGCGACCATCAAATCGAGCGGCCATTCGAGCTCGGCGTATTCCTTTCCGGTCGTGATTCCCATGACGAAGCTGCAAGCCGCCAGCACGATGATCAGCTGCCATCCCCAGAAGTGGATGCGCGAGACAAGGTCGCTGAACAAGCGCGCCTTGAGCAATCGCTGCGAGGAATAATAAACGCCGCAAAAGATTGCGTTCCCCGCGAAGGCGAAGATCACGGCGTTGGTATGAACCGGCCGCAGGCGCCCGAACGTCAGCCAGGGGATCTCGAAGTTGAAGCGCCAGTCGGCCAGTTGCAGCGCCAGCAGCACGCCCACCGACATGCCCACCAGCCCCCAGAAAAGCGTGGCGAACAAAAACATGCGGACGATTTTATCGTCAAAGCGGACGGTCGTCATAGGGGCTCGCTCCTTTGCGGTTTCATGCGCATTTCTAACCCCGTCGCGGCGGGTTTCACCGCGGTCGATTCGGGTCTTTTTTCATTGCGATCGAACAGTACGCGCCAGCGCGGACTTTCCATGTCGTCGAATTGCCCGTCCCGGATGGAGCCCAGGCAGGCAATGGTGAATCCCGCGGCCAGGGCGACCGAGAGCGGGATCAAAAAAAACAGCACTTCCATCAGGGGTCCTCCGCGTCCGCGGACTTCCCGATGCCCGGAAGCGAACGGATGTAGTGCGTGAGGTCCCAGCGTTGCGCCTCGCTGAGGCTGGCCGCGAATCCCGCCATCCCCGTGCCCTGCACGCCCTCGGCGATCGTGGCGAAAACCTCTGCGGGCGAACGTCCTTGAGTCCACTTCGCCTTGGGGTCCGTGAAGTCACGCGGTGGCGGGGTGAACGCCACCGCGGCCGGGCCTTTGCCGTCGGCATTGGAACCGTGACAAGCCACGCAGTTCGCCTGGAAAACGGCTTCCCCCCGCTTCACGCCTTCCGGAGTCGAGGGCGGAGCGGCGTCCGCCGTTCCCTTCGCCGGAGCGGCCGCCGGAACCGCCGTTTCGCGCTTCCAATCGGCGCGCTTCACCAGGTCAAGGCCGTCGCGCAATCCCATCCACATCGAAAGCGGAACGGCGATTAGGACGAGCAGCGCAAGGATGCCGTACTCCTGAACGGGCTTCAAGCCTTCGTGGGAACGGGATTCACTCATTTTCTTTCTCCTTTAATGACACGAATGCGCCGCCGTGAAGGTCGCGGCGTACGCTTTCCAGGCCGCGAGAACGATCAGCGAGGCGCCCAGCAGGTTGTGATACCATGGGCCGCTCGGAAACCACTTGCGGGGAACCGCCAGGAACACGGGCAACGTGCCCGCGCCCAGCAGAGCCATGCCCGCGGCGCCCGTGGCGGGGCTTCCCGTGCTCGCGGCCCAAGCCAAACCGGCTTGCGTGGTGGCGCAGGGAAGAAGGCCCGCCGCCAAGCCCAGGAAATACAGGACGCCCTTGTTTCCTGCGGCCGCCCGCGCCGTCAGCGGGCGAATGCGCCGCATCAGCCAACCGCCGTAACGCATCCCCCACGCCGCGGGCCAAAGCGGAACCCCGAGCAGGCGCAATCCCAGCATCAAAAAGAGAACGATCCAGACCCACCGCATTCCAGGAGGCGTCACCGAGCGGGACAGCGCGCCGACCACGCCGCCGAGGATCGCATACATGGTGATGCGGCCCACGTGATACAACCATAGGCCCGGGCCGGCGCCGCGGGCGAGAAACAGGTGGATCGGCCCGCACATGCCCACGCAATGCGTAAATCCGCTGAGGACTCCGATGGCGGCGGGAAAGGCGAAAATTCCCAGGAAGGCGAGCGTGCTTTCAATAGACATTCTTGTCCAAAGATCACATCCAAGTCGAAAAAAGTCAATAGATATTTCTGTCTATTGTCAATTGGCGCTCCGGCCGCGCTTTTTGCCCTGAACCGCCGGGAAGACGGCTTAGTGATAATTTGTGCCCTATAACCCGGTTCCGATGTTATATTGGATGTCATGGCCAAAAATTCGACGAAATCCTCGAAATCTCCCGTTTTTGCCTGCAAGGAATGTGGCGACACCTTTGGTAAATGGGCCGGCAAGTGCGGATCCTGCGGGGCTTGGGACAGTCTCGTGGAGTTCAAGGAGCCTCCCCCGCAGGCTTCCGCCTCCGCCCGGGGACTCAGCGGCGTGGGAATCCAGGGGCAATCGAATGCAGGACTCAATGGAGTAATAGCCCTCAAGGACATCCCGGAACAAACCGAAAACCGCATTCCCACCGGGATCGCGGAGTTCAACCGCGTGCTGGGCGGCGGAATCGTACCGGGTTCGCTCGTGCTGATCGGCGGCGACCCCGGCATCGGGAAGTCCACCTTGCTCCT
The DNA here is from genome assembly GCA_021155885.1 of Fibrobacteria bacterium. Taxonomy (GTDB): domain Bacteria; phylum Fibrobacterota; class Fibrobacteria; order UBA11236; family UBA11236; genus UBA11236. Next base: position 28,892 of record JAJNBB010000003.1, on the reverse strand, counting down.
GCAGGCCGCCACGCTCCTGGCCGCGGGCGGCATCAAGACCCTGTACATCTCCGGCGAAGAATCCCTGGCCCAGCTCAAGCTGCGCGCGGCCCGGCTCGAAACGCCCGGATCCGACCTGCTCGCCGCCGCCGAGACCGACCTGCAGGAAATCTTCAAGCTCACCGAGTCGGCGCGGCCCGGCGTCCTGATCATCGACTCCATCCAGACCGTTTACAAACCCGACGTGGCGGCCTCGCCCGGGTCCGTGACCCAACTGCGCGAGGCCACCTTGGCCCTGATGGTCCACGCCAAGTCCACCGGCTGCGCCATCTTTCTCGTCGGGCACGTCACCAAGGAAGGCCAGCTCGCCGGGCCGCGCATCCTCGAGCACATGGTCGACACCGTGATCTACTTCGAGGGCGAGCGGCACCACTCCTACCGCATCCTGCGGGCGGTCAAGAACCGCTTCGGGGCGACGCATGAAATCGGCGTGTTCGAAATGGGCTCGACCGGCTTGCGCCAGGTGCACAACCCCTCCGAAGCCTTTTTGCAAACCCGCGACGACCGCGCCCCCGGCTCGATGGTCACCTGCTGCCTCGAAGGCAGCCGGCCCCTTCTGCTCGAGGTCCAGGCCCTGGTGGGCCGCACGAACTACTCCATGCCCCAGCGGGTAAGCATGGGCTTCGACCAGAAGCGGCTGACCTTGCTGCTCGCCATCCTCGAAAAATTCGCCGGGCTCGACATCGGCCCGCAGGACGTGTTCCTCAACCTCGCGGGCGGATTCCGCGTCGACGAACCGGCCATCGACCTCGCGGTCGCGGCCGCGGTCGCCGGCAATCATCTGGGAAAGACCTCGCGGCATGCGACCTTGGCTCTCGGCGAGATCGGTCTCAACGGAGAACTGCGGCCCGTGCCGCAAATGGAGGCTCGCCTCCGCGAAGCGGCGCGCCTGGGATTCAAGGCGGCGGTGATTCCCGAGACGCAGAAAGCGCCGCCGCACATTCCGGGGCTGGAACTTCTGCTAGCGAAGCGGCTCCGGGACGCGCTGGATCATTTGTTCGAGTAGGATACCCTTTCCTTCAGGACTCGCTCCCGGGCAACGTGGATCCCCGCCTCCGCGGGGATGACGAGGGGGTAATTCCTACCTTTCCCCGCCTCATGTCCCCTTCCCCCTTCCCCACCCCCGACCTCAACCTGTCCCCCGGTCCGTTCTTCTCCCTGGAGGCCACCTCCGCGGGGTCCAAGGCCCGCGCCGGCCGGGTGCGCACGGCCCACGGGGAGATCGAGACCCCGGTGTTCATGCCCGTGGGAACGGCCGGCGCGGTCAAGGCCCTGTCGCCTCAGCGCGTCGAGGAAACCGGGGCGAGCATCATCCTGGGGAACACCTACCACCTGTACCTGCGCCCCGGCCTCGACCTGCTCGCGCGCGCGGGCGGCCTGCACCGCTTCGCGAACTGGAAGCGCGCGCTGCTCACCGACTCGGGCGGGTTCCAGGTCTGGAGCCTCGAGACTTTGCGCAAGATCACGGAGCAGGGGGTCGAGTTCCGGTCGCACATCGACGGGTCGAAGCATCTCTTCACCCCCGAATCGGTGATGGACGCCCAGCGCAAGATCGGCGCCGACATCCTCATGGCCTTCGACGAGTGCACCCCCTACCCCGCCACGCCCGCCGAGGTGCAGAAGTCCCTCGGCCTTACGCAGCGCTGGACCGAGCGCGCGCTGGAATGGCTCGCGCGAAATCCCCCCCTGCACGGCTACCCGCAGCATTTCTTCGGCATCGTGCAGGGCGGCATGCTTCCGGAGGCCCGTCAATCGGCCATCGAGCACCTGAAGCCCCTCGACCTTCCGGGCTACGCGCTCGGCGGCCTGAGCGTCGGCGAACCCGCCGAGATCATGTACGAGGTCGCCGACTTTTCAACGGGCCTCTTGCCGGCGGACAAGCCGCGTTATGTGATGGGGGTGGGCACGCCTGCGAATCTCCTCGAGCTGATCGAGCGCGGCGTGGACATGTTCGATTGCGTGCTGCCGACGCGCAACGCGCGCAACGGCCTGGTGTATACCTGGGAAGGCCCCCTGCATTACAAGGCCGCCCGTCACGCCCAGGAGCTCGACGTCCCGCTCGACCCCGCCTGCGGTTGCTACACCTGCCGCAATTTCTCCCGCGCCTACCTGCGCCACCTTTTCGTGGCCAACGAATTGCTGGTCTTCGAACTGGCGACGCTCCATACGCTCACGTTCTACCAGGACCTTATGCGGGAGGCGCGGGTCCAAATCCTGGCCGGGACCTACGAGGGCTGGAAGTCCGGGCTGCTCAAGCGCTGGGAAGCGACCGCCGGCGGCGTAAAAACCTGAGCGGCCGGCCTACCCCGCCCTCCCCGTTTTTAGGATGCTGTTCCCAGGACACGCGGGACGTCCCGCAACCGGGAGGGCTCATGCCATACGATGTCAAGGATCAGAACGACAACGAGGATCTGGGGTTGAACGCCGACGAGGAACCGTCCGCTTCGGCCTATGAATCCGAAAGCGCCGCGCCCTTGGATCCGGACGTGCGCGATGACGTGCAGGGCAGATTGCACGGCCGCGCGCTGTGGGAAAGCGCCAACGAGAACGGCGACCCCACCGGCAACGAGGTCGAGAACGGCCCCGACGTCGACCCCAACGATCCCAACCTCAGCGCCACCTTGGCCGAGGCCGGGGCCGAAGAACGCAAGGATGAAATGGGCATGACGGACATCGAGGAATTCCTCGACGATCCCGAAAAGCTCGATCCGGAATAACCGAACCGTGCCGCCGGGGGGAACGGGTCAGATATTCCTCAAAATCCGGCCTTCCGCATCCGACACGCGTCTCCCCTGCGTCATCAACGCGTCGCGAATGTTTCAACCTTGTTCGCACGAACAAGATTGACGTTTATTTGCGTGATCGGCCCCGAAAATCTTTGGATGGTGTTGGGGAGGAAATTTTTCCTCGTTCCAAACCGGAGGTTATCATGGCCAACGAAAAGAACCCCAACCAGAACGTCCAGCAGGATCAGTCGCAGGATGCGGGCCGCGATCGCTCGCAGCAAGGCGGCCAGTCCTCGCAGGGACAGCAAGGCCAGCAGGGCATGGATCGAGGCTCCCACGGTCAGCAGGATCAGAGCCAGACGCGTGGGACCCAGCAGGGCGGCCAGCGTCAGGACAACATTTCGGAGCCGGGCGGCCAGCGCGACCGGAAAGGCACGGGCCTGGACAAGGATGAACGAGAACTGGGAGACATGTAGTTTCCGGTTTTAGTTCCCGAAACCGGTCTCCGTGTGCCCGCATCCCGGCCGAAAACCGACGGAACGAGTGCGCGGAGACCCTCTCTTTACAAGAAGAAGAATTCCGGTGGGCCGGGCGCCCGGTTCACCGGGAGTCTTTCACCGCGACGCCCAGGTAAGAAAGCCGGAGCGAGGGCGTGAGCACGAAGGTGAAGTCCTTTGGCACGATCCCCGTCCGCAGCATTTTCCAAAAGGCGCGGCGCCTGAAATCCGGCCGCACCCCCGTCCACTCCACCGGCGTCATGCCGCCCTCCTGGCAATAACGCGCGAGTTCGCGCGGCTTGATGAACAAGCGCAGCACGTGCATGTGCTCCGGGGTGTTCCGCACGAACCATTCCAGGCCCTTGATGATGACCAGCCACGCCAGCGGGTTGCGGTTGAAGGTGTGGAAGAAGAACAACCCGCCCGGCTTCAGCACGCGGCCGGCCTCACGGACGGCGGCGGCCGGGTCTTCGACGTGCTCGAGAAAATCCATGGAGCATACCGCGTCGAAGACGCCGTTCGCGAACGGCAGGCGCAGTGCATCCCCCTGCAGGTAACGCACGGGGCGCGACGGATCTTCCGCGCGCCGGGATACCCGCAGGCTTCCCCGCGAGAAGTCCAGCCCGTGCAGGGAATGCCCCTGCGCCGCGAGCCGCCGCGCCAGGAACCCCGCCCCGCAGCCGACGTCGAGGATGTCCAACGCGCGCCCGCCGGGAGTTCCTGGAGGAGCCGCGAAGTGCTCGCGCAGCTTTTCCTCCACCCAGGCGTGCTTGGCCTCTCCCTCGGCGCGCAAAAGCGCCACGGGGTCGTCCTGCGCGTGCAGCCACCGGTCGCCGAGATCCTCGTAGAAGGCGTTGTTTACGGAGGGCCCCACCCGCCGGGTCGCTCCTCGCGGACGTGATGGGTTATTCATTCCGTTTCCAAAAATTCCAGTAAACCGCCTGATAGATCATCGACCCCGCCACCAGCAGGCATTGAGCCGCCAGCCAGGGAGTCTCCCCGGCCTTCCACAGCGTCCAGGCGGCGAAAAAAACCACGGGGTGAAGCAGGAAGAGCACGGCGTGCAGCCATTGCTCCGCCGGCAGGCACAAGCGCGCATGCACCCACTCATCCTTGGTGACGAACAGCGAGGACAGGACGGCCAACCCCCAGAATACGCCCGTCCAGGGCGCGCGCGCGGGCAGGAACAGCGTCAGCGCCAGCGGGACAAGGACGACGAACGTGTCCAGCGGATGGCCGATGCGCTCCCAGCGCGGCACCTCGCGCCGGCGATGAAACAGGGCTTCATCCGCGAGGGCAAGGAGGGCATGCAAGGCGAACACGGGAAGGGCCAGCGCAAGTGCGGGAAGGGATGGCATGGCAAGAGCTTAATAGGGAAATCCCCGATTGTCCAGTCGTAGCGGCGCACCTGGACGGCGGAATGGCGATTCCGCGGTCGTATCCGCCTGGGCATACCCCCGATATTCCGAAACCACCGCGAACGCGGGAGGCTCGTTTTCAATCGGGCTCGCCTCCGCGTTCCGCGCGCGCGCGGCGGACTTCTCCAGGGTTCGCAAGGTATCCAGGAACCGGCGCATAGTGGGTTTGAAACTCAGCGCGAGCGAACCGCTTCGATAACGCGGCTCCCGCGCGCCTCCCCGCAGGACAACGTCCAGCTTCCTCGCGCGCGCGATTTTGCGGAATTCCTCGGGCGTGGTGCGGAGGGTCCCGAATTCCCGGTGCACGACTTTTTCGACCCAATACATCTCGTCCTCGAAGTCCGGAGCCTCCACCTCTTTCCGGCAGCAAGGATCGCATTGGGAATGAGCGTATATATCCAGCCCGTGCCCGACGGCCGAAACCCACGCCCAGGCTGAAGGCCTGCGACCGCGATTGGTGGCGGACCCGCTGCCTTCGACCTGAAAGCGAAGGGTATCCCGCTTATCCACGACAAATTCCACGTCCAGGATGGGAGAAAAGGCCCGGGAGAAGCGCGTGTAGTAATGCAGGATGTTAAATCCGGATTCGGTCCATTCCCCCGAGACGGGGTCGGCTTTGACGTAAGGGTCGAGATAAACATTGCCATCCCCCTTCTTTTTCTTTCCCGCATAGGAATGGGTCTTCAGCAGGTTATGCGAGGAGGTCAGCGAAAAGAAGGTGCCGTTGTAGGTTTCGGCCTCCATGCGCTGCACGTGGGACGCGCAGCCGGTGAGCATCCAGAAACCGAGAGTGCCCGGTACCAAAACGGAAGGAATTCGACGAGACTTCATGGCTTGGTTCCCCAAAGTTCAGAGACCGGAGCGATAACCGCCGAAATTATCGGAACCCCGGCGTTTCATCCGCAGGATTTCGAGGCTATCCCGGCGAGCCCGTCTTGCCGCGATCCGGACTTCCGCCTGCCGGATGGAATCCTCCCGTGCCCTTTGCATCGCGAGCTTCCGTTCCAGGGCGACGCGGGTATAAGCGGCGTGAAGGCTATCCATGCGCACCGTGTCCGCCCGCATGAGCCCTTTCGCCTCCGCCGCCTTGAGAAAGGCCCGCAGACGACCGCTGAAGCCGCTGTCGATGTCCTCTTGGCCGTAAGTTTTATAGCGCTGACCGCCGTGGAAGCGCGCCCAGGCCACCCCCGAGTCCGCCAGAACCCGGAGGTTCTCCCAGCTTACCGGGGCCAGCGCATACTCCGAATAAGTTTCGGGTTCGGGCGGCTCCGGGTTTTCGGTGTCGAAAGCTCCCAGAATGGAATTCGTCATTTCCAGGAAGGTGGGATCATCTCCGCCGGATACGCGCCAGGATTCCAGCTCTATGCAACGGCCCGACGGCACGCCCAGTTGCACCGATTCGATAGGGTTGAAACTGCGGGCGACTCCCTGGGTGTGATGATGGATCCGGATCCCGGGAGCGTGCGCGGCGCCGCTATCGGGGACAAAGCGGACATACGGGTCGAGATAAAGGCCCTGGCCGAAGTCTCGAGGCCCGGTTCCGTCCGATTGCGTTTCGGTGAGCAAGGTGTTTTCGGCCATCAGAAGCTTTTCTTCGCGGGGATGCGCGTCGTCGAGCCAGTCCAGCTCCCTCCGGTCCCCGCCGACATGAAAGGAGCGCAGGGCGCATCCGGTCAAGACCAATCCTCCCAGCAACCCGATCGCCCTGTGCGCCATAGCGTGTCCTCCCGGCGACGCGGATCCTGGCGCGTCGCCGGTCGGTAACATACATTGGGCTCCGTCACGATTTGGTTTGCAAAGGGTCGGGAGTCCGTCATTGCCCCGGAACGGCGGACGGATTTTTACACGGGAACTTAACCGGGGTTTAGGTCCGCCGCATTACCGATCCATACAGCGTCAGGCCCGGGCCGAAGGCGAGGCTGACGACGTAGCGGCCCGGCCCGAGGGCGGGATCGCGGAGAATGCGGTCCCAGATATGCGGCAAGGTGGCCGAAGACATGTTTCCCCGTTCGTACAGGATCTCGCGCGACGCGACCAGCTGCGGGGGCGAAAGCCCCAGCCATTCCTCCACCTTGTCGACGATGCGGGGCCCGCCCGGGTGCACGGCGTACACCGCGCCCGTCAAGTCCCCGCGCGCGAGGCCGGAGGCCTCGGCCAGGGCGGACACGAAGGCGTCGAGCTGCGGCCCCACCTTGTCGGGGACGTCGCGGGACAAAGTCATGCGCATGCCGAAGTCCCCCGGCGCCCAGCCGATGTCGACCAAAGAATCCGGAACGATTTTCTCGGCGAAGCCGAGGATCTCGAAAGCCCGCGCGGGCGCGCCCCCGGCGGCGCGCGCCAGCGCATAGCGGATGAACCCGTCCGAAAACAGCGATTGCACGACGAGCTGCTCGGGATCGTGGCGCGCGGGGTTGAGGTGCAGCGAACAGATTTCGGTATGCACGATGTCGCAGCGTCCGTCTTTTTTCCCGCGCGCGGCGGCGGAGGCCAGGTACCCGTCCGCGATGCGCACGGCGGGCAGCGAGGCATAGCAGCCCATGTGGTACACGTGGGTGAGGCGGACGCGGTCCTGCCAGCCACGGTCCTCGGCCAGCTTCTGCGCCGCGGAGGGCGCGGAATACCCCGTGCAGGTCACATGGAGGATCTCATCGGGGGCTTCCTCCTCCCCCGCGTACAGCGCGGTGAGGGCCCGCTCGGCCATGACGGCGAACGCATCCATGCGCGCGCCGGTCCCGGCCCCCTGAGGCGCGCGGTCCACCGGAAACAGGTCCTTGTCCGCGAAGTTTTCGTCGTTGAATTCCGCAATGTCGCTGTAGCGGAATCCCACGGTCTCGGGCGAGGGCGCGAAGCGCCGCAGGTGGCGTTCCATCTGCCGGCGGAAGGCCGCCGGGTCGAAGCCGGGCTCTTGCGCGCGCAACGTCGTCTCCGCCCGCGCATGGGCGGCGGCCAGCCAGCGCACGACATCGCTGTGGGATCCCCGAAAAGCGGGCAGATGAACACGGAAGTCGTGGAGATAAACGGGCATGGGGCCTAAGATACACGCTCAGGACTTCGAGCGGCGCCCGGCCCGCGTCCCGGGGTGGCGAAGGATGCGCACGAGGTACCAGGCGGCCAGCACGCCGAAGGCGACCCAGGCCAGGGGGTCCAGCACCTTGTCGATGGCCCGGAAGCGCGAACCCAGGACGTACCCGGTTCCCGCCAGGATCGCGGTCCAAAGCGCCGAGCCGGCCGTCGTCCACATTAAAAAGGGAACGAGGCCCATTTTACCCAGTCCCGCCGGGATCGAAATCAAGGAGCGGATCCCGGGCACGAGGCGTCCCAGGAATACCGCCCACCCCCCGCGGCGCTTGAACCATTTTTCCGCGCGGCCGATGTCCTCCCGCGAAACAGTCAGCCAGCGGCCATGCCGCGCAGCCCACGCTTCCAGTGTCGACAGCGGGACCGCCCTGCCCACCGCGTACAGGGCAGAGGCTCCCAGCACCGAACCCGCCGTCCCCGCGAGCGTGATGCCCCACAGGGAAAATTGTCCCCGGGCCGCGAGGTAGCCCGCCAGCGGCATGATGATTTCGGAGGGAATGGGCGGAAAGACGGTTTCGAGGAACATCAGCAGCGCGATTCCGGGGTACCCGGCGGCCTGCACGAAGTCGAGGACCCAGTTGGACATGCGGTTAACATACAAGTCGGCGGGCGCCGCCATGAAAAAACCCCGCCTGCAGGACAGGCGGGGTTTCAAGGATCCCGAAGGCGGCGGTTATACCGTCGCTTCGGCCATGGTATGGTTCTTCGACTCGAGGCGCGTGGGCTGCCCGGTGAGGTATTCGTCCACGAAGCGCGCGCACTCGCGGCCCTCGGAGATGGCCCACACGACCAGCGATTGACCGCGGCGCATGTCGCCCGCCGAGAAGATCCCGGGGACCGAGGTCTGGTAGTCCGAACCCGCCTTGACGTTGCCGCGCTCGTCCTTCGCCACGCCCAGCTGGTCCGGCAGGTTGTGCTCGGGGTGGAGGAAGCCCATGGCGAGGTACACGCGCTCCGCGGGCATGATGAACTCGCTGCCCTCGATCTCGGTGAACTTCGGGCCGTCCCACTGCAGGCGCACCGCGCGGATGCCGGTGAGGTTGCCCTCGGCGTCCTTCAGGAACTCCTTCGAAAGCACGGACCAGTCGCGCTCGCAGCCTTCGGCCTGGGAACTCGAGGTGGACAGCATGCGCGGCCCGGGGTGCGTGGGCCAGGGCGTTTCCACCGTGCGGCCCGCGGGGGGCTTGGGCAACAGTTCGATCTGGGTGACGGTCTTGGCGCCGTGGCGGATCGACGTGCCCACGCAGTCGGACCCGGTGTCGCCGCCGCCGATGACCACGACGTTCTTGCCGGTGGACAGGATCTCTTCCTCGGGGGAGAACTTGTCGCCCGCGACGCGCTTGTTGTTCTGGCGCAGGAAGTCCATCGCGAGATACACGCCCTTCGCGTCGCGGCCGGGAATCGGCAGGTCGCGCGCGAGGGTCGAGCCCCCGGCGAGAACGATCGCGTCGAAGCCTTCCTTGAGTTCGGAAACCGGCACGTTCACACCGACCTCGGCCTTCGTGCGGAAGGTCACGCCCTCGGCAACCATCAGGTCGATGCGGCGCTGCACGACGTCCTTGCCCAGCTTGAAGTCGGGAATGCCGTAGCGCATCAGGCCGCCCAGGCGGTCGGAGCGTTCGAACACGGTCACGAGGTGGCCGGCCTTGTTGAGCTGGTCGGCGGCCGCGAGGCCCGCCGGGCCGGAGCCCACCACCGCCACCTTCTTGCCGGTGCGGAATGGAGGCGGGTTCGGCTTGATGAAGCCCTGCGCGTACGCGTAGTCGATGATCGAGACCTCGATGTTCTTGATCGTCACGGGGGGCTTGTTGATGCCGAGCACGCAGGCCGATTCGCACGGCGCGGGGCAGATGCGGCCGGTGAATTCGGGGAAGTTGTTGGTGGAGAGCAGCGACTTGAGCGCGGCCTCCCACTTCCCGTTGTACACGTGGTCGTTGAAGTCGGGGATGATGTTGCCCAGCGGGCAGCCCGTGTGGCAGAAGGGAATGCCGCAGTCCATGCAGCGCGCGCCCTGGGTTTGCACGTCCTCGGGGGGAAGCTGCACGACGAACTCCTTGTAGTTCTTCGTGCGCTCCTCGGGAGGTAGATAGGAGGGAACCTTGCGTTCGAACTCCTTGAATCCGGTGATCTTGCCCATTTTCGCTTACCCCTTCACCAAGGCTTCGGCGCGCATTTCCGCCAAGGCCCGCTTGTAGTCCCTCGGCATCACCTTCACGAACTTCGCGAGGCTGGCCTTCCAGTTCGCCAGGATTTCCTTCGCGGCGACGCTTCCCGTGTATTCCAGATGGCGCTCGATGCGCGACTTGAGGTCGATGGCCTCCTCGGCCTCGGTCACCTCGTCGAGATCGACCATCTCGCGGTTGATGTTCGCGGCGGCCTTGTTGTCGGGATCGTAGAGGTAGGCGATGCCGCCGCTCATGCCCGCGCCGAAGTTGCGCCCGATCGAGCCCAGCAGCACCAGGCGGCCGCCGGTCATGTACTCGCAGCCGTGGTCGCCGCAGGATTCCGCCACCACCTCGGCGCCGGAGTTGCGCACGCAGAAGCGCTCGCCCGCCTTGCCGCGGATGTAGGCCTCGCCGCTCGTGGCGCCGTAGAAGCACACGTTGCCGACGATCACGTTTTCGGCGGGCACGAAGGTCGAGACCGCGGGCGGATAGACGATGATCTTGCCGCCCGAGAGGCCCTTGCCCACGTAGTCGTTCGCCTCGCCCTCGATCTCGAGCGTGACGCCCGGCACCGAGAACGCGCCGAAGCTCTGGCCGGCGGAGCCGGTGAACTTCAGGTGGATGGTATCGTCCGGCAGGCCGGCGGCGCCGTACTTGCGGGTGACGTTCGACGACAGGATGGTGCCGACGGTGCGGTGCACGTTGCGGATCTCGAACCCGGCCTTGACGGCCTTGCCCGCTTCCAGCGCCGGCTTCGCCGCCTTCATCAGCTCCCAGTCCAGCGCCTTTTCGAGGCCGTGGTCCTGGGCGTTGCAGCAATGCATGCTGCCGATCTTCGATTCGCCGAACCCGTGCAGGATCTTGTCGAGGTCGAGGTGCTTCGCCTTCCAGTGCTTGACCCCCTCGCGGGCCTTGAGCTTGTCCACGCGGCCGACCATCTCGTCGATGGTGCGGAAGCCGAGCTTCGCCATTTGCTGGCGCAGATCCTCGGCGAGGAACTTGTAGAAGTTCACCACGTGCTCGACCTCGCCCGGGAACAGGCGGCGGAGGTCGGGATCCTGCGTGGCGATGCCGACCGGGCAGGTGTTCAGGTGGCACTTGCGCATCATGATGCAGCCCATGGCGATCAGGCCGCCCGTGGCCACGCCCCATTCCTCGGCGCCCAGCAAGGTCGCCATGGCGATGTCGCGGCCGGTGCGGAGCATGCCGTCCGTCTGCAGGACCACGCGATCGCGCAGGCCGTTCTTGATCAGCACCTGGTGCGCCTCGGACAGGCCGAGCTCCCAGGGAAGTCCCGCGTGCTTGATCGAGGTCAGCGGCGAGGCGCCCGTGCCCCCGTCGTAGCCCGCGATGAGGATCACGTCGCTGTGCGCCTTGGCCACGCCCGCGGCCACGGTGCCCACGCCCACCTCCGCCACCAGCTTGACGCTGATGCGGGCCTGGTCGTTGCTGTTCTTCAGGTCGTAGATCAGCTGGGCCAGGTCCTCGATGGAATAGATGTCATGGTGCGGCGGGGGCGAAATCAGGCCCACGCCCGCCGTGCTGTGGCGGGTCTTGGCGATGAACTTGTCCACCTTCCAGCCCGGAAGCTGGCCGCCCTCGCCGGGCTTCGCGCCCTGCGCCATCTTGATCTGGATCTCGTCCGCGTTCACCAGGTATTCGCTGGTCACGCCGAAGCGTCCCGAGGCCACCTGCTTGATGCTGGAGCGCATGCTGTCGCCGTTCGGCATCGGCCGGAAGCGCAGGGGGTCTTCCCCGCCCTCGCCGGTATTGCTGCGCGCGCCGATGCGGTTCATCGCCATGGCGAGCGTGGTGTGCGCCTCCCAGCTGATGGAGCCGAACGACATCGCGCCGCTGGCGAACCGCTTCAGGATGCCCTCGACGGGCTCGACTTCCTCGAGCGGGACCGGGGTGCTCTCGGCGAAGTCCAGCAGGCCGCGCAGCGTCAGCGGGGCGTCGCCCTGCACGTCGATCAGCTTCGCGTACTCCTGGTAGGTCTTGAAATTACCCGTCCGCACCGCGTGCTGCAGCTTGTGCACCACGTCGGGGGTCAGCATGTGGCGCTCGCCGCGCTGCCGCCAGTGGTACTGGCCGCCGACATCGATGTCCTGCGGGTCTTCCTCGTGCTCCGGGTAGGCGAAGCGGTGGCGGAGCAAAGTCTCCTCCTCGAGGGTGGCCAGGTCGATGCCGCCGATGCGCGACGCCGTGCCGGTGAAGTATTCGTCGACCACGGCGTTGCCCACGCCCACGGCCTCGAAGATCTGGGCGCCGATGTACGACTGGATGGTCGAAATGCCCATCTTCGAAATGACCTTGAGCAGGCCCTTGTTGACGGCCTTCACGTAGTGCTGTTCGGCCTTCTCGAGGGTCAGGCCGTCCTTGAACAGCTTGCGGCGGCGCATGTCCTCGATGGTCTCGAAGGCGAGATAGGGGTTGATGGCGCTGGCGCCGTAGCCGAGGAGCAGCGCGAAGTGGTGCACTTCGCGCGCCTCGCCCGTCTCGATCACGAGGCCGCAGCGGGCGCGCAGGCCCTCGCGGATCAGGTGATGGTGCACGGCGGAGACGGCCAGCAGCGAGGGGATCGCGGCGTGGTCGGAATCCACCGGCTTGTCCGACAGGATGAGGACGTTGTAGCCCTCGTTCACGGCCTCGGAGGCCTGGCGGCGGATGCGCTCCAGGGCCTTCTCCAGGCGGTTCTCGCCGGAGGCGGCCTTGAACACGATCGGGATGGTGCGGGCCTGGAAATGGTTCTTGTCGACCCAGCGCAGGCGCTCCAGCTCGTCGTTGGTAAGCACGGGATGCGGGAGCTCGATCGTGCGGCAGTGCAGCTCGGTTTCGCTCAGCAGGTTGTCTTCCTTGCCCACGAACGTGGTCAGGGACATGACCATTTCTTCGCGGTCCTTGTCGATCGGCGGGTTCGTGACCTGCGCGAACAGCTGGTGGAAGTAGTCGAAGAGGTTGCGGCTCTTGTCCGACAGCACGGCCAGGGCCGCGTCGTTCCCCATCGATCCCAGGGCCTCTTCCCCGACGTTGACCATCGGGCCCATCAGGATCTTGAGGTCCTCGAGGGTGTAGCCGAACAGCTTCTGCCGGCGCAGCACCGTCTCGGGGGCGGGCTGCTTGATTTCGCGCGGAGGCGTGAGCTGGGCCACGTCGATCTTGCCCTTCTTCAGCCACTCGCCGTAGGGCTTGCGCGAGGCCATCGCGTGCTTCAGTTCGTCGTCGGGAATGATGCGGCCCTCGGCCAGGCTGACCACGAACATCTTGCCGGGCTGCAGGCGGCCCTTGAGCACGACGTCCTCGGGCGCGAAGCGCAGCACGCCGGCCTCCGACGCCATCACGAGCACGTCGTTCTTGTTGAGCTGGTAGCGCGAGGGGCGCAGGCCGTTGCGGTCCAGGGTCGCGCCGATGATCTCGCCGTCGGTGAAGGCCACCGAGGCCGGGCCGTCCCACGGTTCCATGATGGTGCCGTGGTACTCGTAGAAGGCGCGCTTCTCGACGGCCATTTCCTGGTCCTTCTCCCACGCCTCGGGGATCAGCATCATCATCACGTGGGGCAGGCTGCGCCCGCCCATCATCAGGAGCTCCACGACGTTGTCGAGCTTGGCCGAGTCGGAACCGCGCGGGTCGATGATCGGGAGGAGCTTCCGGATCTCGTCCGCGGTGAAGTATTCCGACTCCAGCAACGACTCGCGCGCGCGCATCCAGTTTTCATTGCCGCGCAGCGTGTTGATCTCGCCGTTGTGCGCGATATAGCGGAACGGATGGGCCAGCGGCCACGTCGGGAAGGTATTGGTCGAAAAACGGCTGTGCACGAGCGCCAGCGCCGATTCGAAGTCGGTGTCCGTCAGGTCGGCGAAGTAGCCGAGCACCTGGGTCGAGGTGAACAGGCCCTTGTAGACGATGGTCTTGGACGACAGCGAACCGACGTAGAACAGGTCGGCGTTCGGCAGGCCGCTCTCGCGGATGGTGCGCTCGGCGTACTTGCGCACGACGTACAGCTTGCGCTCGAAGGCGGCGCTGCCCTGCGCGTCCTTGCCGCGACGGAAGAACACTTGGCGGCAGGCCGGCTCCACCGACTTCACGGACTCGCCCAGTTCCTTGTTGTCGGTCGGCACGTCGCGCCAGCCGATGATTTCCTGGCCGCATTCGGCGGCGCACTTTTCGAACAGGGCGAGGACCTTGTCCTGTCCCTGGCCCTTGGCCGGGAGGGAGACCATGCCCACGCCGTAGTCCCCCGGTTCGGGGAGCTTGAAACCCGCCTCGGCGGCCTTCTTGACGAAGAATTTGTGGGGAACCTGGGTCAGAATGCCGGCGCCGTCGCCGGAATTCGATTCCGCGCCCGCGGCGCCCCGGTGCTCGAGGTTGACCAGCAGCTCGATGCCCTGGGACACGATTTCGTGGGATTTCTTTCCCTTGATATGCACGACAAAGCCGACGCCGCAGGCGTCATGCTCGTTGCGGGGATCGTATAATCCTTCCGCGGCGGGAAATCCTCTCACATCCATGGCTGAACCCCTCTCGAAAACGGAACAAAGACAAAAAACGGATCTCTTGGAGTGACAACGCCTTAAATGAAATCAAGGCGGATTTTCACTCGGAAATCCGGCGTGGACGCATGCTTTTCGCTCGTAAAAATAAGAAGGTTTCGCGAAATGCGGACCCCTGGGGCCCGAAGGGCCAAAAATTGCCGTTCAGGCCCCGAGGAAACGCCGCAGCTGCTCGCGTCCCCCGGTCCACAACGCTTCTGGGGCTTCCAGCAAGCGGCGGATGTCGGTTTCATGAACTTCCCAGGCACCCGCCTCGACCTCTTCCTCGAGCTGCCCCTCACCCCAACCCGAGTACCCCAGGAACAAACGGAGATCCCGGGGATCGCGTTGCAAAAAGTCCTCGACCTGCTCCCAGGCGCCTCCCAAGTGGATTCCCGGCGCGATTTCCAGGGATTCCGGCGCGGGATCGGTTCCGATCTGGAGAATTTGAAGCTCCGTTGACTGGACGGGACCGCCGATATAGACCCGGCGGTTGCCGGAGGCCCCGCCGGAAAGCTCCGGAGGGTGTTCGAATATCTCGTGCAAGGGCATGTGCGCCGCGTGGTTCAGCACCAGGCCGTAAGCGCCCGCCTCGCTGTACTGGCAGAGTAACACGATGGTATTGTTGAAATTAGGGTCGACGAGCGCCTCGCGCGCCACGAGAATCGTTCCCGATTTGAGACGGCTTTTATGGGAGCGGGCGGCTTCTTCCGGAAGGTCGGACATGTCCGAAAGATAACAGGACCGGGCGTTTTCGCCGTGACAAGATCTTACAGCGAAACGGCCTTCGCGGGGAAAGAAATCGGGGCGTTCGGATACGAAACGAACCCTCGACGAACTAATTTTGGGGCCGTGAAGTCGAAACTCCTCCATAAACCCGTCGGGACCCCTGAATGCTGACCCAAACGCTCCTTTATGTGATTTTCGGCCTGTATGCCATCGCGTCCATCGGTCTTTTCACCTACGGCATCAACTGCTACTGGTTGTTGTACATCTTCCTGCGCAACCACCGCAAGGAAGTGGTGAACGATCGCCGCAAGCTGCGCCTGTTTTACGCCAACGGCGGCATGGACAAGCTTCCCGTCGTCACGACCCAGCTCCCCGTGTTCAACGAGGCCAACGTCATCGAGCGCCTGATCCTGTCCGTCTGCGCGATGGAGTATCCCGCCGGCCGCCATGAGATCCAGATCCTCGACGACTCCATCGACGGGTCCGAGACCCTCGCCGCCGCGCTCGTCGAGAAAATGCGCGCCGAGGGCCACGACATCAAGCTGATCCACCGCACGCACCGCAAGGACTACAAGGCCGGCGCGCTCAACGAGGGCATGGACAAGGCGCGCGGCGAGTTCCTCGCGATCTTCGACGCCGACTTCGTGCCGCCCAAGGACTACCTGCTCCGCACCGTTCCGTTCCTGTGCATGAACGAAGGCTACGGCCTCGTGCAGGCCCGCTGGGGCCACCTGAACTCCCAGGAATCCTCGCTCACGCTCGCGCAGAGCATCGGCATCGACGGGCACTTCGTGATCGAGCAGTCGGCCCGCTCGTGGGGCAGCCTGTTCATGAACTTCAACGGCACCGCCGGGGTGTGGCGCAAGTCCGCCATCCATTCCGCCGGCGGCTGGGAAGGCGACACCCTCACCGAGGACATGGACCTTTCCTACCGCGCCCAGCTCAAGGGCTGGAAGATGAAGTTCGCCTACGACGTCGTGGTGCCCGCCGAGCTGCCCGCCGACATCAACGCCTTCAAGTCGCAGCAGTTCCGCTGGGCCAAGGGTTCCATCCAGACCGCGATGAAGCTGCTGCCCCAGGTTCTCAAGTCCGATCAGCACTGGCGCGTCAAGCTGCAGGCCATCCTGCACACCACCCATTATTCGATCCACCCCCTGATGCTGCTGACGGCGCTGCTCGCGCTGCCGCTGCTCTACTGGTTCCCCTTCAAGGTGAGCACCTTGGCCTTCACCGGCCTGTGCGTCCTCATCGTCGTGTCCTCGCTCGCGCCCTCGATCCTGTACCTGGTGGCCCAGCGCATGTCGCGCAAGAACTGGAAGAGCCGCATGCTTTCGCTGCCGACCTTGATGGCGGTGGGCGTGGGCGTAGCCTTCAACAACACGCGCGCGGTGCTCTCGGCCCTCTCGGGCAACAAGGGCACCTTCGTCCGCACCCCCAAGGCCGGCGACAAGGGCGTCAAGGCTGCCACGGTTTACCGCAGCAAGTTCCCGTACGCGGTCGCCATCGAGCTCGGCTTGGGCGCGTACTGCCTGGTCGGCTTCATCAACTACACCAATGCCGAGAAGTACCTCGTCGGCCCGTTCCTCGGGCTGTATGCGATCGGCTTCCTGGTCGTCGGTTCCATGTCGCTGTTCCACTACCTGCGCACGCGGTCCGGGCAGCACGCAGACGCGCAGTAACGCGAACGATCCGGATTCCAAAGACGGCCTCCTTAACCGGGGCCGTTTTTATTTGGGACCTTTTTGGGGATGGGCGCCTGCATGGCACGGCCGCCAGGTTGATGGCGCTATTCCCGGTGAAGCATGGGCGAGTCCAAGACCCGCCCTTGCTACAAACGGCAGCGTGCCATTTGAAGCAAGGGCGGATCATGATCCGCCCCTACGATTCCCTGCTATCTTTCTGCGATGTCTTCTCCCCGCTATTATCCCCTGGAACTGGACCTGCGCGATCAACCCGTCCTGATGGTCGGCGGCGGCTCCATCGCAGCGCGCAAGCTGCCCGAATTGCTGGCCTGCGGCGCGCGGGTGACCTTGGTGGCGCCGGAGGTGGCCGCGACGACCCGGAGGCTCCTGCCGGGCCTGGAATGGCTTGAGCGGACCTTCCACTCCGAGGACATCCACGGGCGCAAGCTGGTGTTCGCCTGCACCGACGACGCCGCCGTCAACGCCCATATCGCCGCCCTCTGCCGCGAGGCCGACATTCCCTGCAACCGCGCCGACGCCGCCAAAACCGGCACCTTCATCGTGCCGGGCGTCGTGCGCCGCGGCCCCCTGACGCTTTCGGTCAGCACCTCGGGCCGCATGCCCGCCCTGACGCGCCACGTCAAGCGCAAGCTTTCGGCCCTGCTGGGAGAAGAATGGGGCCAGCTGGCGGAGATCCTGGCCGAAGCGCGCGACCGTCTCGCCGAACCCGAGGCCCTGGCTTATGACGACCTCGCCGAGACTCTGCGCCGGGACGGGGCCGATGCGGTGCGATCGATTATTGGGAGGGCGCCCGCGTCCTCCCGAAGGAATGACCGCACCGTCCATCCCGTGTTGCTGGTCGGAGCGGGGCCCGGCGATCCCTCGCTGCTCACGCTTGGCGCCGCGGAGGCGCTGCGTCACGCCGAGGTGATCCTTCACGACCGGCTCGCCTCCCCCGCCGTTCTCGACACCGCGCCCCCGGGCTGCCTGCTCGTGCCGGTGGAAAAACGCGGGCACTTCGAATCGCACCGCCAGGACCACATCAACGAAAAGCTGGTCGAGCACGCCCGCGCGGGCAAGCGCGTGGTGCGCCTCAAGGGCGGCGATCCCTTCGTGTTCGGCCGCGGCTTCGAGGAGGCGCTGGCCCTGGAAGCCGCCGGGATTCCCTGGCGCGTGCTGCCGGGGGTGACGTCCTCCGTCGCGGTCCCGGCGCTGGCGGGCATCCCGCTCACCCACCGCGGGGTCGCGCGCTCCTTCGCGGTGGCCTCCGGAATGGCCGGAAGCGAGTCGAATCCCGATTTCCCCAAGGCCGACACCTTGGTCCTGCTGATGGCCTTGTATCGCCTTGAGGAAATCGTCCCGGCGCTGCTACGCGCGGGTTACACACCCGCCACCCCCGCCGCCGCCATCCAGGACGGCAGCCTGCCCGAACAGCGCCTCTGCCGCACCACGCTGGGCGAACTGCGGGCCGAAACCGCGCGCCTGGGCTTCGACTCCCCCGCCCTGATCGTGATCGGCGAGGTCGTGAACCTGAGCCGGCCTCAATAAAAAAGCCGGCCCTCGCGGAGAAGTCCGGCTTTCCGATGCCCGCGGCGGCTCGCACCGCGACGGGACCTGACCATTTCGTCAGGCAATGGAAGGCATCAGAGAGCGCGCGCCCTTGCCTTCCTTGCGGACGCTCGCCGCCGCCTTTTTCTGAACGCTTGTTTGTTTCATGGCCCGAACGCGGGCCTTGCGCTTGCCTTTGACCTGGAGGGTGCGGACCATGCGCTTGGGCGAGGTGTAAAAGCCCACCAGCAGCAGGACCTTCTCCAGCCAGCGCGGATGGTCCATGTCGAGTACCTGGGCGATGCGAACGGGAATATCCTTCGTGTCGGTGATCGTGCGAATCATGATCGGCTCCTGCGTTAGGTGGAGGGTTCGTTAAGCTCCCCCATAACTTAAACCCCGGCGCTTCTCAAAGTCAATAAAAGTTTTTAATAAAAATGATTTAATCCGCCGTCGTTTTTCCAAGCATTGCGGCGGTGTATCCTTACCTTGCGGCCCGGGTCCGGACGCAACAAATCGGTAATATTACACCTGTTTAAGCTCTTTCGCCTCGATCCGGCCCACTCCGCGGAAGCGTCCCGCGACCGGGACGGAACCCGGAAGCAAGTAGCATAATTGATAATTAAAATTCATCGTATAATTATTAGTAATCTCCGCTTCCTTTCGCCCCGGGCGCTTCCGCGCGGGCCGGGGCGGCGGTTTTGCCGCGTTTTCGCGTCCCTCCCCCGGCCCGCACCCTTAACTCTTTTATCTTTCCCGCTTATGTCCCGCACCTTCTACGTCACGACCCCGATCTATTACGTCAACGACGTGCCCCACATCGGGCACGCCTACACGACCATTCTCGCCGACGTTTTGGCGCGCTACCGCCGCCTGTTTGGAAGGGAAAGCGGCGACACGACCTACTTCCTGACCGGGACCGACGAGCACGGGCAGAAGGTTCAGCAGGCCGCCGCCAAGCGCGGCATCGACCCGAACGACGCCGCCGCCCTGCGCGCCTACTGCGACGGCTACGCGGCGCGCTTCCAGGAGGCCTGGAAGGACCTGAACATCGGCTACGACCGGTTCATCCGCACCACCGAAGCCGATCACATCGCCTTCGTGCGGGAGCAGTTCCGGAAATTGCAGGCAAAAGGATTCATCTATACCCAGGAATACGCCGGATGGTATTCGACCACCGAAGAGCGCTTCTTCGGCGAGGACGAACTGGTCGACGGCAAGGACCCCATCAGCGGCCGCGCCGTCGAGTGGATCACCGAGAAGAACTACTTCTTCAAAATGTCGGCGTTCAAGGACCGGCTGCTGGCGCACATCGAGGCCAACCCGACCTTCATTCAGCCGGACTTCCGCCGCAACGAAGTATTGGGGTTTTTGCGCCAGCCGCTAAACGACCTGTGCGTCAGCCGCCCGAAGTCGCGGCTGGCCTGGGGCGTTTCCCTGCCGTTTGACGAGGACTACGTATCCTACGTGTGGGTCGACGCCCTGCTCAACTACGTCACCGCCAGCAAGGCGGGCAGCCCCGGGGATCCGAACGCTCCGGAATGGCCCGCGGACCTGCACCTGATCGGCAAGGACATCCTCACCACCCACGCCGTGTATTTCCCGACGATCCTGATGGCGCTGGATCTTCCCTTGCCGAAGCAAATCCTGGCGCACGGCTGGTGGCTGATCGACAACGCCCGCATGAGCAAGACCACGGGCAACGTGGTGAGCCCGCTGGCCATGAAGGACAAATACGGCGCGGACGCCTTCCGCTTCTTCCTGATCCGCGCGATGGCAGTGGGGCAAGACGCATCTTTCACGGAAGACGATTTCGTGAAGACCATCAATTCGGACCTCGCGAACGACGTTGGAAACGGTTTAAGCCGCGTGCTCAAGCTAGGAGAAACCTTCGGTTCAAAACTGGAATACCGTCCGGCCGACAGCGTGCTTCCGGGAACAGCCAGGCTGGCCATTGAAGGCAACAAGGACGTTTTCTCATCGCTAAAATTCCCGCGCCTGGAAAAGACCGTGGAGAACGCACTGACCATCTTCAAGGGCGTGAACCAATACTTCGAGGCCAAGGCTCCGTGGAAGCTTGCCAAAGGATCGGACGCCGACAAAGAAGAGCTGGAAACCGTCCTATGGCACGCTGCCGAGGCCCTGCGCATCGGCTTTACCTTGCTCCATCCCGTGATGCCGGGCAAAATGGATGAAGCCCTGGCCGCGCTGGGATTAACCGCGGAAACCAGCCCGCTGGAATGGCGGACTTCGGGAACGTTCTCCTTGACATCCATCCCACCCTTGTTCCCGCGCATCGAAACGAAGAAGGCCGAGGGCGCCTCGACAGGCTCGGCGACCTCCGCCCCCTCAGATCCCTTCGCCGTGCTCGACCTGCGTGCCGCGAAAATCCTGTCGGTGGACAACCACCCCGAGGCCGAGGCGTTGTACGTCCTCAAGGTCGACGCCGGGGATGCGGAGTCCCGCACCGTGTGCGCGGGCCTGCGCCGGCACTTTTCCCCCGAGGAACTGACCGGCCGTATCGCCGTCCTGGTGGCCAACCTCAAGCCCGCCAAGCTGCGCGGCATCGAAAGCCACGGGATGTTGCTGGCCGCCGACGGTATCGCCGTAGGGGTGGACGGCCGTCCACCCCTACATTTGGCGACCCCCGAAGGCGCGGCGGCGGGCGATCCCGTGTCGGCGGCGGGCATCGAACGGGCGCCCAAGGCCCAGATCAAGATCCAGGAATTCGACAAATGTCCCCTGGTCGTGAAAAACGGGCAGGTCCACTACGGAGAGAAGGCATTGTCCACTCCGAAGGGGCCCGTGACCGCGCAGGCGCCGGATGGCGCGGGGGTTCATTAATTCTTTCGGAAACCAAGGTTTCCGTGCCGGGCAAAGCCTCAAACACTTGGCCGGAGCGGAGCGAGGCGGGCCCTTTTGGGCAGCCGAGCGAGCACCGCCCAAGTTTTTGAGGCGGCACGCGCGGCACAGCGCAAACTGCCGGCCTCGTTAATTTAATCCGGCGACGTGGATCCCCGCCTCCGCGGGGATGACGGGTCAGCGCCATCGACCCTACGGACCCCCCGCCTACGCGGGGGCAGGCTCAGGGCGAGGCGCCTGCGGCGCAAGACGTGGAACCCGGGCGCCCCGTTCCCGAATCGCGTTTTCTACCTTTCCCGTCTCCTAAAAACAGACTGAAAAACGCATGACCGACAACGTTTCCGAGGGTTCCAAGCCCTCTCCCTACGCGGGCCAAGACACCATCAAGATCATCGAGCCGCAGCCCCCGCTTCCCGATTTCACCATCGAACAGCTCTCCCCCGCCCTGCAGGACGTCGTCCGCGCGCAGGGCTGGAGCGAGCTGATGCTCGTGCAGAAAAAAGCCGCGCCTTATATCATGAACGCGCAGGACATCATCGTGCAGTCGAAGACAGGCTCCGGCAAGACCGGGGCCTTTTTGCTGCCGCTGCTGTCGGTGATCGAAAAGGACCACAAGCACCCGCAGCTGCTCATCATGCTTCCGACGCGCGAGCTCGCGCTGCAGGTGCATGAGGAGGCCGTCAAGTTCGGCGCTCCCCTCGGCATCAAGTCGGTGGCGGTCTACGGCGGCGTGGGCTACGGCCCGCAGCTCGACGCCTTCAAGGAAGGCGTGCACATCGTCGTGGGCACCCCGGGCCGCCTGCTCGACCACATGATGAACGGCAACCTCAGCCTGAAGTCGGTGCGCGACCTCGTGATGGACGAGGCCGACGAAATGCTGGGCATGGGCTTCTACCCCGACATGAAGCGCATCCAGAGCTACCTGCCGCGCGAGCGCTGCACCTACATGTTCTCCGCGACGATCCCCGTGAACGTCAAGCGCCTCGCGCAGGAGTTCATGCGGAACCCGAAGTTCCTCAGCCTGTGCCCCACCGAGGTTTCGGTGTCGAGCATGGAGCACGTCTACTACGTGGTCGACCCGCACGAGAAGGACAGCGCCCTGCTGAAGATCATCGAGGCCGAGAACCCCGAGTCCGCGATCATCTTTTGCAACACCCGCCGCGATACCGCCTACCTCCACCAGTACCTCAGCGCCCGCGGCCTCCGCATCGGGCAGATCTCGGGCGAGGTGGGCCAGAAGGAGCGCCAGCAGGTCATCCAGGATCTCAAGAACGGCGTCGTGCGCTTCCTGGTCGCCACCGACGTGGCGGCCCGCGGCATCGACATCAACGGCCTCAGCCATGTGTTCATGTACGACCATCCGGCCGACTCCGAGATCTACGTGCACCGCTCGGGCCGCACCGCGCGCGCGGGCAACTCGGGCCAGGCGATCTCGCTGGTGGGCCTCGTCGAGGAGATGAACCTCAAGGCTACCGCCGCGAAGTTCGGCATGCCCCTCATCAAGAAGGCGCTGCCCGACGAGAAGAAGCTCGGCGACGTGATCCGCGAGCGCGCCTCGGTGTACCTGGAACAGGCCTATCGCAACCTGAAGCAGACCGAAAAGAACGGCGCGAACCGCATGGTCCCGCTGCTCGAATCGCTGATCAAGTCCGACGAGGAAAAAGCCGTGCTGGGCATGCTCCTCCACCAGTTCTACTGGAAGGCCTTCACGGGCAACGACGCGGCGGAGCGCCCGAACAGCGACGTGAAGCCGGAACTGGGTCCGGACGAGGAACCCGCTTAAACCGCGGATGGAAGATCGGATCCGCGACGGGCGGGTAAAGACTTGCTGAAACATCCCGGCCACCGTCAGGTGCTGCGCCTTGCCGTGGCGCAAATGCTGTTCATGACCACCAGCGTGATGGTCGCCACCGTCGGGAGCCTGGCAGGCGCGCGCATCGCGCCTTCGCCCGCCTGGGCCACCTTTCCGGTCGCGGCCATGCTGCTCGGCAGCGCGGCGATGACCTTCCCCGCCTCGGCGTGGATGGAGCGCGTGGGCCGCAGGAACGGCTTCCTCACGGGCGCCGCCTTCGGGCTGCTCGGCGGACTGACCGCCGCGCTCGGCGTTTACCTCTCGTCGCTCGCTCTCCTCGCCGCCGGCACGTTTTTCGTCGGTTCCTACCAGGCATTCGCGCAGTTCTACCGCTTCGCCGCCGGCGAAGTCTCGGACGCCGCGTTCCGGCCCCGGGCCATTTCCCTGGTGCTCGCCGGCGGCGTGGTCGCCGCGTTCACCGGCACGCTGCTGGCGCGCTGGGGCGGCCCCTGGATCCCCGCGCATGCCTATCTCGGCTCCTTCCTTCTCCTCGCGCTGGTTTCGGTCGCGGCCTTGGGCCTGCTGCGCGGCGTGCGTGTGCCCGCCGCCTCCACCGCCGAACTCGAGGGACCTCGCCGTCCCTGGAGCGTGATCGTGGGGCAGCCGACCTATCTCGTCGCCCTGTTCGGCGCCGCGACCGGCCTGGGCGCGATGGTGCTCGCCATGACCGCCACGCCCATCGCCATGGCCCACCACCACCATGGCCTCGACGCCTCGGCCACCGTGATCCAGCTGCACATCCTGGGCATGTTCGTGCCCTCGTTCTTCACCGGTTCGCTGATCGCGCGTTTCGGCGTGCTCCCCGTCATGTTCATGGGCGTCTTGCTGCTCGGCGGGCATGTCGCGGGAGCGCTTTTGGGCACGGGGTTCCTCGACTTCGCCACCGCGCTGGTCTTCCTCGGCGTAGGCTGGAATTTCCTCTATATCGGAGGAACGACCTTGCTCACCGGCACCTACACGCCCTCGGAAAAATCGAAGGCGCAGGCGATCAACGACATGACGGTGTCGACGGTGGGCATGGTCTGCTCCTTCAGCGCGGGCGGGCTCCTGGCGGCGCTGGGCTGGTCGGCGATGAACGTCCTCCTCTTGCCCTGGCTGGGGCTTGCCGCGCTGGCCATCGGATGGCTGGGATGGCGCACCCGCAGGATCCGGGTACGCGCCGGGGGCCGGGAAGGATTCTAGAAGTCCCGCTCCGGCGGGGTTTTTCGTTTACGGGGTTCGGGGAAGGAAGCGGCGGAGATTCTCCATGCGGTCGGCGACGTCGGCGCAGGCCACCGAATCAATCGCCCAGGCCTGCTTGTACAGCTTCTCGGCCCTCGCGTAATTGTTCTGGGAGTACTCGAAGTCGCCCAGGCGCACGCTCTCGCGGCAGTCCTTGCCCCCGCAGGCGCTAAGGACTAGGGTGGACGCGGCGAGGGTCAAGAGTTTCATGCGCTTCAATATACTCTCGGATGGTTTTGGGCGCCCCGGTTAAACGTCTTGCGCCGCAGGCGCCTCTCCCCCCGGTTCCACCGCAAGGAATTTTCTGGTTGCCCGCATTCAGGTAACGTGGATCCCCGCCTCCGCGGGGATGACGAAGAACCGGTATGATCCGGCGGCCACCCGGCCGCCCCATCTCCCTCTCCCAACCCCCAACCCCCAACCCCCAACTTCTTATCTTTTCTCCCCATGGCCATCAAGATCAAGTCCGACCGCGAAATCGAATTGCTGCGCGAGTCCTGCGCCCTGGCTGCCGAGGTGCTCCAGCGCGCCGGCGAGCTGGTCAAGCCCGGCATTACGACCGATGAAATCAACACCTTCGTGCACGACATGACGATCAAGGCCGGGGCGATCCCCTCCCCCCTGAATTACCATGGGTTCCCCAAGTCGGTGTGTACCTCGGTCAACGACGTGGTTTGCCACGGAATCCCCGGGAACCAGGTCTTGAAGGAAGGCGACATCATCAACATCGACGTGACCTGCCTGCTGAACGGCTATCATGGCGACACCTCGCGCACCTACGCCGTGGGCAAGGTCTCGAAGGAAGCCAGGCAGCTGATGGACGTGACCGAAAAATCCATGGAGGACGGCATCGCCGCGGTGACCGTCGGAGGTTATTTCGGCGACATCGGCGAGGCCATCCAGGAGCTGGCCGACGAGTTCGGCTACGGGATCGTGCGCGAGTTCTGCGGCCACGGGATCGGGCGCGGGTTCCACGAGGACCCGATGGTGCTGCATTACCGTTCCCGCAACCGCGGGGAAAGGATCCGCGAAGGCATGGTGTTCACGGTGGAGCCGATGCTGAACGCGGGCAAGCCGGGGATTTTCGTCGAGAAGGACGGCTGGACCGTGCGGACGAAGGACGGGTCGTTGTCGGCGCAGTACGAGCACACCGTCGCGATCACGCGCAACGGGCCCGAGGTATTGACGCAGATCGATTAGCGCCCGCCCGGCCCGCCGTTCCCTAACAACCGCGTTTAATCAGGACCAAGGTGTCGACCCGCGGAAGCGTGTCGGCCCGCGTCGCGAGGTACCCGTGAGACGGGACCGCGCAGTGGGCGTGATTCGCCGAATCCGGACGGTTGTAGTAGAGGGCCCGGATGTACACGGCCCCGTGCAGGCCTTCGTACGTGATCCACCAGCGCGTGCCCGCGGCGTTCAGCCGCAGGGCGGCCTTCATCGAAGTATCGGTTCCGTGGATGGCCTTGGGAAGAAAACTCGGAGGATCAGAGGCCAAGGGATCCGCTACATAGGACCAATACACCGTATCCGCCCCGAAGGCGACGCCCGTGCTGTCCACCACCTGGACGGTGATGCCGGGAACGGCCATGTCTTCTGCGCTGGCGTTCTCGCCTTCGGTGCCGCCTCCCAGACAGCCCGCCAGAAACAATGAAACTGCGCCGCACGCGATCCAGGTTTTCACGACATCCTTTCGGACCGCGCGTCCCGCGGCCACTTTAAATTCCATCCTAAGGAAGTACAAAATTTAGTTTAGCCCCATGCCCCCCCGGACCCGCCGCTCCCTGTTCGCTCCCTTGTTCGCGGCCCTGTTCGGCGTGTTCGGGGTCGCGCCGTCGTTCGCCGCCAAGATCCTCATCCCCAT
Source organism: Fibrobacteria bacterium (assembly GCA_021155885.1). Lineage (GTDB taxonomy): Bacteria > Fibrobacterota > Fibrobacteria > UBA11236 > UBA11236 > UBA11236. Next base: position 2,685 of record JAJNBB010000003.1, on the reverse strand, counting down.
GGATCTCGCCCAGCTGAACCATCTCAAGGCCTACGGCGTCGCCTACCACTCCCTGTCGCAGGGAAGCAAGATCGAGTGGCTGCTGAACTACCGTGGCGGCAGCTTCCTGCTCGCCGACGACGACGGCCTGCGCCGCGAGGCCGCCCGGCGCGGCGTGTTGTACGAGGACGTGGACGGGGGCGAGGAAGACCGTCTGCGGGGCCTGATCGCCGCGACGGACCGGGAAGCGATCACGCTGGAAAAGGCCCCCAAGATGGCCGTGTACACCCCGCTCACGCGCCAGCCCTGGGATGACGCGGTGACCTTGGCCCTCACCTACGCAGAAATCCCCTACGAAAAGATCTACGACCGCGAGATCATCGAGGGCAAGCTCGCGCAATACGACTGGCTGCACCTGCACCACGAGGATTTCACCGGCCAGTATTCCAAGTTCTATCTCTCCTTCAACGGCGCGGAGTGGTACCAAACCCAGGTCTCCACCCAGGAGGCCGACGCGCGCTCCCTGGGATTCAAGAACAACGTCGCCCTCAAGAAGGCCGTGGCGCTTTCGATCCGCGACTACGTGGAAAAGGGCGGGTTCCTGCTGGCCATGTGCCTGGCGCCGATCACCTTGGACATGGCCCTCGCGGCCGCTAACACCGACGTGGTCGACGCCGTATACGACGGCACGCCTCCCGCCCCGGACCATGCGTCGAAAATCAACTACGACCTGGCCCTGGCTTTCACCGGGTTCTCCTATGAGACCAGCCCCGTCGCGGTCACCTTGGGCGACCTCGACTACAACCAGGTCAACACCGGCGCGCTCCGCCGCCGCCCCGCCAACGACTTCACCTTGTTCGCGTTCGGCCCCAAGTTCGACCCCGTGCCCGCCATGCTCACGCAGAACCACACCGACGTCGTGCCAGGATTCTTCGGGCTCGGCACCTCGTTCACCAAGTCCATGGTCAAGCCCTCGGTCACGATTCTCGCCGAGGCCGTCGACCAGCCTTCGGTGCGCTACCTGCACGGCAACGTGGGCAAGGGACAGTTCACGTATTATGGGGGCCACGACCCCGAGGACTATTCTCACGCCGTGGGGGACGCCGCGACCGACCTCGACCTTCACAAAAACTCGCCGGGGTACCGGCTCATCCTGAACAACGTGTTGTATCCGGCCGCGCGCCAGAAGAAAAGGAAAACCTGAACATGTCCGCCAAACTCATTCTGCTGATCCTGTTTACCGGCGCGAATCTCTACTTCCTCGTTTCGCGCTTCAAGAAGTCCGGCAAGTCCGGCGGCCCCGCCGGCAACGGATCGGCGGAGTTCATCATCCGGCTGACGTTGTTCATCGTCGTCTTGCTGGGCCTGGCGGGGATTTGGCTCCTGCTGAAAGGGACCACGGGTCCATGACGGGTGAAGGCTCGGTTCCGAGCACGCTGGAACGCTTACAGAGATGGTATTCCTCCCAATGCGACGAGGATTGGGAACATTCTTATGGAATCACCCTCCAGACCCTGGATAATCCGGGATGGTGGCTGCAAGTTGATTTAAGAGACACTTCCCTGGAAGGGAGGCCTTTCGTAAAAACCGAAAGGGGTTTGGATTCACTGACGGACGGGGATGCGGGCGCCGACTGGATTTCCTGCAAAGTCGAAGACGAAAAATTCCAGGGAACCGGAGGCCCCGGAAACCTTGAAGAAATCCTTTCCTTGTTTTTGGAATGGGCGGAATCGCATCCGGACGAGTAAGGCTTCTTGAATGCCGGCATCTTTCCTCCATGAAATCCTGGGTTCGTTCTTCGCCGCACAGCCGCGCGTGCTGGAATGGGGCGTGGTATCCCTGGACGCTCCGCCGCCCAACGCGGCGAACCTGGGATCCTGGGTCGCCGAGGGCTTGCACGCCAACCTCGGGTACATGGAAGAACACGTGGGCAAGCGCCAGGACCCTTCGCAGCTCGTGCCCTGGGCCAAAAGCGTCGTGCTGTTCTCCCTGAAGCAACCCGCGCCGTTCGGCACCGACACCGGAGACTTCCAGGTAGCGGCCTATGCCCTGGGAGAGGACTATCACCATGTGGCGCGGCGGATTTTGCGGGACGTGGAACGGGTTTTGATGGAATCCGTAGGGGCGCAGCAGGCTGCGCCCCTACGGCAAAATCCGCCGCGCTTCCAGGGATTCTGCGACACGATGCCCGTGTTCGAACGGGACTGGGCCGCCGAGGCGGGGCTGGGGTGGCGCGGGAAGAACGCCTGCCTGATCCACAAGAAACACGGCTCGGGATTTTTGCTGGCGGGATTTTTCCTGGACGTGGACCTCGAGGCGTCCCCCGCGCCCGCGCCGGATTTCTGCGGAGGCTGCACGGCCTGCCTCGACGCGTGCCCCACCGACGCGTTCGTCGCTCCCGGTCGGCTGGACGCGAACAAATGCATCAGCTACTGGACCATTGAGGCCAAGGGCGCGATCCCTCCGGCCTTGTCGGAGAAGTTCGGGAACCGGATCTATGGCTGCGACGTGTGCCAGGACGTATGCCCCTGGAACAAGAAGCACAAGGAAAAGGGGGCGGACTCCGAGGCCTCCGCGACCCCGTTGGAATGGCCCCGCGCGGCCGACGAGTGGCTGGGCCTCTTGCGCAAGGGCGGCGGCTTTCAGAGCCGGTTCAAGACGGCGCCGCTGCCGCGCGCGGGCCGCCGGGCGCTGCTGCGGAACGTG
>JAJNBB010000045.1 GCA_021155885.1 Fibrobacteria bacterium | reverse complement strand
GAAGGCCCAAAAGTAGCAAAAAGGTCGGGGCGTTCCCCGAATGGGGGCGTTCCCCCGTCGCGGGAGGCGCGGGCCTGCGGGTGTTTTAAGGCAGGACGACCAGCGTCCGCGGCGTTTCGCCGCTCAACCCATAGTGATAGACACCCGGGGGCAACTTCCGGTTTTGACCGTCCCGGAAGCTCCAGGTCCAGAAGGATCCGCCGGGCTCCGGAGCGAGAAGGGCCACGCGCCTTCCCGATTCCGACACGATGTAAAGAGAGGCGGAGGAACCGCTCGCGCTCGAATAGAAATGAATCGAACCGGAGTCGCGCGCCGGATTCGGGAAGGCGCTGATCCCGGCGGGAGAGGCGGCGCGGGCCAGGGACAAGGTGGCGGTCTGGCTGGCGGAAGCGTTCGCCACGGCCAGGGCGATCGCGCCGTTCGGGACCAGGGGCACGGGGCTATGCGCCAGATATTGGGACGAGAAGGCGGTCCCGCTTTGGGAGACGCGCCAGGAGCCCGCGATGCCGGTATACGACGCTTGCGTGGCGCCGGAGGAAACGGGGGCCACCAGACGATAGGTCAGCGGGCTCAAGGACAGGGAGGTCGCCGTCGAAACGGCGGAGTCGAAAACGGGCTTCGGCCAGACGGCCATGTCGGGAGAAAAGGCGAGGGAGGAGGCGCCCGCGCCGGGCCGGCCGGCGATGGAGACCGCGGCCGCGTAGGCGGCGTAGAGGCTGTCCCACCGCGCCTGCGAGCCGACCCCGGTGACGAGCGCCGCCGGCAGGTTGTTCCCGTTGACGCGCAGGGCCTCCCAGATCGGCACGTCGAAGGCCTTGCCCAGGGCGTGGTACAGGAAGATATGGAAGATGCCGTTCCCGTAATTGGCGTTGGAACCGCCGGTGGTCAATAGGGAAACCTGTTTCACCGACAGCACGTCCTTCAGATACCCCCGGTAATCGTTCACGGCCGGGGCGAGCCGCTCTTCCATGCCCACCGCGCCGAGCTCGTACCAGGAATGAAAACGTCCTCCCGCGGTCGCGGAAGTCGCGTATTCAAATTGCACGGCGTGGTAGAACTCGTGCGCGATGGTGACCGCCAAGCCCTTGTCCCACTCGGTATTGTAATTGATACTGGTGGCGGCGTTGACCAGGGGTGTCCCGCTGACGGCGCCGTTGGCGAGGTTCACGCTGGCATTGTAGAGAAAATCGTTGTCGAGCAGCATCGTCGCGGAGTAGGGACCCTCCGGAAGAAACGTGAGCCCGTAGGTGCCGTCGTAGTTCTGCAGGTTGTCGATGTCGGCGATTTCCACGTTGAATTTTCCGGAGATCCACCGCCGGAAGAAATCCGTCTGGTTGCTGTCGGGCATGCGCATGCCCAAAGTGTCGCCGTAGTAGGACCAGGCGTTCTCGAGGTAAGCGGCGGCCGCGGTGACGAAGGCGGGATGCGGCGCGCCCAGGGCGTCGAGGTTGGCGTTCATCAGGGAGTCGCGGCGCGCGGCGGGGCTGGCGGCCTGGTGAACGAGGTAGAGGGAGTCGTGCCGGGCTTTCAAGGAAGCGTCGGAGGTGTCCCAGGCCGGACGGTGCAGGTTGCGTCCCAAAGTGTAGTGGATGGCGAAGTGGGCGGTCGTCAATACCCGGCCCGCCAAGGTGCCGCCCGCCGCGGTCCGCGCGCTCACTCCGATGGGCGAGGCTTCGATGCGCTCCAGCTGGCGCGAGGTGCCGCAGCCGTGCCTCCGCGGCGCGTCCTGGGCGGCCGCGGCGACGGACAGGGCCGCGAGGAACAGCAGTAGGGTGCGCATCGGATTAAAAGGTATCAATTGACGAGCTTGTATCCCGACCCGTGAATCGACAGGATGATGCGGGGTTTCTTCGGGTCGGCCTCGATCAGCTTGCGCAATTGCACGATGTGATTGTCCACCGTGCGGCTCTGGATGAAGCCCTCGACGCCCCAGATTTTCTGAAGGAGTTCCTCGCGCGTGACCACCTGGTTGCGGCGCTCCCACAGTAATTTCAGGATTTGCGCTTCCTTGTAGGTGAGGCGGTGCTTGTGCCCCCGGATCTCGGCCGTCAGGGCGTTGAAGTCGACCCGGATGTCGCCGAGCACGGCTTCGTCCGGGGCGCTCGCGCGCGGCCGGGCGGCCCGGCCGCGGAGCAGGCTGCGGACGCGCGCCAGCAGGATGTTCAGGTCGAAGGGCTTGGCCAGGTAATCGTCCGCGCCGCTGTCGAGGCCGGCCACGATGTCCTCGCGCGAGTCGCGCGCGGTGAGCAGCAGCACCGGCGCGGTATGCCCCGCGGCGCGGAGGTCGCGCATCAGGCTGAGGCCGTCGCGCCCCGGGAGCATCCAGTCGAGGATGAAAAGATCGAAGGGGCCCTTGGAGTCGGCGGCCACGGCCGCCGTCTCGGCGTCGGGGAAGTTCAGGACTTCATAGCCCTCGGAACGCAGGTTGAACTCGAGGCCTAGGGCCAGGCTCTCGTCGTCTTCGACAAGCAGGATGCGTGTGGTCATAAGTCGGGAGGGTTAGGCGAGAAGGGGGAGGCAGATGGAAAACTCGTTGCCGGCGGGCAGGGGAAGGGCGCGCACGCTTCCCTTGTGCATCTTGGCGATTTTCTTGACGACGTACAGGCCCAGCCCCACGCCGGTCTGGCGCCGCGTGTTCAGGTCGGGCACGCGGTAGAACTTGCGGAAGATGCGGTGGACGTACTTGCGGTCCAGGGGCTTTCCGCCATCGCGCACGGCGAGGCGCACCTGGTGCCCCTCGCGCGCGACCACGACCTCGGGAAGGCTCTCGCGCCCGTATTTCTCGGCGTTCGTCACGAAGTTGGTGAGCACCATTTCCAGCAGCATCGGGTCGGCGTGCACGCGCAGTCCGTCCTGGGCGCGAAAGCCCAGGGGCCGGGGCCATTTTTCCACGAACCGCGCCGCGAACTCGCCGATTTCCACCGTCTTCTTGTTCACCAGCAGCTGGCGGTGCTCGATCTGCTGGATTTTCAGGAGCTGGTCGATCAGCTTGCCCAGGCGCGCGCACTCCGAGAGAATGCCGTCGGCGAAGCGGTTGCGCTCCTCCTGCTCGAGCGGGCGCTGGCGCAGGGTTTGGGCGAAGATCTGGATGCCCGACAGCGGCAGGCGCAGCTCGTGGGTCATCATGTTGGTGAAGTCGCGCTGCTGCTGCTTGAACCGGTTGCCGCGGATCACGGTGGCGAAGAACAGGGAAAGCGAGACGATCAGCACCACGCAGGCCGTGATGCCCGCGGCGAGCACGATCCACCGGCCCGAGGAGGCGAGCGGTTCGTCCACGCCGTGCAAGGCGGTGTGCAGCTGGCGGATGGTCAGGTAATCGCGGATGATGTAGATGTTCCAGAAGACCAGCATCGCGATCGCGAAGCAAATGGCCAGCACGAAAAGCGCGACATATACCGTCGTCCGGAACCTCATGCCTACAATCTAACCGGGTTTGCCGCGCCGAACCCCGCGTTTGCCCGAAATCGGCAGCCAGAGGAGCAGCCATAATGCGGGCAGGACGAGGAGGATCCCGTCGAGGACCCCGCCCGCGCGCGTGTAGAAGCGGTCCAGGGCCGGCGCCCGAAGGGTGCGGCGGAGCACGGTGCTGTCCATCAGCGCGGTGCGGCCCAGGTCGCGGCCCCAGGCGTCGTAGAAAACGCTGACGCCGTTATTGGCGGCGCGCGCCAGGGGCATCCCGTTTTCGGCGGCGCGGAAGCGCGCGATGTTGGCGTGCTGATAGGGCCCGTTGCTGCGCCCGAACCACCCGTCGTTGGTGATGTTGACCAGCAGGCGCGCGCCGGACGCGCGGGCCTCCCGCGCGAAGGAAGGGTAGATCACCTCGTAGCAAATGGAGGGACTCCAGGGAAGGGTGTCCGGGCGTCCTTCTCCCCAGAGGCGATGGCCGTCGCCCGGGCTGAAATCCCCCTCGCCGAGGTTCACGTAGTTCAGCACGGGAAACACGCCGTCGAAGGGCAGCTTCTCGCTGAAGGGGACCAGGCGCAGCTTGGAATACTGCGCGGGTTCGCGCTTTCCGGGCTGGAAAAGGAACGCGGAGTTGTAAAACCGGTATTCGCTCCAGGGCGAGCGGTCCGAAACGAAGTCCAGCGCCCCCGTGAGCACCGGCGCGCCGGTGACCGCCGCGGCCGCCCGCAGGGAGTCGGCGATAGCGGCGCGGCTGCGCAGAAAATCGGGCACGGCCGTTTCGGCCAGCACGATGAGGTCGGACCCGCGCACCGGGCCGTAGTCTCCCTGGGGCCCTTTCAAGGTCCGGAAGGTTTTGGCCATCACCTCGGCGAAATAGCCTTCGTCCCATTTTTTGGTTTGCGGGATCGAGGGCTGCACCAGGGAAATGGTCAGGGAGGGCGCCGCGGAATCGTCGGCGCGCGCCAGCACCAGGCTTCCGTGCAGCCACAGCGCGCTGGGGATCGCGGCGAACAGCACCGCGGCCCCCAGCGCGCCCGCGCTTCGCCCGCCGGCCCGCAGGAAGGCGAACAAGGAAAGGTTCGCCAGGACGACGAGCGCCGAAAGTCCGTATACGCCCCAGATCGACACCGACTGGAAGAGCGCGGGCCAATTCCCCAGGGCATACCCGAGATTGTTCCAGGGAAAGGACATGTCGCCCACGGCGCGCGCGGCCTCTACGCCCGCCCAGGCCAGTGGGTAGAGCGCGAGCAGCGCCTTGCGGCGCGGCGATCCCCAGCCCGCGCGGAAGGCCCACCCCAGCGCGCCGTTGAACAGCGAGAGCGCGACGATCATGAGGACCAGGCCCGAACCGATGATGAGGGCGGGGCCCACCTTCATCACGTTGTAGATCCACCAGTACATCACGGTGTTGTAGGCGAGGCCCGCCAGGAACCAGGCGGAGAACGCCTGGCGCGGGGTCAGGGCGGTGGAGGCCAGAAACGCGGGGGCCAGAACGGCGAAGGCGAGGAAGGAGAGCGGAAACGGGGGGTAGCAGAGCGCCCAGAGGAGGGAGCAGAGGAGGATGGCAAGGCGGGGATAACGAAGGAAAGGCGTTGTTGGTTGTTGGTTGTTGGTTGTCGACATGCTGATCATTCTGGCTTCTCCAACAACTAACAACTGAAAACCAACAACTGCGCTATCGCTTGTTCTGCGGATGAAACAAAATCACGAACTCTCCCTTCGGAGTGGTCTTCGTCCAATGCGCGAGCAGGTCCGAGGCGGGGCCGCGCCGGAATTCCTCGAATTTTTTGGTGAGCTCGCGCGCGGCGACCACGTAGAGGTCCGGGCCGAATACCTGGACGATTTCCCCGAGGAACGAGGCCACCTGGTAGGGCGCGACGTAGAATCCCAGCGTGGGCGCGTGGTTTTCCTTTTCATCCCACCGTTCCTTCAGCTTTTCCAGCTTATGGACGCGCTGCGCGGATTTCTTCGGGGGAAAATTTTCGAACGCGAACCGGTCCGTGGGCAGGCCCGAAGCGGTGAGGGCGGCGATCAGCGCCGAGGGGCCCGGCACCGGGAACACCGGGATGTCCTCCAGGCGCGCGGACTTCACGAGGTTGAAGGCGGGGTCGGCGATGCCCGGCGTTCCGGCATCGCAGATCAGGGCGATGGCTTCGCCGTCGCGCAGGCGCTGCAGGTATCCCGCCGAGACCTTTTCCTTGTTGAAATCGTGGTAGGGCTCGACCGGCTTGCGCACCCCATAGTGGTCGAGCAGAATGCGCGAGTGGCGGGTGTCCTCCGCGAGGATCCGGTCGCAGGACTTCAGCACCCGCACGGCGCGAAAGGTGATGTCCTCGAGGTTTCCGATGGGGGTGGCAACCAGGTAGAGGCCCGGGTCCAGGACGGGTTCGTCAGTCATTCAGGGTAAAATGCAAAAATGAAAGGCTTCGGTCCGGTTTTCCGGTCGGGACGATATAGATTAGCCGCATGGAAATATCCCGGCCTTCGCGGACCCGCCGCATCGTGGCCTTGTTGGCCATCGTCCTCAACGTCGCCTTCGGGTACGTTTATCCTTATCTACCGTTCGGGCTCGAGGACATGCGGACCGCGAGCGGCCATTACCCCAATCTCTTCACCCCCGCGCCGTACGCCTTTTCGATCTGGGGCCTGATCTATCTCTCCTGGCTTCTCTACGTCCTTTATTCCCTGCTTCCGGGCCAGCGCCGGAACGTCCTGCACGATCGTCTTTGCGGCCCGTTGATCCTTCTCAACGTGATGGCCTCGGCGTGGATCGTGGAGTTTGCCGGAGGGTACCTCGGCACGAGCCAGCTCCTCATCGGGGCGATGGCGGTGACGGGCGCCCTGCTCTTCGCGCGCGCGAAGAGCGGCACGGGCAGCGCCCGGTTCATGTTTCCCTTCAGTCTTTTCCTCGGGTGGATCACCGTGGCGAACCTGGCCAACCTGGCGGCCTTGCTGAGTTCCCTCGGGTGGCGGGGCGGCTCGCTGGGGGAACCCGCCTTTACCATGCTGCTTCTCGCCGCGGCGGCGATCCTCGGATTGTTCGTGGGTTATCGTTTCCGCGACTTCACCTACCTGCTGGTGATCGCCTGGGCCACGGCCGCCATCGGGGTGAAGCAGCGGGACGCGGCTCCCTCGGTCGCGATGGTCGCCTTCGGCGTCGCCGCGTTGATGCTCGCCTGGTCGGTGATGAACGGGGTACGCTCCCAGCGCCCCGCGCGCGGGAGATAGGCGACCGGCCTTATTTTCCGATCTGGTAAACGCCCTGCACCGAAAAGCGCAGGGCCTGCAAGGTCCACTCCGCCCGTTCGTCCGGCGCGTTCGGAAGAATCGAGCGCCACGAGGACTTGCTCGCGAAGGTCAGGCTCGCGAAGGAAAGGCCCCCGGTGAGCGTGAAACGTTTGTCGTAGTCCTGCTGGTAGCCCAGCTGTACCTCGTAGCCCGCGCCGGCCGGGTCGGTCTCGGCCTTCAGGTCGCCCGTCGGCGACTTGAGGCCCGTCGGGCCGAAATTCCAGAAATGCGTGTAGGCCGCGTACAGCCCGGGTTTCCCCGTGACCGAAAGCAGCGACACCGGCACGAGATAACGGGCGCCGACGCCCGCGAGATGTCCCTGCGCGACGTACCAGAATTCGCGCGGCGAGGCGTTGCCCCGTTGCGTGAGCCCGTTCACGCGCGACCAGAAATGTTCGGTGCGGAACCAGACGTCGAGATAGGGGAACACGGGGATTCCCAGCACGAGCCCGACCGGGGCGAAGATTTGCACCGGATCCTGGCTCTGCACGATGCGCGCGCTATCCGCGGCCGCTTCGGCGTTCATGTAGGCCGCGAAGAGGCTTTTGGCGGAATTGTCGGCGAAGGAAATTCCCGCAGAAAGGCCGACGTAGGGGCCGCGGCGTTTTTGTTTCAGCAGCAGGCTGTCGTCCCTTTGGAAGCTTCCCGTGTCCTGCGGGAGTTTTCCGGCCTCGACCGCGCGAATGGCCGCGGCTTTCGCCGAGTCGCCCTGGAAGACGGGGGAGACGGAGTCGATGGGGGAGGTTTGCGCGTGGGCATCGCCGCCGTTGCCCAGGAAAACCGCCGCCAGGCCGAGCCACGCGAGGGCCGCCCGGACGTTCATGCGACGCTCTCGCGCGCGGGCGCATAAAGGTCGTATTCCCGGATGTACGCGGCCACGGCTTCGGGCAGGCGCGCCAGCGCTTCGTCGCGCCGGTCGCCGCCCGCCGCCAGCGCGTCCCGAAACTCGGTGGATTGATCGGTCATTTCCGGAAAGTTTAGCATCACTCCGTCGGAGGAGGGCGCCGCCGGAAATCCGGGGCGCGGGTAAATCGCCGGGGACGCTTCGGCAAGCACGGCCTCGGGCTGGTGCCAGCGCGAAAATCCGGCCCAATTGTCGGCGCCCAGGATCAAGTGCCAGGAATGGTTCCCGGGATACAGGGGCTTGAGCGCGCGCAACGTCAGCAAAGTGTACGAAGGCTGCGGCAGGGAAGCCTCGATGTCGGAAACCGCGCCGGCCGCGTCCCCGGCGGCGAGGGCCCGGGTCATGGCGAGGCGGTGCGCGAACGACGCGGCCGGGCCGTCCTTGTGCGGCGGCGCGAAGGTGGGAACCCACAGGACGAGATCGAGGTTCAGCTGGGTACGCGCGGCGATCGCGAGGGCGGCATGCGCCGCGTGGGGAGGGTCGAATGCGCCGCCGAGCACGCCGATGCGCATGGAGTGGATCAGAGAGGGGAGGGCTTGGCCCGCTTCAGCTCTTCGCGCTTCTCGGCCTGCTTCTCTTTTTCGTGCTTGGCGCGGGCCTTCGCCAGCTTCTGACGAACCTTCGCGAGCTTTTCCAGAAAGGGGTCGTCCTGCGCGACGCCGTCGAACTGGACCAGGATGTTTTCCGCCTCGAGGAACTGCTTCAATTCGATATAGGTCTCGGCCAGGTTCAGGTTGATTTCGCGGCGCGGGACCCGGTCGCCGTATTCGCTGAGCAGGTGCTTGTAATAAATCGCGGCCGCCAGGGGTTCGTCCATGCGGCGATACAGGCGCGCGATCAGCATGTCGCGGTCCGCGAGAAGCTGGCTCAGCCGCGTCAGCTCGGCTTGCGCGCTGTCGGCGCGCGGCGAATCGGGAAACTCGGCGGCGTAGGTCTCGAATTCCCGGATGGCCTCCACGGTCTTGCTCTGGTCCCGCTGGGGAATCTCCACCTGCTGTCCCATGCTCCAGGCCATGCGCCAGCGCGCCGTCTCCGCGTAGCGCCGGGAGTTCGGGTAATCGCGCAGGAAAGCCCCGAATTCTTCCTCGGCTTCCATCCATTCCTTGAGGCTGAAATGCGAGCTCGCGAGCTCGAAATGCGCCTGTTCCACGTTCTCGGTGCCGGTGCAGGTCACGATGAAATCGCCGTACCCTTCCTTGGCGTACGTGTATTTGCCCTTCTCGTAGCGCGCGTGGATCTTCTCGAAGCGTTCCCGGCAGTCGCCCTTGAGGTCCTTCGGTTTCGACGAGCACTGCACGAGCAGCGGGGCCGCCCCGAGCGCCACGAGGAGCGCCCCGCGGGAAAGCGAAAATTTGAAAGTCATCAAAAAAAATCCTGGGAACGCGGTGGCCGGAAATTACAGAGGTTTTCCCGTGAGTTTGTCGATCTCGCCCTGGGCGCGGTCCACGTACTCGCTGGAGGGGTACAAAGATACCAATTTACGAAATTCCTCTTCCGCCTTTTTGCGGTCGTTCAGGCGCAGGTGGCAATAGCCGATCTTGAGCTGGGCGTCGTCGGCCTTCTCGGTGCCGGGGTAGGCAAAGACCTTGCGGAACGCGGCGAGGGCGCCGGGGTAGTCCCCCTGCGCGAAACGCGACTCTCCGATCCAGTATTCGGCATTGTCCGCGTAGGCCCCCTGGGGGTACTGCGCCAGCAGGTCGGAAAAGGCCTTGAGGGCCGCGGCGTAATTGCGGCCGAAGTATTGGTCGAGGGCCAGGCGGTATTGCGAGGCCTCGTCGGAGGAAATGCGCCGCGGGGCCTGCGAGGCGTGGAGCGGGGCCGTGGAAGACGCGGCCGGAGGCATCCCGGCGGCCCCCTGGCGCAGGCTGTCGAGCTGCCGGGTCTGGTTCTGGATCTGTTCGGCGGTCCACGAAAGGATTTCGGTCAGGTCGCGCACCTGTCCCTCGAGTTCCTTCAGGCGGGCCGACTGGGTCTGGAGTTCGAGGCGGCTCTCCTGGGCGAGGCGGAGGGCGTCCGCGGATTCCTCGGCGGACAAGGTCGCTCCCGCGTCCGAGGGCCGCCCGGAGCCGGACCCGGAGGCGCGCGCGGAGGGTGCGGCGCACGCCGACAAAAGGAAGGACGTCCCGACGAGAATCGCGGCGAGGAGACGGCCGCCGCGACGCGGGAGGCGATCGAAAAAGGAAGTGCGAGGGAGGTAGGGGAAGGTCATGGCCGTTGTAGTATATTCAAGCCCGGTGATTCTGGCAAAATACATCCTCAAAGAGCACATCGCTCCTTTTTGCTATGCCATTTTCGTCATAACCTTCCTGTTTCTGGTCGATTTCCTGATTCGCATCCTCTCCTCCATTCTCAGCAAGGGATTGGAATGGCGGGTTGTCCTGGAAATCGTGGTTTTGAACTTGGCCTGGATGCTGGCGCTTTCGGTCCCGATGGCGGTGCTGGTGGCCACCTTGATGGCCTTCGGCCGCCTCTCCGCCGACAACGAAATCACCGCCCTGCGGGCGCTCGGCCTGTCGCCGCTGCGGGCGATGATGCCCGTGATCCTCGTGGGGGCGCTGCTGGCCGGCGGCCTGATGTGGTTCAACGATCGCGTACTGCCCAACGCCAACCACCGCGCCGCGGCCCTGCGGAACGACATCAGCCGCAAAAAACCGGCGGCGCTCATCGCCCCCCGCCGCATCATCCGCGACTTCGAGGGCTACCAACTGTGGATGGACCAGGTCAATCCCGAGACCGACATGTTCTACGGGGTGCGCATCTACCAGCCCCAGGCCGGCCAGGGCCTGCGCTATACATATGCCGACTCGGCCTCGTTGCGCTACACCCCGGACGGGACGAACCTGCTGATCCGCCTGCACCATGGCGAGAACCACGTGGTGGAGCCGCGCAACCCGAACCAGTACCTGCGCATACGCTTCCGCACGCAGACCGCGGCCATCCAGAACGTCGACGCGGCCCTGAAGCGCGAGGAGCGCACCTACCGCACCGACCGCGAGATGTCGGTGGCCGACATGCAAAAGGTCGTCGACGGGGCGCGCAAGAACCTCGAGGACCTGCGCGCCGAGTACGCCGGCGGGATCCTGCAGGATCTGCGCCTTTATGCTGAGCAGCTCCGGGCCGATTCGGCGAAGCCGATCCCGCCGCGCTTGCTCAAGACTCCGTGGCGCGAGCAGGTCACGCTGACGCCCGAGGTCATTGCGGTGGCCCTCCGGCAGGAGGGCGATAACAAGTGGTTTCAGATCGACCGCTACGAAGGACGCACCGCCCTTTCCCGGCAGGAGGTCAGCCAATACCTGGTGGAGATCCACAAGAAGTTTTCCATTCCGTTCGCCTGCATCATCTTCGTGCTGATCGGGGCCCCCCTCGGCGTGATGGCCCGGCGCGGCGGCATCGGCACGGGCGTCCTGTACAGCCTCTTTTTCTTCGTGCTCTATTGGGCCGGCATGATCCGGGGCGAAGCCCTCGCCGACAGCCTCAAGGTCTCGCCCTGGGCGGCGATGTGGGGGCCCAACCTGATCGTGGGGATGATCGGCCTTTGGCTGGTGTGGCGCATGGCCCGCGAGAAATACGTGTCCACGCAGACCCCGTGGCAGCGGCTGACGTTTTTGTTCCGCTATCTCTGGCGCAAGAGCGGCGGCCGGTTCTTCGGGCGCCGCGTCGCGGGGACGCCATGAAGATCTATACGCGCCACGTCCTGAAAAGCTTCCTTTCGCTTTTCCTGCTGGTGTTCGTCAGCGCCGTGGCGATCTTCCTCATCATCGACTTCGTCGGCAACAGCCGCGTGTGGCTCACGCGCCCCCCGGCGGAGCGCACGACCTACTACCTCAACTACCTGCCTTACATCGCCTACCTCATCTGCCCGATCGCCCTGCTGCTGGCGGCGGTGTTCTCGGTGGGGAACCTCGCCAAGCACCTCGAGCTCGTGGCCCTGCGCTCCGCCGGCGTTTCGGTCACGCGCATCCTGATGCCCATCGTATGGGTCGGCGTGCTGCTCAGCCTCGCCATGTTCTGGCTGCAGGACCGCATCCTGCCCGACGCCAACCATCGCCGCTTCCAGATCCAGGAGCCGGGCCCGGGCATGTTCAACGGCAGCGACCCCCGCGAGCGGTCGAACTACCTCTATACCACCGAGGACAGGACCTTGGTGTACTTCCAGTTCTACAGCGGACAGCGCCTGACCGGCTCGATGGTGACCGCGCTCCAGTTGAAGGACGGAAGGCCCGCGCTGCGCATCGACGCCGCCCAGATCCAGTGGAAGGACTCCATCTGGCAGTTCCAGGACGGAACCCTGCGGGAGTTTCACGGCGACTCCGTCACGGCGCGCGACTTCAACGAGTGGACGCTGCCCGGATTTCGCGACGACCCCGCCGACCTGCTCGACGAGCGCGTCTATCCCGACGAGATGTCGCAGGCCGAGCTGGGCCGCCGCATCGCCGTGCTGCGCCGCAACGGCGAGCCTTCGCACGGGCTGCAGACGCACTGGCACTTCCGCATCGCCAGCGCGATGGTCAACGCGCTGATGGCGGTGATCGGCGCCCTGCTGGCGGCCAACGCCGTGCGCAGCGGCCTCGCGCGCAACTTCGGCATCGGGCTTCTCATCACGTTCCTCTACTACGTCGCGCTGCGCCTGGGACTCGTGATGGGGGAGAACGGCGGGTTGCCCCCGTGGGTGGCCGCCTGGTTCGGGAACCTGATCTTCGTGCCCCTGGCGGCGGCCCTTTGGTTCAAGGTGGCGCGCGCGTGAACCCCGGGAACGAAGGGCCCGTGGCGGAATCGCAGGGGGACGCCGATGCCCGGTTCCTGCGCGCCGCGCTGCGCGAGGCCCAGGCCGGCGCCGACAAGGGCGAGGTGCCCATCGGCTGCGTGCTGGTCAAGGAGGGCCGGGTCATCGGACGCGGGCACAACCTGATGGAGACCCTGCGCGATCCGACCGCGCACGCCGAGGTGCTCGCCATCGGCGCCGCCTGCCAGTCGGTCGACAATTGGCGCCTTGACGGCTGCACGTTGTACGTGACCCTGGAACCCTGCCCGATGTGCGCCGGCGCGATCCTCAACAGCCGCATCGCCCGCGTGGTGTTCGGCGCGCGCGACAAGCGCCTCGGCGCCCTCGGTTCGACCTACGATGTCCTGGACGGAAATCCCATCAACCGCGTGGTCGAGGTCGAGGGGCCGGCGATGGAGGAGGAGTGCCTCGAGATGCTCAAGGGGTTTTTTCGCGACATTCGCGCCCGCAAAAAGTCGGGCCCCGATGAATTATCTTTGTAGCACCGATCTTGGGGAAACGCAAGCCCCACGCAATGCGCGCTGATCCGAACCCCGCCAGGACGAAAGTAGCAACGGTAGGTTTCAGCCGCATGTGCCGTGATCCGGCTTGCGGAGTACCTTGATTGGACAGGTAAGAGGTAAGAGGTATCAGGTAAGACAGCCGGCGTCATGCTGGCCTTTTTTTTGAAGGCTTCCCACCTTACCTCCTACCTCTTCGCGGTAAACCCCCACCATTCTCCCTGCGTGATCTCCGACTCGACGGCCACGTTTTTGTCCGCGAACCACTTCTTCCAATGCGGCTGGTCCTCCACGCGCTGGCCCGAGAACACGAGCCGGCCGCCGGGCAGCGTGCGCGCCAGGAGCGCGTCCAGGTAGGGCCACGTCTCGGTCCGGATCATGTTGATCACGAGGACGTCGAAGGCGGCCGCGGGGCGCAGGGCGTCCAGGGTGCCCACGTAGAACGCCGCCGGGCGCTGCGCGGGGCCGACGGGGTTGAGATCCAGGTTTTCACGCAGGCACGGGCCGGCGACGGGGTCGATGTCGAAGCCCGCGCTGAAGCGCGCGCCGCGCCCGGCGGCGTAGAGCGCCAGAATTCCGGTCCCGGTGCCGACGTCGAGGACCGATTTGTCCCCGAGGTCCAGGGCCTCCATCAACAGGGCCGCGATGCGCGTGGATTCGTGCGACCCGGTGCCGAAGGCCATCTTGGCCTCGAGCCGGATCACGTGTTCCGCGCCCGCGGGGGCCTCGACCCAGGGGGGGCACACGGTGAGGCGGGGCGTGACTTCCACAGGCGTCTGGCGGTCGCGCCAGCTGCGGTCCCAGTCTTCCCAGGGGGATTCCCCGCCTTCGAGGGCCGCGTTGCCGAAAGCGGCTTTGGCTTCGGCGAGGGCGGCCTCCTCGGCGAAACAGGCCCGGATCACCACGTCCGTGTGTTCTTCCTCTTCGGTGCCCAGGGCGCCCATGTCCATCAGGCGGAACTGATCCAGTTCGGCGTAAGCGGGGGAAGATTGCACGCGCAGCCAGAAATAGGTGGTGGGAAGCATGCAGGCAAAATAAGAAAGTGTTAACATGGGTTTAGCCGTATTAGGTTCCGCCGGATTAGCTTTTTTGAAACGGGCAGGTCGAGGAGGGGCGATGAAAAACCACGGGAGGGCCGGCACGATGGCGGCGAGCCTGACGCTTGCGTGTCTGGGCTTGTTGACGGGGTGCGAAACGGATGCCACCGAACCCTGCCCGCAACATCAGGTCTATGACTCTCTCCCTCAGGCGAACAACGGTCAATGGACGTCGGTGGGGTATTTACCCGGCGGTTTCGGGTATTCCTCGGCGCGGAAGGTGCAGTTGCTGGAGGGAGGCGTGGGGTATGCCCTGGGGAGCGACACGAACTCGATCGCGGATGATCCCGCGTTTTTGCGCACGACGAACGGCGGCGCGACCTGGACGGACCTCAGCCCTTACGACTACCTGCGAAACGCCCGGTTTCCCGACGCGAACACCGGCTATGGGCTCGACGACCAGGACAGGCTGTTCAAGACAACCGACGGGGGCGTTCACTGGATCCTGAAAGGCGAGAAGAAGTATTACAGTCTTTATTTTTTGGATGCCAATCGGGGCTGGGCGAAGGCGCAGGAGGGCATTTGGCGGACGACGAACGGCGGCGAGAGCTGGATCGCCCCGGTCGCCGGCCTTCCGCACAGCCTGGTCGCCACGCCCGCGCTCTATTTCGTCGACGCTGCGCGCGGATGGTTGACTGCCACCTCGTATGTGGGAGGCTCGCTCCAGGGAGTCCTGATGTCGACTTCCGACGCGGGAGTCACCTGGAAGCCGATTCAGGCGCCGGCCGCCGCGGAGTTTCATTCCATGTTCTTCCTCGATTCGAACGCAGGCTGGCTCTCGGCCACGGGCGCGGTGTTTCATACGGTCAACGGCGGCGCGACCTGGAGTTCGAGTCAGGGAGCGGACTGGGGAAAGGTCGGCTCCCTCAGGTTTCTCAATGCGAACGAAGGGTTCGCCGTGGATGATCGAGGGGGCATGCTGAGGACCGCGGACGGCGGCGCGTCCTGGGAACGCCGGCAATTGCCCACCACGCGCGCGTTGACCTCGGTGGATTTCGTGGACACGCAGCATGGATGGGCCGGCGGAAGCGGCGTCCTTTTCCGCACGGTGGACGGGGGAACCACCTGGACGCTGCTGAGCGAATTCATGCCGGTGCAGGATATCCGGTTTTTTAGCGCGTCCACGGGGTGGGTTTCCACTCTGTTCGGCCTGTATCGAACCACGGACGGAGGCGCCAGCTGGGCCCTGCAATTTGGATTCCCCATGGCTTGGGATTTCCATTTTCCCACGGCCGGCGAAGGGTGGGTCGTGGGGCGGCGCGGGATGATTCTCAAGACGACGGACGGGGGGAGTTCCTGGCGCGTGCCGGCCAATGTCGCGTCGGGCGTCCTGCGGACAGTGTACTTCACGGATCCGTCCACGGGGTGGATGGCCCAGGAAAACACGATCCTGAGGACGACCAACGCCGGCGCGACCTGGGGCGTTCCTCAGAACGTTCTCGGCGGCATTCGCGCCCTGCATTTCGTGGACGGGTCCACGGGCTGGGCCGTGGGGAGGGGGGGCGCCATTCGAAAAACCGCCGATGGAGGGGTGACCTGGGCGCCGCAGAGCAGCGGTACTTCCGAGGACCTGCTGTCGGTTCACTTCGTGGACGGGATGACCGGGTTTATTTCGGGAGAGGGCGGGCTATTGCTCAAGACCCAGGATGGAGGGGCTTCCTGGACGCGGCTCAATAGCGGTGTTTATCTGCCCTTGAATCGGGTCGTCTTCCTCGATGCCCAGACCGGGTATGCCGTGGGGGGCGGAAGATCCCAGGCCATCGATACGACGGTGAGAATTGCCGCAGCGAAGGGGCCGCGCGTGCCCCGCATGGCGCGCGCCGGCTTCGGGGCGGATTGGGAAGAAGCCCTGTTAAAGCAGGTCGGACAGCAGGTCGGCGGGATGCTTCAGGAGCGCTGGGCCGGAGGGATGCACGGCTATGATTGCCCCCGGGATCCCGGAGCCCCGGTTTACCGGGTGATCCTGCGCACCACGGACGGCGGGCTCACCTGGACGCGGGAGCATGTCGACCGGGACTATCCTTGGGGATCGGTGAGTTGCGCGCCCTCGGGACGCTGCCTTGCCTTGGGCCAAGGGATTTGGATCCGTAATTAAGCGCCGCGCCTGCGGCGAGAAGGTTGATTTTCAACGTTTTGCAAGGCTCGCCATCTACCTATATTTGAATCTCCATTAATTCCGCGGTCCTCCCCAGGTTTGGGCCGCGAACGGAGATCCCGGATCGTGAAGGAAGTGCTGACCCCGCGCGCGGATTATGCCTCGGTTTTGAGTGAGGCCCGGGATTACGCGTCCCCGGGGTTGGAACGCGTGCAGGCGATCATGGAATCCGTGGCCCGGGGGGCTCCGGGTAATCTCTCCGGGCATTTGCAACAGCTTTTAAACCGCCGCGGGAAAAGGGTCCGTTCGACCTTTTTGCTCCTATTGGCGCAGGCCGGGCCCGGTTTCGACCTGGAGCGCGCCGCGCGCGTCTGCGCCGCGATCGAGCTCATTCATCTCGGGTCGCTGATCCACGACGACATCATCGACGGCAGCGACCTGCGGCGCGACGAAAAAACCGCGCACCAGCGCTGGGGCAACCGCGTGGCGGTGCTGCTCGGCGATTATACGCTTTCGAAGTCTATGGAGCTGATCTGGGAGGACGCCGACCGCCGCGTGCCCCTGAGCCTGTGCCGCGCCTCGAGCGCGCTGATCACGGCCGAAGTGCTCGAGGTGGAGCGCGCGGGCCGCATGGACCTCACCTTGGAGGAGTATCGCGAGATCATCGCGGGCAAGACCGCGGCGCTGTTCGACGCCTGCGGCGAATGCGGCGCCCTCCTGGCCGGCTTCGACGCGGCCGACGTGCGCCGCGCCTCCGCGCTCGGCCGCAACTTCGGCCTGGCCTTCCAGATCATCGACGACCTGCTGGACTTCGGCGTGGGCGCCGAGCAGCTGGACAAGCGCACCTTCTCCGACGTCAAGAACGGGCTTTTGACCTTGCCCCTCATCCTCTTTTTGAACGCGGCGAATCCCGAGGAAAAGGCCCGCCTGCTGGGTCTTATGAAGGAAGCCGATGTCGAAGCCAACCAGATCGCGATCCGCGCCCTGCTGGAAACGCGCGACGCGTTCGGGCAGGCGCGCGCCATGGCGCTCGACAGCGTGCGCTCGGGCCTGGAGTTTCTGGAATCGCTCCCCGCCTCCCCGGCCGCGCAGCATTTGCGGCAGGTTTGCCTGCTGATGACGGAGCGGTCGCTATAAAACAGGGTTGTTAGTTGTCGGTTGTTAGTTGTTAGAGAGCCCAACGATATTTTTTGTTGGATTTTTGCTTTCCAACAACCAACAACCAACAACTTTTTTCCCATAATCTCCGGCCTATCCTCCGGCGCGGACTTATAATAGAGGCACCATTCTCCCTCCGGAGCCCTCCCCATGTCCCTCAACATCGACAGCGTCCTGAACGAGACGCGCACGTTCCCGCCTTCTCCCGAGTTCTCCGCGAAGTCCGCGCTAGGCTCTTGGGAGGAATACCGCGCGCTGCATGAGCGATCCGTCGAGGATCCCGAGGGCTTCTGGGCCGAACAGGCGGCCCATCTGGCGTGGTTCCGCACGTGGGACCGGGTGCGCAACTGGGACGCCCCCCCCTTCGCGAAGTGGTTCGAAGGCGGCAAGATCAACGCTTCGTTCAATTGCCTGGACCGGCATTTGCCCGCGCGGGGGAACAAGCCGGCCCTCGTATGGGAAGGGGAGCCGGGCGACAAGCGCGCGTTGACCTACAGGGAACTGCATGCCGAGGTGTGCCGCTTCGCCAACGTTCTGAAGGGCCGGGGGGTGCGCGCGGGGGACACCGTGGCGATCTACATGCCGCTGGTTCCCGAGCTGGCGATCGCGGTGCTGGCCTGCGCGCGCATCGGCGCGATCCATTCGGTGATCTTCGGGGGCTTCAGCGCGCCGGCCCTGGTCGACCGGATCAACGACGCCGCGTCCACCGTGGTGATCACCGCCGACGGCGGCTGGCGCCGCGGCCAGGTCGTGGAGCTCAAGAAAATCGTGGACGAGGCGCTCAAGGGCACGCCCACGGTGCACACGTGCATCGTGCTCGAGCGCACCGGCAAGCCGGTTCCGATGGAAGCGGGGCGCGACGCCCGCTGGGACGATCTCATGCGCGAGGCCAAGCCCGACTGCCCGGCGGCGGAGCTCGACAGCGAACACCCGCTGTTCATCCTGTATACCTCCGGAAGCACGGGCAAACCCAAGGGCATCCTGCACGCGACGGCGGGTTACCTGCTCGGCGCGCAGCTGACTTCGAAGTACGTCTTCGATCTCCGCGAGGACGACGTCTATTGGTGCACCGCCGACATCGGGTGGGTCACCGGACACAGCTACGTGGTCTACGGCCCGCTGGCCAACGGCGCGACCGTGGTGATGTACGAGGGCGCGCCCAACCACCCCGATACCGACCGCTTCTGGGACATCGTCGAACGCTACCGCGTGACGGTGTTCTACACCGCGCCCACAGCCATCCGGGCCTTCATGAAGTGGGGCGACGAGGCGGTGAAAAAACACGACCTTTCCTCCTTGCGATTATTGGGGTCGGTGGGGGAGCCGATCAATCCCGAGGCCTGGATGTGGTACCACCAGGTGATCGGCGGGGGCCGCTGTCCGATCGTCGATACGTGGTGGCAGACCGAAACCGGCAGCATCGCCATCTCCCCGCTGCCCGGGCTCACGCCCACGCGGCCCGGATCGGCCACGTTCCCGTTCTTCGGGATCGACGCGGCCGTGGTGAACGAGAAGGGCGAAGAGCTGCCGAACGGCCAGGGCGGGTTCCTGGTGATCCGCCAGCCGTGGCCCTCGATGCTGCGCACCTTGTGGGGGGACGACGAGCGCTTCAAGGAAGTCTACTGGAAGCGCTTCGAGGACAAGGGCTATTATCTGGCGGGTGACGGCGCGGTGCGCGACAAGGAAGGGTATTTCTGGATCCTCGGGCGCATCGACGACGTCCTCAACGTCTCGGGGCACCGCCTCTCGACCATGGAGGTGGAGAGCGCGCTGGTGGCGCATCCCGCCGTCGTGGAGGCCGCGGTCGTGGGGTTCGCCCACGAGATCAAGGGCGAGGGCGTGGCCGCCTTCGTGACCGCGGGAGCCGGCCATGCGCAGGTTCCGGCGCTGGCGGAGGCCCTGAAGAAGCACGTGCGCGACACCATCGGCGCCATCGCCGCCCCGGACCAGATCCATTTCACCGACGCGTTGCCGAAGACGCGCTCGGGGAAGATCATGCGCCGCCTGCTGCGCGACGTCGCCAACGGCGTCGAATCCAAGGGCGACATGACCACGCTGGAAGATCTCAACGTGCTCGCGAAGCTGCGCGCGCAGGATGAAGAATAGCCGCCCGCGGGTAGGGAGAAAGCATGCTGAAGGAGTTCAAGGAGTTCGCGCTCAAGGGCAACGTCATCGACATGGGCGTCGGCATCATTATCGGCGCGGCGTTCGGCAAGATCGTCACCTCGTTCGTCAGCGACCTGCTCACGCCCCCCCTCGGCGTGGTCATGGGCCGCATGGATTTCAAGAACCTGTTCTTCACCCTCAAGGGCGGCAGCGGATTCAAGACCGTGGCCGAAGCGCAGGCCGCGGGGGCCACGACGCTGAACTATGGCCTCTTCCTCAACAGCCTGCTGGACTTTCTCTTCGTCGCCTTCGCCCTGTTCTTCCTGATCCGCTGGGTCAACCGCCTGCGCCCGCATCCCGCGCCGCCCCCGCCGCCGGGACCGCCCCCGGCCCTGAAGGAATGTCCGGAATGCCTGTCGCAGATCCCGGCGGCCGCGAAGCGTTGCGCGCA
>JAJNBB010000002.1 GCA_021155885.1 Fibrobacteria bacterium | reverse complement strand
CTTTTCTTCGCGGCTTGATTCGTCTGCTTCGCAGCCTCATGCCTTCGGCTCACCGGAGCCTTTGCGGCCGCCTTCCCCGCCTGCGCGGGGACCTGGGTTTTGGTCGGGGTGATTTTTGCCAGGGCGGCTCGGAACCCCTTCACGACCTTTTTTACGGCCTTGGTGACCGTCGCGGCCGCGGGTTTCCCCGCCTTCGACGGGGCAGGGGTCTTGGCGACGGCCTTCCCGACGGTGGCCTTCAGGGTTTTCTTCAGGGAAGCGGCCGAAGACTTCGCGGACTTGGCGGCCGACTTCACGGCCGACTTTATTGTGGATTTCGTGACAGGCGAAGCTTTTTTAATCGCCGCCTTCGGCTTCCCCGCCTTTGAAGGGGCCGGGGGCTTGGCGGAGGCAGGGGGTTTGGGCGTGGGCTTGGGGTTCGACTTCGCCGGGATTTTCTTTTGCGCGCCCTTTGCGGGCGCCGCTTTGCGCTTCATGAAAGCCCCCCTTGAAACGCTGGCTTATCTCCGTTTGCGCGCCGGCTGGCCCCAAACACTCACCCCCACGATGGAGGCGGACAGCTTCACGTAGTCTTCCGTGAAATAAGTTATACCATCGTAGCCGCGGTGTCCATATTTAAGGGACAAATCCAGCACGTGGCCCCGGGGGCCCAGCGGCATCCCGGCGCCCAAGGTGGCATAGAACTCGGGGACCTCGCGCAGGTACAGGACCTTGTACCCGGCGCCGGCCCGCCAGGCCGTCCGTTCCAACAAATTGTCATAGGGGCTGTCGCTCCCCCGGAATTCATAGCCCAGGCTGGCCTGCCAGGCCGGATTGATCGCCCCGCCGCCCTTCCAGTCCTCGTAGGACAGGTCCAGGGCCGCCGTTTGGCGGCGGCCTGGCTTCCAGGCGGCGCCCACGGCATAGACGCGGGGCAGGTCCCGGCTCGGCCCGTCGGAAAGCGAATCCGAGAGGACGCTGCTCGTATGGCGCTCCCGGCGGATCTCGAGGTCGGCCGAATGGGTATAAGCGAGCGCGAAGTCGAGGCGGCGCGTGCGCACGGTAGCCGAAACCGTCGGGTAGGAGCCCTGACGCGTGATTTCGAGGGTGTCTCCTTCAAGGTCGATGGCCTCGGGAGGGGCGATGCCGGAAAAGTCCGCCGACTGGATGAACCGGTCGCGCCCGATGACGTAGTTCTCGGAAATGCCGAAGGCGAGCCAGTCGAGGGGAGCGTAGGCGTAGTTCACGCCCAGCAGGAACATCCCTCCCTCGGCCTGGTAGCGCTGCTCGGGGAAGTTGCCGTTGGCCGGCTGGTAGGCCTCGAAGTTGCGCTGGAAGGTTTGCTGGTAATAGGCGCCGAAGGTTCCGAAACGCCTGGTTTTGAACAGGGTGGCCAAGGTGGGGAAGTTGCCGCTGCCGATGCGCGAAGACCGCTCGCGGTCGCTGAGCAGGTCGACGTCGCCCTCGAGGGTGGCGATGAAGGCCGTTTTCTCGTAGAAGGCGGCGCGGCTGTTGTTGAGGGGGAAGAAGCCCTTGGCCGCGACGGCGGCGAGGCCGCCTTCGCCCATGCCGCGCTCGCGCGCGCCCATGGGGGCGACGGGCATGCCGAAGCCTTCCGAATGCGAGGACAGCGGCGAGAACTCGGCCTGGGCGACGCCCAGGGCCAGGAGCAGAAGGAGGGGCGAAACCGTTTTCATTGTCCGCCCTCCAGCGGGTACAGATAGATGTCAAGGTTCGCCCGGAGCTTTCCGTCGGAAGCCCGCGGCAACCCGACCTCTCCCATGACCGGGAACGAAATCCGGTTATACGTGTTTCCGTTGACGGTGGACGTATCGAAGGCGGAGCGTTCCACGTTGCGCAGGAATATGTCGGGCGCGATGCTGGAGGAGGAAGTACGGTTCAGCACGTGGCCCACTCCGCGCGTGACGCGCACGGTGAGCGAGTCGGCTCCCGGACGGAAGAAGCGCCTTTTCAGGCCCGCGTTGGTGGTGACGTTGCTCCTGCCGGTGGAGTCGACGATGAAGTTGGGTTCGGTGAAGCTTTGGGCGGAGAAGTAAACCCCGACCAGCAGCCGCGAGGGCTCGGGCGTCGCGCCCAAGGTGGTCTGGCGCAGCCAGCCCGCATGCCGCCGCGTCGTGAACTCACGGTGGTTACCGTTGGGGACCACCGTGAGTGTGTCGATCGTTTCGGGGAACTTCGCCCAGGCCATCAGGATTTGCCGCTGCGTCGAATCTTGCGGGTGGACGCGGTAATAGAGCTTGAGGGTGTCGCGCGAGGCGGCGCTATAATCGGGGCCGCCGATCACCGCGAGCTTCACGGAGTCGCCCGCCGGGACGGCGATGTTGCCGAGCGCCTCGCCGTCGGGCACGCTGTCGACCTCGGAGGACACCGCCATGTCGAAGGCGAAGGGGCCGTCCACGCGGTTGAGCGAATCGCGCAGGGGCAGGCGCAGCTCGGCGTAAGGCACGTAGAAGCGCCGGTCGAACTTGCCGCCGGTCGGGGCGTTGAGCGTGTTCGCCAGGGCGGAATCGCCCATTGCGTAGAGGCCCGCCCGAATGCGCGTCAAAAGGGTGTCGCGGTGGAGGCGCAGGTGGACGCCTCTCTGAACCCCGAACAGGAGGGACTGGGCGGAGGGGCCGGTGTATTGGATCTGGTAGTTGCTGCCGGGTTTGCCGGTATTGCTGAGGGGATAGGCCTGCACCAGGGATCCCACCGTGGTCACGCTGTCCTTGCTGTAGCGTCCCAGCCACAGACCGGATCCCAGCCTGCGGATGAGCGTCGTGTTGCCCCGCACCTGGGTCGAGAACCGGAACATGCCGGAGTCGGTGGTGCCGGGCAGAGGGGAAATTTCCAGGAAGATCGCCCACCTGTGGGTGGAGTCCCCGACGGTGCGCAGGCGGTTTCGCAGGTTCGGCAGGCTCGCGAGTTGCGAGCTGTCCTGATTCGCCGAGTCGTAGGCCCGCTTCGGGTAGATGCGAATGGTGTCCAGCTGCCGGTTCAGCCGGGAGAGGCTGGCGAAGCTGACGCGCGAGCGGAGGATGCGGGAGTCGTAATAGTTCAGGGAATCCTGATAGTCGCCGCTCGTATTGACCACCGAGAAGGACTCGACCAGGAGGGTCAGGGAGTCGGCGCCGCGCGTCGAGTTATGGAGGAATTCCTTGCCGATCAGGTCGCTCATGCGCAGGGGCACGAGGCGGAGAGCGAGGCCGTCGCCCGTGTCGAGCTGGCCATGCTGGAGCGGGCTCGTGATCGTGAACCCCAGGCGCACCGAGGAGGTGAACCGGCCCTGGCGGCCGACCACCACCTGCGAATCGCCGTAGTGGTCCAGCGGGACCTCGGTGGTGAAGGCGCTGTCCACGGGCAGGTTGTCGAAGGAGAAGTGGTACAGCGGGGCCGAAAGCTTGACGCCTTGTTCGTTGAGGTACCCGATCCCGGTTTGGCCGGGATCCTGGAGGCAGCCGGCAAGGAGCGTGGCGCCCCCCAGGCAACCGAGAAGCCAGCCGAGGGCGGCGGTTCGGGCGGAAGAACGGGGCAAGGGTGCCGACGGGAGCGCGGTGAGACGATTTTTCATGTAGGCCGTGTGCGGAAAGAGGCTGCAAATATACACAGCTTGGGGCTCTCCGCCCCGTTCCCGGAGTCCCGCCGCCGCTCTTTCTTGCGCCCAGTGGCCCGCATTCCTACTTTGGCCGCTCATGAAAGCCTTTTCCGCACGGTTCCGGGGCGCCCGGACGCAATCGACCCATTCCCTGGACGAAGTCATTTATCGGGACGCCGAAGGGGGGCTGCTCGAGGTCGAGCACGACATGGAAGCCCTGTCGCAGAAGCCGGCCGCGGAATGGAAGCGGCTTTTCGAGGCGCGCAGCGGCTCGCACCAATGGCCCTATGCCTCGGGCATCTGGGGCAAAAAGGAATGGGTCCTTCCGGGCATCGCCGACGAGGACATCGTCTCGCTCAACGAAGGCTGGACCAACCTGTTCTACGCGAAGCGGCTGGGTGATCAACTGGGGCTGAAGGACTTGTGGGTCAAGCTGTGCGGCAACAGCCACACCGGTTCGTTCAAGGATCTCGGCATGACCGTGCTGGTCTCGCAGGTAAACCGCATGCGCCGGCTCGGCGTGCCGATCCAGGCCGTAGCGTGCGCCTCCACCGGCGACACCTCCGCCGCCCTGTCCGCCTACTGCGCGGCCGCCGGCATTCCTTCGGTGGTGTTCCTTCCGGGCGGCAAGATCAGCGTCGCCCAGCTCATCCAGCCCATTTCCAACGGCTCGATCGTGCTCTCGCTCGACACCGACTTCGACGGCTGCATGAAGATCGTGCAGGAGATCACGCAGGATAAATCGCTGTACCTCGCGAACTCCATGAACTCGCTGCGCATCGAGGGCCAGAAAACCATCAGCTTCGAGCTTTGCCAGCAGTTCGGCTGGGAAGTCCCCGACGTCATCGTCATCCCCGGGGGCAACCTCGGCAACGTCTCCGCGCTCGGCCGCGGGTTCGACATGATGCTCGAGCTGGGCGTCATCGACCGCAAGCCGCGCATCGTCGTCGCCCAAGCCGCCAACGCCAACCCGCTCTACGAAGCCTACCGGCGGGGCTTCGACAAGCTGGTGCCCATGCAGGCCAAAAAGACCGAGGCCTCCGCGATCCAGATCGGCAACCCCGTCAGCTACGAACGGGCCGTCAAAATCCTCAAGAAGTACAACGGCGAAGTGTACCAGGTCACCGAGCAGCAGCTCGCCGACGCGGCCCACCGCGCCGACCTGACCGGGCTTTACTGCGACCCGCACACCGGCGTCGCCCTGGGCGCGCTGGAACAAATGGTCGACGCGAAAAAGATCGGCGCCGGCGAGCGGGTCGTGATCATCTCCACGGCCCACGGCCTCAAGTTTTCGGAGTTCAAGACCAAATACCACGAGAAGGAACTGGCGGACGTGCAATCGAAGTACGCCAACCCGATCCTGAGCCTGCCCGCCGACGTCGACAAGGTGCGGGACGCGCTCAGGCGGCGGATGGGATAGAATCGCGGGTTATCCGCCGAAGGATCCCCCCAAACGAGGCGTCCTAGGCCCCCGGCTTCCGACTCACGAACCCCACGGCCGGCACGAAGAGTTCGCGGACGAGGGGGATGCGCGTCAGGAAGTTCAGCCTGAGGTGAATGTCGATGCCCGCCACGTAGCGCAGCCCCGCCGCCTCGATCAAGCCGCGCATCCCGCGAAAGGTGGACGGGTAAAGCTGCTCGTCGGCGTAGGATCCGCCCCGAATGCGTCCCTTGTCGCCGAACAACTTTTCGCGCAGGAGTTTCGCGAGGGGGAAGGGCAATACGTGGAAGGGTTTCAGGTGATGGCCGGCGTTCGGGTTCCACCATGGCTGCGTGACGATGTAGGCGAAACCTCCGGGTTTTAGCACACGGTGCATCTCGGACAGCGCGCGCGTCTTGACGGCGGGGGGCAGATGCTCGATCACCCCCAGGCACAGAACCGCGTCGAAGGTCGCGTCCTCCCGCGGAATAGCCTCCGCGCCGGCCCGCAGGGTATCGTGCCAGATCTCGCCGGTCATGTTATCCGCCGGTTCCAGGTTGGTCGCCCGGCAGCCGGGGCGTTCGGTTTCGAGCACGCGGCAGAAGTGGCCGTTGCCGCCGCCGACGTCGAGGACGGCCTTGCCGGCCAGGGGCAGGAAGCGCTCCAGGTCCCCAATGGCCACCCCCGCGAAATAGGCCTGCATCTTCGCGTAGTTTCCCGGCCTGAAGCGGCGGAAGGTATAGTAGATCAGGGTCCTGTAATGATGAAGAATTCCCATGGCGGTCCTTTCGGCGCCCCTTCCACGGGAACGCTTGCCTGGACCGAAAATTTATTTTGAGAAAAATTACAAAAAATATTTTTTATACTAAACGCCCGCCCGCTACTGGTCGGGTGCGGTCAAAATCTTCCTTACCACGCTAAACGAATTCCGGACGACTTCCGGCAAAAACGCGTTGAAGTCCGCGTGCGCCGTTCCGTCGGCCTTGTCCGACAGGGTGCGCACGGAGAGGAACGGGATTTCGTTGACGAAGCACGCCTGCGCGATGGCGGCGCTTTCCATGTCGACCGCATCGCCCTCGAGTTCGTCGGTGAGATGCCCGTGCGTTTCGTGCCGCGCGCCCGAGATGAACTGGTCCCCGGTGAGGATGCGGCCGGCGGCGACGCGGTGCCCGGATTCCAGGCGCGCGGACAGGGCCTTTTTCAGCAGGGCCTCGTCCCCCCAGAAGATGCGGAAGTCGGTGAAGGGGATGTGGCCGCGGACGAAGCCCAGCGCGCGCACGTCCATGTCGTGGTGGATGCAGTCGCGGCTGACGACCACGTCGCCGATGGACAAGGCGGGCGAGAGGCCGCCGGCCACGCCCGTGGAGAGCACGGCCGCGAGGGGGTAGTGGTCCGCCAGGTACTGGGTGATGAGGGCGGCGAAGACCTTGCCGACGCCGCATTTGACGATCACGACGGGGGTTCCGAACAGTTCGGCTTCGTGGACCTTGAAGTGCGGGCGCTCGACCGTACGGGTCACCGCGGCATGCGCGAGGAATTCCGCCACCTCTTCTTCCATCGCCCCGATGACGGCGACGCGGGATGTTCCCCGGGCCTCCAACTCAGTGACCCGGGAATTCCAGGATGGAAAACACGTCGTAACCGGCTTCGCGGATCTTGCGGCTGCCGCCCAGATCGGGCAGGTCGATCACCACCGCGCAGCCCGCGATCTGGACGCCCAATTTCTTGAGAAGCTCGATCGAGGCGAACAAAGTCCCGCCGGTGGCGAGCAAGTCGTCCATCACCACGACGGATTGGCCGGGCGCCAGGGCGTCGCGGTGGATCTCCACGCAATCCGTCCCGTACTCCAGTTCATATTCGTGGGAGTGCACCTCGGCGGGCAGTTTGCCCCGCTTGCGGATGGGCACGAACCCGCGCCCCGTGCGCAGGGCGTAGGCCGCCCCGAACACGAAGCCCCGGCTTTCGATGCCCACGACCTGGTCGATCGGGTCGTGCCGGTAGCGGTCCTCGAACATACGGATGCACGCCTCGAAGGCCGCCGGGTGCTTCCAGACCGAGGTGATGTCCCGAAACAGGATGCCCGGCTTGGGAAAATCGGGAATGCTGCGGACGTGGGCCGCGATCAGGTCGGGCAGGGAGTCGGGGGAGGTCATGGCACTGCGGATTATAGCTAAAAGGCGAGTTATCTTGGTTTCATGAACGTTGCCTTCTTCAGCGCCAAGCCTTATGAAAAGCCCTTCTTCGAGGCGGCCGGCGCGGGCGCGGGGCACGCCTTTGCTTTTTTCGAAGCGTCCTTGTCCGGGGCGACCGCGCCCCTGGCCGCCGGGCACGACGCAGTGTGCGCCTTCGTCAACGACCGGCTGGACGCCCCGGTTCTCGAGGCCCTGAAGGCGGCGGGCGTGCGGTTCATCGTTTTGCGCAGCGCCGGCTTCAACCATGTCGACCTGGCCGCCGCCGAACGGCTGGGCCTGCCCGTGGCGCGCGTTCCCGCCTATTCGCCGTATGCCGTGGCGGAACACGCCGTGGCGTTGATCCTCGACCTCAACCGCAAGATCCATCGCGCCCATGCGCGCGTGCGCGAGGGGAATTTTTCGCTGGACGGGCTGATGGGGTTCGATCTGCACGGACGCACGGCCGGCGTGATCGGCACGGGCGCGATCGGCGTTTGCGCCGCGCGCATCCTGGCGGGTTTCGGCATGCGGCTTTTCGCCAGCGATCCCGTGGAAAACCCGGAGATGCGCGCGCTGGGCGCCCGCTACGTTCCCCTGGACACCCTGTTCGCCGAATCCGACGTGATCACGCTGCATTGTCCGCTCACGCCGCAAACGCGGCATTTGATCAACGCGGCCGCCCTGGCGAAAATGAAGACCGGCGTGATGCTGGTGAACACCAGCCGGGGCGCCGTGATCGACACGCCGGCCGTGATCGAAGGCCTCAAGTCCGGCAAGATCGGCTACCTAGGCCTCGATGTGTACGAGGAAGAAGGCGACCTGTTCTTTCGCGACCTGTCGGGGCAGGTGTTGCAGGACGACGTGTTCGCGCGCCTGACCACCTTTCCCAATGTGCTCATCACCGGGCACCAGGCCTTCTTTACGCGCGAGGCGATGCAAGGCATCGCCGAAACGACCTTGAAAAACCTGGCGGATCTGGAAGCGAAGGGCAACTCTGAAAATTGCGTCTGGACGGCGGCCCATCACGCCTGAAACCGGGTTGGCCTAGCAGTGTTCCGGCCAGCCGCCCTGGAACACGAACTGGTCCAGGCGGTGGCGCTCCTTGGGCCTTTCCCGCTTGCGCAAGTCCTCGGGTAGCACGTCGGGACTGTCGGGGTAGCCGACGGCGGCCATCGCCTCGACGCGGTGCCCGTCGGGAACGCGCAAATCCCGGCGTGCCTTCTCATGGTCGAAGCCCGCCATGCCGTGCACCGCGAGCCCTTTGAGGTGGCCCTGGAGCGCGAGGCTCATCCACGCGGCTCCGGTATCATAGCTGGCCGTTTCCAGGGGCTTGCCGGTTTTTTCGTTTTTCTGCGCCGAAACGACGACGATGAGGGCCGAGGCCTTGTCCGCCCAGCGATGGTTGCCTTCATCCAGCAGGTCGCGGAACAGCGGCCAGGCCGGCTGCGTGCGGCGGGCGTACAGGAAACGCCAGGGCTGGCTGTTGCCGTTCGAGGGCGCCCAGCGCGCCGCTTCGAAGAGGGCCATCAGGTCTTCCTGCGGGATGTCCTGGCCCGTCAGCGCGCGCGGAGACCAGCGTTCGATGAATTCATGATCGATCGGGTACTCGGCAAGGCGGGGCAGGGGAGCGGACGTTTCTTCGGGCATGGCTAAAACATACCGATCTTCACGCCCCCGAAGAGATGGAAGCCGTAGTGCTTCCATTCGGTATCGTCGCTTTTGGAGGCGTCGGTGAGGCTCTGGCTGTAGCCGCCCCCGAGCACGAGGCCCGAGGAGACGCTCAGGGGAATTTCCAGGCCCGCCTCGCCGCGCAGGCCGAAGTCGAATTTTTCGGCCTCCTCGAAATCGAAGGTGAAGGCGCCCAGTTCTTCTTCCTCCGAAACCAGGAACGCCGGCTCGACGCCCAGGTTCACGAAGACGCGCGGCATCCCCGTGCCGGTCGAGGTCGTTCCCAGGGAAAGCATGACCGGAACGGTCACGTAGTCCAGGCGCACCTGGCCGTCATCCTCGCCGATGGAAATGTCGAGGCCGCGGTTTTCATAGCCCGCGCCCGCGAGCAGGCGCACCCCGCCGCTGCCGATTTCCCCCAGCAGCGCGGCGTTGAAGCCGGTGCGGAATTCCCGGTCCTCGTCGTCGACGAGATCGGTGTTGGCGTTGGCGAAGTTCATGCCGCCGCGCAGGATGATGCCGTCGGAATGGGCGGGGGAGACGAACACGGCGATGAGCGCGACCACCAGGGCGGCGATAAAGATTGCGTTTTTCATGGGTGACCTCCTGAGGATCAGTCTACACGGATTCCGCGGCTGGACCATGGGGGCTTCCCCGTATCTCCTGAAAAACGGGTGCTCGCAACAATTTGATAAGCGGGAGATAGGCAGGGTTGCGCCCCGGCGCAATCGCTAGAGCGGAAGGCCGCCCAGGAAAAATCCCACGAAGACCCGGAACACGTGGTGACGGACTTCCTGGTCGAACGCGCCCGAGCTTTTGAAAACCTGCGACATCCCCCGCGTGTACCCGGCTCCCAGCAGGAGGTCGATAGCGAGGGACTTCTGCGGGATCAAAAAGCCCCCTTCGAAGCGAAGTCCCCAATGGGGATTCACCAGGTCGTTGTCGAGGTTCCGCGACGTGCCGTCCTCGAACCGGACTTTCGCCGCCAGGGGGAAGGCCGCCTCCCCGCCCGCATTGAGAAAAAAAATCGGCGCCGGGCGGATGGAAAACAGGAAGGGCACCGCGAGATAGGAAGCCCTGAACGCGGTCCTCTCGAATCCGTTCTTGAGGTCGTAACCCCGCGTGTCGAATTCGGCTCCGGACAGCAGGTGCAGGCGGCGATTGGCCCCGATATCCAGAAGGGCCCCGGCATGGAAACCCGTGCGGGGCGACTTGGAAACCCCGGAAGGAAGATCCGGGTCGTATTCGGCTCCGGAGAAGTTCAGCCCTCCGCGGAACACGAGTTTGGTTATGGGATCCTGGGCGCGCGGCGCCAGGACCGCTAGGAAAAGCACGAATAAAATCCGTCGCATGGGCGAATGATAAATCGTTCGCGCCGCGACGGGCGGGCTTCAGTCCTTTTTCTTTAGCAATGCCAGCACATCGGGAACCAGGTCGATGGCCTTGCCGATCAGGTCCTTGTTCTGCGTGAGGTTGATGATCTTCACGTTGTCGCCCTGCACGACCACGAAGGCGATGGGCTCCACGGTCAGGCCGCCGCCCGCCCCCGCCATTTCGGATTTGCTTTCCATGCCGCCGAGGCCGAAGCCCACGGATACCTTCGAGACCGGGATCAAGGTCGTCCCGTCGGCGTAGATGGGCTGGCCCACCACCGTTTCGGTCTGGGCGATTCCCTTGAGCTTTTCCAAAAGGACAGAGGCCATGCCGTCGATGTTCATAGGCTTTAATATAGTAGGGAAGGGCGGAAGCGAACAGCGGACAGCGTACAGCGACAGCGGGCAGCGTACAGCTGGAAAAGAGGGGGAAGGTCGGAATATCCCCCGTTTTCCGGCTGTACGCTGTCCGCTGTACGCTGGTAGCTATGCCGGCATATGCCCCAGCAGCTTTTCCTTTTCCTCGAAAAGGCGGGCGCCCATTTCGTCGAGCTCCTCCGCCGACAGGGCCTTCTTCGTCTTGGGGAAGATCTCCCCCTCTTCTTCCTTGACGTGATGCTGGACGTTTTCCTTCAGCACCGAAAGCTTGGCCGTCCATTCCTCGGTATCGGGGGAAAGCTCGGAAAGCTCGTCCAGCAGGATTTTCACGACGTGGTGCTCTTCCACGGCCTCGAAGCCGAGTTCGCGCGTTGACGGGATCTCCTTGTTTTCGGGATACAGCACCGCTTCCTCGGCGAGGGCATGGACGGTCAATTCCATCCTCAGCTTTTCGAACAGCTCGGTGCGCGTCTTCACGGCGCGCTCCGTGGTATCCTCCAGCTTCTTGAACAGTTCCTCGACCTTCCTGTGATCGGCCTTCAAAAGTGCGATTGGATCCATGAGACGACTCCGGGTTCAGGTGATGGTTCGCCCGCGTGGCGGGCCTGGAATCAGTCTACAAGAAACCGACGGGCGATCCACGCTTGCAACCCGCCTGTTGTAAACGGTTACCGGGGCGGGCGGATGAAACGAACGTCCGGTCGAGCCCGGTAAGGAATCCGTCAAACGCGAGAGGAAATTGGGGCGGTTGCCCCGGGAGTCCCGGCCGTGCCGTGGGGCGGGGCGCGAAAGCCCCGCGGGGAGGGGGGCGCGCTGGAAGTATAAAGAGAAGTCCCGTGCAAGTGCCAGGATTCGAACCTGGAGTCTTCTGATTCGTAGTCAGATGCCTTATCCAGTTTGGCCACACCTGCGACGGGACGGAAAGTATAACAAAAACCTTCCCCAATTCCCTACCTTATCATCTTCATGCTGAAAAAAATCGCCAAGACGGTCGGGAGAATCCTGAAAGCCATTTTTCGCGCCTTCGCGGCCTGGATCGCCGCCCTCGTCCGGGAATTGCGCAAGGCCGGGTACCGCGCCCATGTCTGGTCCTGGGTGAAATTTTTCGCCCTGCTCACGGGCATCGTGCTCGTCGCGCTCCTGGGGGTGTTCGGTTATTTCGCCTTTTCCCTGCCGTCGCTGGAGCGCCTGGAGCGCCTGGAATCGGGCCTGATCACCCGGGTTTCGGGAAAGGGCGGCAGCATGGTGCACGAGTTTTACATCCAGCGGCGCATCTGGATGGCCGAGGAGGACATGCCCGAGCGCCTGAAGCAGGCCGTGATCGCGATCGAGGACCGCTCCTTCCGCGAACACTGGGGCGTGGACCTCACCGCCTATCCCTCGGCCCTTTTGCCCGCGGTGTTCGGCAGCCGGGCGCGCGGGGCCTCGACCTTGACGCAGCAGCTGGCGAAGAACCTGATCCTCACCCCCGAACGCAGCATCGGCCGCAAGGTGCGCGAGATCCTGCTGGCGGTGCAGATCGAGCGCAGCTACACCAAGCAGGAAATCCTGGAGTTTTATTTCAACCACGTATACCTGGGGTCGGGGGCCTACGGCTTCGCTTCGGCCGCGGAGAGGTATTTCAGCAAGCCGCTCGACTCGCTCGACGCGGGGCAGTACGCCCTGCTGGCAGGGCTGCTGCAGCGTCCCGAGTACTACCGTCCCGACAACAATCCCGAGGTGGCGCGCGCCCGGCGGAACGTCGTGCTGGGCGCCATGCGCCGCGCCGGCTTCCTGACGCGCGCTGAATGGAAGGCCGCCGCGGCTTCCCCGCTCGGCGCCAAGACCTACCGCGCGCCCTCCGACCTCGGGCCCTATTTCATCGAGCACACCCGCCAGTTCCTGACCAAGCGCTGGGGCGACGACTTCGTGTACAACCAGGGGGGTAGCGTCGAGGTTACGATGGACTCGGCCGTCCAGCACCAGGCCGACAGCCTGCTGCGATTCCGGCTGGGGGAGATCCGCCGCCGGATGCAGGTCCGCACGGCCAAGGCCTACGACATGCCGAAGTACCTCAAGGTGCCCCTGCCCCAGCTGCTCGAGAACTGGGACCGGCATTACGCGAGGTTCGAGAAGGATTACCTGAAGCCCGACGACGAGACGGGTTCCAAGCGCTTTCCCCTGCGCTACCGCTACCGCCACCCCCAGGCGGCCCTGATGCTCATCGAGAATTCCACGGGGGCCGTGCGCGCGCTCGTGGGCGGGGAGGATTTCGAGGCCTCTAAATACAACCGCGCGCTCCAGGCCGTGCGCTCGCCGGGCTCCTCCTTCAAGCCCTTCGTGTACGCCGCCGCCGTCGAGCGGGGGGCGAGCCCCGGCGACATCCTACACGACCAGCCCATCGCGATTCCCGAGGCCTGGGATTCAACGCGGGTCTGGCGCCCCAGCAACTTCGAGCCCGAATTCGAGGGGCGCATGACCATGCGGCGTGCGTTTTATAAGTCGAAGAACCTGCCCGCGGTCGAAGTGGGGCTGAAATACGGCCTTCACAACGTGGTGGAGACCGCGCGGCGCTTCGGTTTCGCGCGCAACGTCCCCGCCGTGCCTTCGTTGGCCCTGGGCTCGGCCGACGTCACGATGCTGGAACTGGTCTCGGCCTACACCGTGTTCCCCAACGGCGGCACGCGCGCGGTCCCCTATTTCGTGGAACGCGTGCGCGACAAGGCCGGGCGCACGCTGTACCGCCATGAGGCGCAGCGCAGCGAGGCCCTCGGCCCGGAGGCCGCCTGGATCGTGACCTCCATGCTGCGCGACGTGAATATCCGGGGCACGGCGGCGGCGGTGTGGGCCAGCGGGTTCCGCCATCCCTCCGGCGGCAAAACCGGAACCACCAACGACTTCTCCGACGCCTGGTTCGTGGGGTTCACCAAAGCTTACACCCTGGGAATCTGGGTGGGCATCGACGACCATAGTTCCATGGGCCCGGGCCATACCGGCTCGGCGGATGCGGTGCCGCTATGGATCGACGTCATGCACTTCGCCATGCGCAACCGCCCGTATCAGGACTTCCCGCGCCCCGAGGGCGTGGTCAGCGTGTCGCTCTGTCCGCTTTCGGGCCTGAGGGCCCAGGGCTTCTGTCCCCCCCCGGCCCCGGATTACGCCATCGCCGGGCGTGAGCCGGACTTTTGCACGCCGGGACAGCACAGGGGCTCCGAGAGGCCCGTCGGCCGCCACGGGGACCGCGGCGACCATGAACCCGCGAAAAAGGAAGATCCGCGCATGCGGAAAACCTTCTAGGAACCTTCGATCTTGCGGAGGGGAGTGTCCAGCAGGGATATTTCCGCGAGGTCCTTGCCGTCCCGGGGCAGTCCCTGTTCGAGCAGCCGTTGGCCGCTGGGGCGCACCATGCGCTCATAGCTCCCCGCGGCGGCATTGTAGGCTTTGTTCGCCTTCTCCAGGCCGTCGCGGATGGACTCGAAGTGCTCGGTGAATTTGGCCACGCGGCTATACAGCTCGCGCGCCGCTTCCCCGATGGCTTTGCCGTTTTCGGTTTGCTTGTGCTGGTCCCAGCTCACGCTGATCCCTCTGAGCAACCCGATCAACGAGGCCGGAGTGGCCAGCATGATCTTGCGCTTGGCGGCCCACACGATCAAATCGCCGTCTCCCTCAAGCGCCGTGCTAAACAGGGACTCGGCCGGTAGAAACAACACGACGTAGTCCAGCGAGTTGGCCTGCTTGGAGGGATAATCGCGGTCGGCGAGGCCTTTGATGGTCTCCTTGAGCTTGTCCGAGTGCGCGCGGAGCGACACCTTGCGCGTTTCGGGATCGGCGCTTTCGAGCGTGGCCATGAATTCCAGATCCGGAACCTTCGAGTCCACCACGATCACCCGCTCTCCGGGCAGTCGCACGATCATGTCCGGACGGCCGTCTTCTCCCGTGGCCTGTTCCACGAAATCGCAATAAGGGCTCATTCCGGCGGCTTCCACGACGCGCCGCAAGGTTTCTTCCCCCCAGCGTCCGCGCGATTGGTTGGATTTCAGGACGCTGCGGAAACGTTCGGTTTCCTGGGCCAGGGAAAGACTGTTCAAGGTCAGCGATTCTAGTTGCTTTTTAACCTCGCCCAAGGTCGTGGACTGGGCGCTCTCGCTTTGCTGAAGGCGGTCCTGATAGGTCTTGAGCTGGGCCTCGAGGGGTTTGAGAAGGCCCGCGATGGCCTCCTGACGCTGGTTCAAATCGCCCTTGGCCGATTCCTGGAGCTTCGCGAACTGGTCGGCGGCGAGGCGCATGAATTCCGGGGCGCTTTGCTTGAGCGCATCCGCGCTGAGCGCCTTGAATGCCTCCCTCAGGTCGGCGAGGGCCTTTTCATGGGCGCTGCGCTGGTCGGCCAGGAGGTGGTTGGCCGCGTTTAGATCGGCGCGGGCCTTGGCGAGGTCGGCTGCCACCTGGAGCTGTTCCCGGCCCAGCGCCTCATGACGCGCTTCCAGGGACTGATGTTTACCTTGGAAGGTTTCGAACTGAGCCGCGAGGGCGTCCTTCGCGGCGAGTGCCGCCGAACGATCCCCGATCAGCAGTTTTTCGCGTTCGGCGGCGGCGTCCAGCAGTCCGTTTTTTTGAGCGATCTGGCTGCGGAGTTCGCCCTCGACCCCGAGCCCGCCCGCAGGGGGGCTCTGGCCGGCTCGCGAGGAGGCCAGCCACCAACCCAGAATGAATCCCGCCAATGCCCCGACGACCGAAAAAAGAATTTCCATGGACCGGAAGATAAGCATCCGCCCGGCGTTCCCGAAGCTGCACAACCCGGGAACGGGCACCCGCCTCCTTGTGGAAAAAAGGCCGGGACGAGAAGATTCGGTGACAGTATTTTGCGCTCAGAACCTATTTTACCGGCCTTACCATGACTTTCCCTTTTTCCACCCTTCCCGGCATCGTGCAATATGCCGGACAGGCTTACAGCAACCCGGCCGCCCTTTGCTATAAAAGCGGAGGAAGGTGGTGCCGGATTTCCTCCTCGGAACTGCTGAACAGCGTTCGTCACGCGGGAGAAAACCTGATCGAAATGGGCTTGCAACCCGGCGACCGCGTCGGTATCGTCGCCGAACCTTCGCCGTTCTGGCTGATGGCGGACCTGGCGGCGCTCGGCGCAGGCGCGGTGACCGTCCCCCTCTTTCCCAACGCCGCCCCCGAAGTCTTGCGCCACCAGATTTCCGATTCCGGGATGAAATTTCTCTTCGTGGGCTCCGAGGAAGTGCAGGACATGATCCGGCCCATCGTGGACTCCCTGGGCTCCCCGCTGAAAATCGTGTTGCTGTCGTCGCGGCAGGTGCAAATCGTAGCGCGCCGGCTCTGGGCCGAAAACGCCGGGTCGCAAGGCTCCGAGCCCCTGGCGCTCGAATGGGATCGCCGCGCGGCCCTGCTGAAGCCGGAGAACACGGCGACGCTGATCTACACCTCGGGAAGCACGGGCATGCCCAAGGGCGTCGAGCTGACGCACGGCAATATCGTGAGCCAGGTGCGGAACGCGTCGCTCTGCTTTCCCCTGGATCCCGCGAAGGACAGCGCCCTTTCCTTTCTTCCCCTGGCGCACGTGTTCGAGCGGATGGTGACCTACTACTACCTGGCCTCGGGCATTTCCGTGGCCTTCGCCGAAAGCTCGCGCCTGGCGGGGGCCAACCTGCGCGAAATCCATCCCACCATCCTGACCGCCGTACCGCGCTTTTTTCAGAAGGTTTACGAACGCATTCTGGGGCTCGTCGACGGAACCTCCGGCATTCGGGGCCGGATCGGCAAGGCGGCGTTACGGCGGGCCCAGGAAAAGCCCCTTGATGCATCCCTGACCTGGAAAGACAAGGTCTTCGAGGCTTTGGTATACCGGCGCATCCGCGCCCAAATGGGCGGGCGCCTCCGGCTGGTCATTTCCGGAAGCGCCCCGCTCGACGCCGTGCTGGCGAAGTTTCTTGTGAACCTCGGAGTTCCCGTCTACGAGGGATACGGGCTTTCCGAAAGTTCGCCCGTTTTGGCGGTCAACTATCCCGGCCATCGCAAGCTCGGAACCGTGGGCCCGGCCTTTCCGGGCGTCGAACTGCGCATCGCCCCCGACGGCGAAGTCCTGGCGCGCGGCCCGAACATCATGAAGGGATATTACGGCCTGCCGGAGGAGACCGCCGCGGTGCTGGACAAGGACGGTTGGTTGCATACCGGAGATCTCGGAAGCCTGGACGAAGAGGGATATCTCTCGGTCACGGGGCGCAAGAAGGAATTGTTCAAGTCGGCCAACGGAAAATACGTCGCCCCCCTTCCCATCGAACAGGCGCTGGCGACCCACAGGCTGATCGAGTCCGCGGTCATCATCGCCGAGGGGCGTCCGTTCGTTTCGGCGCTGATTTATCCCGACTTCGACAGTCTCCTGGCCCTCAAGCAGGATCTGGACGGAGACAGCCGCGAGACGGGCTCCTTTCTCCAGTCCGAGGCGGTGCAGCGGCGCTTCGCGGAGATCGTGGAACACGTCAACCGCGGGTTGAACTCCTGGGAGCAGGTGCGGAAGTTCCACGTCATCGACACCCCGCCGGCCATCGAGAGCGGCGAGATGACCCCGACCCTCAAGCTGCGGCGGCACGCAGTGGAAGCCAAATACCACCGTAAAATCGAGTCTTTCTACGATTCCTGAACGGACGCGCCGGGTGCGTTTCGGGCCGTCGGGTGGGTATATTTAAGGGGTCCTTTCCCGGAATCCTTTCTGCAAGCATCATGAAATTCACCCGCAAAACCGACTACGCCCTTCGGGCGCTTCAGAACCTGACCCGCCGCTTCTATGAGGCGGAAGCATCCGGGCTGCCGTGCCGGCCGGTGTCGGTTCAGGTGCTGGCGGAGGAATCGGGCATGTCCCTGGCCTTTCTCGGCGGGATCATGGCCAGCCTGTCGCGCGACGGCATCGTCAAGGCGGTTCCCGGCCCCAAGGGCGGGGTGAGCCTGGGGCGCCTTCCGGAGGCCGTCACCATCCTCGACGTCGTCGAATCCGTCGAGGGGCCGATCAATCTCATGGAGTGCCTGACGCACCCGGAGAACTGCCGGGACGCCACCGGTTGTTCCATCATGGCGGTGTTGCACACCGCCCAGGACTCCCTGGTCTCCAGCTTGCGAAACACCAACCTCCGGCTCATGGTCCGGGCCAAGGTCTCGCCGTTCCATCCCCGGCCCGAGGATTTCCGGATCCCCCAGTTCGGCTGCCCGGTTTTGAAATAATCGCGCGGGAGGGGCGGACGGCTGTCCGCCCTTGACCGACGCGTCCACCCGTACGACAATCCGGGCAACCGCGCTTGCGCCGTCGTCCGGTTCGGATATTCCCCGCGCAAGCGCCCCCCGCCTGAATCGTCCCAAAATGCTTGATCCCCCCGTCTTTATTAAGCATTTTTACCGCTCTCCTTCATAAAATCCGGCAATAAAGAGGCAATCCAAGCATGAAGCTGCATGAATACCAAGGCAAGGCCCTGCTGCGCAAGGCGGGTCTTCCCGTGCCGCGCAGCGCGGTGATTTTCACCCCCGCGGAAACGGCACAAGCATTACAGGCGCTCGGAGGCGAAAAGGGCGTGGCCAAGGCGCAGGCGTTCACGGGCGGCCGCGGCAAGGCGGGCGGCATCAAGCTCTTCTCGAACGCCGCCGAGGCGGCCGAAGCCGCGCAAAAGCTGATCGGGATGACTTTGGTGACGCACCAGACGGGTCCCGAGGGCGTGAAGATCGAGGCCGTGCTGTTCGAGGAGCAGAGCCAGGTGGCGCGCGAGTTGTACTTCGCCGTCACGCTCGACCGCGCGAAGGCGAACATCGTGTTCATCCTGAGCCCCGAGGGCGGCATGGACATCGAGGAGATCGCCGAGAAGACCCCCGAGAAAATCCTGAAGCTGTGGCCGGCCTGGGGCCAGGGCCCGGATGCCGCCCTGATCGAGCAGGCCGCGAAGTTCCTGGGGCTGAGCGACGCGCAGACGACGCAGTTCGCCGACATCGCGCGCAAGCTTTACAACCTGTACGTGACCACCGACTGCGCGATGCTCGAGATCAACCCGCTGGCGGTCGACCAGGGCGGCAACCTGATCCTGCTCGACTGCAAGGTGATCCTGGACGAGAACGCGCTCTACCGCCAGAAGGACACGGGCGGCGATCCGGACGCGGAGAAGGACCCGGGAGAGATCGAGGCGGCCAAATACGGCCTCAGCTACATCAAGCTCGACGGCAACATCGGCTGCATGGTGAACGGCGCGGGCCTGGCGATGGCGACGATGGACATCATCGCCCACTACGGCGAGCAGCCGGCCAACTTCCTCGACGTCGGCGGCTCCGCCAGCGAGGAGGCGGTGACCAAGGCGTTCGAGATCATCACCGCCGACAAGAACGTGAAGACCTTGCTGGTCAACATCTTCGGCGGCATCATGCCCTGCGACCGCATCGCGCGCGGCATCGTCAACGCGGTCAACAACCTCGGCCTCAAGGTGCCGCTGGTGGTCCGCCTCGAAGGCACCAACGTCGAAGAGGGCAAGGCGGTCATCGCCGCCTCCGGACTCAACCTCATCTCCGCCGACGATCTCGAAGACGCCGCGCGCAAGGCGGCCCAGGCCGTCGCGAAGGCCAAGGGTTAACATCATGGCGATCCTCATCGACAAGAACACGCGTCTCATCACCCAGGGCATCACCGGCAAGGCCGGCTTGTTCCATTCGCAAAAGTGCCGCGACTACGGCACCCACGTCGTCGGCGGCGTGACGCCCAAGAAGGGCGGCACCACGGTGGACGGCTTCGCCGTCTTCAACACCGTGCGCGAGGCCCGCGAGGCCACCGGCGCGAACGCCACCATGATCTTCGTCCCGGCGCCGTTCGCGGCCGACGCGATCCTCGAGGCCGCCGACGCGGGCATCGAGCTGATCGTGGCCATCACCGAGGGCATCCCCGTGATGGACATGCTGCGCGTGCACCACGCCTTGCAGGGCCGCCCGAACATCCTGATCGGGCCCAACTGCCCCGGCGTGACCACCGCCGACGTCTGCAAGATCGGCATCGCGCCGGGCCCCATCCATAAGAAGGGCAAGATCGGCATCGTGTCGCGCTCGGGAACCTTGACCTACGAGGCCGTGCACCAGACCACCTTGCTAGGCCTAGGCCAGACCACCGCCGTGGGCATCGGGGGCGACCCCGTGCACGGCCTGTCGCACCTCGACGTGGTGAAGATGTTCAACGAGGATCCCGAGACCGAGGGCATCGTCCTGATTGGCGAGATCGGCGGCAGCGACGAGGAGGCCGCCGCGGCCTACATCAAGGAATTCGTGAAGAAGCCCGTGGCGGGCTTCATCGCGGGCGCCTCGGCGCCCAAGGGCAAGCGCATGGGCCACGCGGGCGCCATCGTCGACGGCAACGCGGGCACGGCGCAGTCCAAGAAGGCCGCGATGGCCGAGGCGGGCATTTTCGTGGCCGAGACGGCCGCCGAGATCGGCCGCAAGATGGTCGAGGCGATGGCGGCGCGCCGGTAGGGCCAAGGCGCCCGACGGGGGAAGATTTTGTAGGGGCGGACGGCTGTCCGTCCCAGACGAAGATGTAGGGGCGGATCGCGATCCGCCCCACCACAGGATTAGAAAGGATTCATTATGGCACGCAGAACCAAAATCTCCCTCGTCGGCGCCGGACAAATCGGCGGCACCATGGCCTTGCTGGCCGCGCAAAAGCAGCTCGGCGACGTCGTGCTGATCGACGTCTCCGAGGGAGTGCCCCAGGGCAAGGCCCTCGACCTGCTGCACGGCGGGCCCATCATCCCGACCTCCTCCGCCCTGAGCGGCTCGAACGACTACGCCGACCTCAAGGATTCCGACGTGGTGATCGTCACCGCCGGCCTGCCCCGCAAGCCGGGCATGAGCCGCGACGACCTGCTCGACGTGAACTTCGGCATCATCAAGACCGTGGGCGAGGCCATCAAGAAGAACGCGCCGAACGCCTTCGTGCTCGTCGTCACCAACCCGCTCGACGCCATGGTGTACGCCATGCAGAAGGTCACGGGTTTCCCGACCCACCGGGTCGTCGGCATGGCCGGCGTGCTCGACTCGGGACGCTTCGCGGCCCTGGTCGCCGAGGCCATCGGCGTCTCCGCCGAGGACGTCCAGGCGCTGGTGATGGGCGGCCACGGCGACACCATGGTGCCGCTGATCCGCTATTGCTCCGTCGGCGGCATCCCCGTCACCCACTTCCTCTCGCAGGACAAGCTGGACGCGATCTCGAAGCGCACCGCCAACGCGGGCGGCGAGGTGGTGGCCCTGCTCAAGACCGGTTCGGCCTTCTACAGCCCGGCCCTCTCCGCCATCCACATGGCCGAAGCCTACCTCAAGGACAAGAAGCGCGTCATTACCGCGGCCGCGATGCTGAACGGCGAGTTCGGCTACAAGGGCGTGTATGCGGGCGTGCCCGTGATCCTGGGCGGCAACGGCCTTGAGAAGGTGATCGAGGTCGAACTCGACGCCGGGGAGAAAAAGGCTTTCGACGCCTCGATGGAGGCCGTGAAGTCGCTGGTGGCCTATATCGACAAGAAGCTGGCGGAATAGCGGGCGGGAATCGACCCGCGAATATTTTGCCGTTCAGTTCCCTGAATGGATACAGGAGGTTGCTTTCATGCGTCGATTCCTGGTTCTCCTGGCGCTGTCTTCGGTTCCAGCCCACGCCTTTTTTCAACCCAAGCCTCCGGTAAGGCCCATGCGGCCCGGGGTTCCCGTCGAGATCCGCGAGGGAACCTTCGCTACCTATCTGCAGCCGCGCGCGGACAGCGTGTCCCGCGCGGGTACCACCTTGCGCACCGAGGCGGATACAAAGCAGCGGGTTCACTGGAACAGCCTGCGCGCCCATCTGAGCACCGTTCCGGAAGCCCGGACCGACCTGACCGCCTCCACGCGTTGGGGGCGCGCGGGACAGGTCAGCACGGTGAGCGGGGTGGTGCTTCTCTGCGTGGGCGCGTTGCAGGAGGATCCGAGCGGTCCCGTGATCGCGACCTCGCTTTTCGGCGGCTTGGGCTTGATGGCCCTGGGCGCCGGGTTCGGCGTGCTTTCGGATCGGCGGATGGTCGAGGCCGTGAAGAAATACAACGCGACCCTTCCCGCCTCGGTGGGCCTGGACCTGAACTGGACGCCGGAGCGCTCGAACGTGGCGTTGCGATTCCGGTTTTAACGCCTTCTTTTTTGTTTTTCCGGATTAAAGTTTAAGACCGTCTCCGGGATCGGTTCACGCTTGCGGATTTATTAAAGCCTTTATTACATTCGCGCCCGTGACGTTTTGTTACAAAGCGCCACAAGGTCCCCTTTTCAAACCCTTCATGCCTTGGAGCTGCTATGTTGAAACCTTTGTTTTCCATTCTTGCCGGCCTGAATTTGCTGTCCGGCATTGCCACCGCCGCCGCCGACATCAAGACCGTGAACGTCGGCACAAGCCCCTCGGCCCTGACGGTGGGCACTCATAATTCCACGCCAAAAGTGTATGTCGCCAACTCCGGGAGCAACAACGTTACGGTGCTGGACGCCTTCGGAAACGTCCTGAAGACCGTTTCCGTGGGTAAGCAACCCTCTAATATCCTTGCCTGGGGAGAAAGGGTTTACGCCATCAATAACTACGGCAACTCGATCAGCGTCCTCGAGACCTCGACGGATTCCGTGACTGCGACGCTTCCCACCGGCAATGGTCCC
Organism: Fibrobacteria bacterium; assembly: GCA_021155885.1. GTDB lineage: Bacteria > Fibrobacterota > Fibrobacteria > UBA11236 > UBA11236 > UBA11236. The sequence continues at coordinate 53,133 of JAJNBB010000002.1, read as the reverse complement.
TTCGCGGTGATTGGAAATACGAAAGCCGGAAACGTGTATGTCGCGAATTCGGGCCACTCCTCGGTGATGGACAAAAACTTCAGCATCACCGTCATCGGGTCCGACGCCCAAGTGGCCGGCACAATTCCCGTTCCTTTCCGCCCGACCTGCCTGGCGGTGGATACGTCGGCCAATCGCTTGTACGTGGGGGTGAGGGATGAAAAAAACCGGAACAGCCAGCTGGGAATTCTGGTGATCGACGGCTCGACGCTCGCCTTCCTCGACACCATTTACCTGGACGCGCCTCCCTCAGCGATCGCGATCAACCCCCGCACCGGATACCTGTACACGGTTTCCTCCACCCGCAGCCCTAGCTACCGGAACCCGAGCGGCACGAATTGGTGGCCTATTCGCATTTTCGATACCCGCAACGACTACAATGAGTTGAATGCCGCGATGGGCGGGCAGATGACGGTTTCCATCTTGGTCAACCCGGATGCGAACCTGGTCTACGTAAGCAATTTCGGGGATGGCACGGTGACGGTCCTGAACGGCGCGGATAACTCGCAGGCGGCGGTCATCAATACCCAGGGCCAATACACGCGCGGTATGGCGGGGGACGCGGCGATCAGCAGGGTCTACGCGGTGAACGAAAAATCGGGTTCCGTGGCCGTGATCGATTCGACATCGTTCAGCTGGCTGGCGACCGTGGGGGCCTCGCCGGGCCAGATCACCCTCATCCCGGGCGTTGCCGCCTTCGTGGTGAATTACAAAGGCAATTCGGTAACGCGCATACAGATCCATTAAGCCGCTCCCGAAAATGGCCAATCCGCTCCGTCGGTGGGCGGAGCTACCTTGTTTTCATGGAGTCATTCGTCGCCTTTAAGGAAATACGGGCGCTTCTGGAGGATTCGCAACTCCGGAAACACCCGAATTTGCGGGCGTCCTTCACCCGGCGCCTGGCGGTGCTCGACCATCTGGAGGTGAACGCCCTGGGCCGGTTGATGAGCCTGCCGGGAAGCCCGATGGGGTCCGCCCTGCGCGCGGAAATCTTGTCCCGCATCGAGGAACTCGAATCCTGGGATGAAAAGTTATTCCAGGATCTCCGCGAAGAAATTCGCATGGCGGGCCTGCGCGGACGGGAATTGAAAGAGCGGCTGTGGGAAATAGCGGGGACCGACGGTCTCGTAAATCCGGAAACCGCGGAGGGATACGATTCCTTCGACATTTTACTGAATGGAATATTTTGCGCCAGTGATCTTCCCGAAGAGACGAAGCGCCCCGAACCGGAAATGGTTTTCTATCAGAAGACTCCCGGCCGCGTGATCCTGGAACTCGTGGACCGCGCGGGCTTCACGGCGGATGATGTCTTTTACGACCTCGGCTCCGGCCTGGGACAGGTACCGATCCTGGTGCATCTCTTGTCCGGCGTGCCGGCGAAGGGCGTAGAATTCGAACCGGCCTATGTTCAGTATTCCGAGCGATCCGCCGGGGATCTAGGTATCACCGGTGTTACCTTCCTGAACGCCGACGCGCGCGAAGCCGATCTCTCCGACGGCACAGTGTTCTTCCTCTACACGCCGTTCACGGGAAGGATGCTTGAGGAAATTCTCGAAAATCTCCGGAAGCTGTCGGAGCGCAAGCCGGTCCGCGTGTTTACCTACGGGCCTTGTACCTTGGAAGTATCCCGTGCGCCCGGGTGGATTTCGGATAATCCGGCGCCGCCGGAGGTCTTCAAGCTGGGTGCTTTCACGGGCCGGTAACGGCTCCCCGCATGCCTTTCGAAGCCTAAATTTGGGCCATGATTCTTCCCGCGCATTTTCAGGACGTCCTCGGCCCCGATCTGTCCGCCGAAATCGCCGCCAAGGCGCGAACACGGCACCTCGCGGCGGGAGAGTCGCTGCTGGAACCGGGAACCATGGTGACGGCCATGCCCATCGTGCTGTCGGGACTTCTCAAGGTATCGCGCGTGGACGAGGCGGGACGCGCGCTTTTTCTGTACCATCTGGGGCCGGAGGAAAGCTGCGCGATGACCTTTACCTGTTGCATGGACCGCCAGGCGAGCGAGATCCAGGCCGTGGCCGAAGAGGACGCGGAGGTGCTGCTGGTGCCGGTGGAGGCGATGGGGGACTGGCTGGTTCGTTTTCCCGCCTGGAAGGCCTTCGTGATGCGCACGGTCCGGGAACGCTTCAACGAGCTCCTGCGCACGATCGACCAGATCGCCTTTCAAAACCTCGACCAGAGACTGGTCGCCTACCTCAAGGAAAAGGCCCGGGCCGCCGGCGGAACACTCGTCAATCTATCGCATGAAAAAATCGCGGAGGAACTGGCCACCTCCCGCGTGGTGGTCTCGCGACTGCTGAAGAAACTGGAAGGCGACGGCAAGGTCGTGCTGTTTCGCAACCAGGTGAAATTGCTGGCCGGCCTGCTTCCCGAAGAACGGTAACCTAAGTAACAGACCGGCTCCGTGCGCGTGGGTACCTTCTTTTCAGGAGGTACGATGCGACACGAAATCGAAGCGCAATGGATCGGCGGCATGGAGTTTCATGCCGCGGTCAGCGGTCACACGGTGGTGATGGACGCCCCCGAGCGCGCGGGCGGCGACGATCGCGGGCCGATACCCAAACCCCTGATGCTCGCCGCGCTGGCGGGATGCACCGGCATGGACGTCGCGGCGCTGCTGCGCAAGGCGGGGAAGCCGGCCGACACCTTCAGCCTGAAGGTAACCGGCGAAATTTCCGCGCGTCCGCCCATCGTCTACGAGGCCGTCCATGTGGAGTACGACTTCACGGGTTCCGAGGCCGACCGGGAGGCGGCACTGGAGGCCGTCACCCGCTCCCAGGAGCAATACTGCGGCGTCAGCCACATGCTCAAGCGCATTTTGCCCGTGACGTGGTCGGTCGTCTACAATGGCCGGACGATCTTCACCAACGCGACGGTTTCTGCCGCCGCACCGGCGGACCCGGTTTCCCGCGCCGCCTGAAAGGAATTCATGTTCGATTTTCTCAAGAAGCTCGCCGGTTCCGGGCCTTCCGTGGATTTCGCGGAACTCCGCCGGCGCGGCGCCCAGATCGTGGACGTGCGCTCTCCCGACGAATACCGAGGAGGGCACATAAACGGGTCGATGAACCTGCCCCTGCCGCATCTCGAACGCCATCTCGGCAAGCTGCGCAAGGACAAACCCGTCATCACCTGCTGCGCGAGCGGCATGCGCAGCGCCTCCGCCAAAAGGGCGCTGGAGGAAAACGGCTTCGCCGAAGTGGTCAATGGCGGGGGCTGGGCCGGCCTGTCGCGAATGCTCGATCCGTGAAAATCTTCCTGCCAAGGCGGGATTTGAGAGGCATCTTACTCATCCGGAGGTTGTACATGAGTTCACAAATCGGTTTCAAAAACATGGGCACGGTGGATCGCATCGTGCGCCTGGTGCTGGCGGCCGCCCTGCTGTACTTCGCGGCGCAGTCCACGGGCACGGTCGCGATCGTCCTGCTGGTCGCGGCCGCGGTGCTGGTGCTGACCAGCCTGGTGCGGTTTTGCCCGATCTACCGGATTTTCGGCATCCGCACCTGCCGCACCTGAACGCTCAGGCGAGGACGCCCGCGATCAGGACCTGCTCGATGAACGTGCCCGAAGCGAGCACGGCGGCGGCGGGATCATCCATCGCGTGCCTTCCGGAACCGTCCGGTCGCGCGAGGATGAAATCCGCCTGAAGGCCCGCCGCGAGCCGTCCTGCGACATCGCCCAAGCCCAGCGCCCGCGCCCCGGCCTCGGTGGCCATGCGCAGGATTTCCTCCGCCGCCACCTCCGGATGATTCTTCGAGAACAGCCGCATCTGCTCCAGCATCGACAAGGAGTCCGCCGAGGCGAGGCTGTCGGTCCCGAGGCACACGGGGACCCCGTGGGCGCGCAGCGCGTCGTACGGAAAACGCGGGTGGCCGAAGAAGGCGTGGCTCGAAGGGCAGTGCACTACCGTGGCCTCCCGGCGCGCGAGAATTTCCATGTCCCGGTCCTCCAGCGTGTTGCCGTGGATGACGAGCGCGCCGTCGGGCAACAGGCCTTCGGACTCGAGCCATCGGATCGGCGTGGTCCCGCGGTGTTCGGGCGCTCGGGGGTAGATGCGCTTGCAGAAGGCCTGCATCGGTCCCGAGGCCGAGGCGAACAGCGCCGCCTCCTCGCGGCTTTCGGCGGCATGGATCGTGACCGGCAAGCCCCGTGATTGTTGATACCCGATCACGGAACGCAAAAGTTCGACGGAGCACGAGTAGGGAGCGTGCGGCGCGATGCCGGGCCTGAAGCGATCCGTTGCCTCCGTAGCACGCGCGAGGGAAAGCGCGTTCCCGAAGCGGGATTCCGCGTGGGCCGGGTCCAGTCCGAGGGCCTCGACGCAGGCGAAAGCGCGCAGGGGGCCTCCGGCCAGCGCCTTGAGCGCCTCCCCGCTGTTGCCCACGTCGAGCACGGTGGTGCAGCCCCCGCGCAGCAGGCGCTCGATCCCGGCCCGCGCCGAGGCCCGGTAATCGGGAAGCTTGTAGTCCGCCGTGAGGCCCTGCAAATCGCGCACCCAGTCGGGAAAGGTTTTTCCGGGCTCCAGCGCGTTTTCCAGCGTGGTCAGCTCCAGATGACAATGCGCGTTGACCAGCCCCGGCAGCAGGGCGCAGCCCGCGAAACGCTTCGACGGGCCCTCGGGCAAATTCCCGGACCCGGTTTCGACGATGCGGCCGCCTTCGACGCGCAGCCAGCCCTGGCGCACGGGCGGGCTTCCCGGATTCAGCAGCCAGTCCGCTTGATACAGCATTTGGTCAGGGGTACCGGTAACGGTCGAAGACGACCTCCACGGTGTCGGCGTGCGGGCTCGCGCAGGGCGGGAAAGCGGCGGAGCCGGGAACGGCGACGAGGCGCTTCACGCGCACGGTGAGCGTGTCCCCCTGGCGCTTGAAGGCGGCCGACTGGAACGTTTCGCACGAGGCCATCGAGTCGGCGGTCACGAAGCGGCGCGTGCGGGTCAACCCCGAGTCGTGGAAGAGGAACCTGCCCCCGAAAACCGCGCTGTCGGGTCCGGACACGAGGTGCTGGAAGACATGGGTGTACCCGTCGCCCGCGACGTAAACCAGGGAGTCGGCCGAGACGCCCGCGGAAGTTTGCAAATACAACTTTTGGCCCGGCGGGGTGGAAAAGGTGCGCTTGAACAGGGAGTCCAGCCCCTTGGTGTCCACCGCGCAGGTCGGGTTTTCGGGAAGCCGGATCACGGAGCTCAGGCGGTAACGGTTGCTGGCGGAATCACCGCCGTTCCAGGTCCAGCCCAGCAGCTCTATTTGCGAACACACGTAGCCGCGCTGAAGGCCGATGACGAGGAAGGAAACCGTGTCGCCCTGGCGCGCGTATTTCAACGACGGGGGCCAGAACACGAGGGAATCCGCCGCCACGTTCTCGAGGAGGGTGGGCTCCCGATCGGGGTAGACGGTCTGGTTGCAGCCGGAGACGAGCATTCCCGAAAGAAGCATTCCTCCGCAAAGCAGGGGGGCCGCGAAAATTCTTTTCATGTCACGGCTTCCTCTAAAATGGGCGTTCATCCGCTGCGAAGGCTTCCCGCGTGTCCGAGGGTTCCAGCGCCAGGCACCGGTAGCGCCCCAGAAGCAGGACGGCCTCGCCGAGATCCGCGGGCGCGCGGAGGTTCCAGTCTTCGAGCACTTCGCGGGAGAGCGAGCCGAAATCGGCGCGCGCGCCGGCCCGAAAGGTGGTGATAATATCCTGGGGCGTCAAGGGAACCTCGGCCTCCGGAGCCGCCGCGCGTTTGCGGACGGTTTGCAGCACATAATACAAGGCGGCGGGAGGAAAGGCCGCGTCTCCGGCGCGGTGCATGGCGGCGTACACCGACTTCCAATCCAGCGCGGACAGAGTCATCAAGGGGAATCCGGGATGGCGGTGGTGTCGGCTTCTTCCGCCGCGGCCACGGGCTGGATCGAGAAGAACTCGGCCGGATCGAGGTTGAGCCCCGCGCGGCGCACGCGCAAATACACCGTATAGCCCGCCGCCAGCCAGGGGGCCTCGCCCAGCACGCTGCCCGGTGTCACCATGGCCCCGGGCCGGAGGCCCGCGGGGACGAAGCGCAGGGGTTCATAGGAGGTGTAGAGTTCGCCCCCGTGGTAAAGGCGCACGCGCGCACCGCCGGGGACCGAATCGATGGCGGCGATGCGTCCTGAAAGCACGGGATGCACGGCGGAGGAAGCCGAGACCCAGCGGGCCGCGCCCAAGGAGTCGGGGCCGCGCAGAAGCCGTCCCAGGGCCAGGGGGGAACGCGGGGCGGACCGGGAGAGGCAGAGGTGGCGCGCGTCGCACCAGATCCCGGCGGAATTCTTGCGCAGGGCGAAGGCGCCGCCGGTTTTTCCCGAGGTGCGTCCTTGCAAGGCCGTGAGCTCGAAGAAGCCCTGGGCGGCGCGTGAAACCCCGGCGCGGGCGTGGAGGCGCAGGGGCGACTCGGGCGTCGCGGAAGACGCGGGCGGCAGAAGGCCCCGCGCGCGCGCCTTGGCCAGCAGGGCGGCCGCCTCGCGGCACACGCCCGCGCCGGAACGGGGGGCGGTGTCGCAGCAGCCGCGCAGGCCGCCCGGGCACTCGAGGGAGAATCGCGAGGAGTCGGCCGACCAGACCGGATGCGCGCGCGCGTCCGGCGCGACGGGGTCTCCGCCGAAGGCGCGGTCCCACAACGCTACCGGGTTCAGGGCGCGGATTCCCGTCCACAGGGAGTCGAACTTCAGGTACACGAAAAAGGCGAGGAGGAGTAAAAGAAGAATCCGCAGCAGCGGGATTTTGCGGCGAGGCTTGCCCGAAGGCACCACGCCGGATCTTCTCTTCGGACGAAAGTCCGCATGCGACATTTTCACGGGAGGAAAGATAGTTGACGGTTGACAGTGGACAGTTGACAGGACGGGTCAATAGACCCGCAAGGCCGGTAGTTTTGCCTACGGACTACCTTCCCTGTCAACCGTCAACTCTCAACTGTCCCTGCCTACTCCACGATCTCTTGAATCTCCCCTTCTTCCAGCTCTTCCTCTTCCAGTTCCTCGGGGGCCGGATCGGGCAAGGGCTTGCCCGGGGTATAGGGCGAGGGATAGGTGGGGCGATAATCGGGCCGGGGAATGCGGTCCCGATTGCGTTGCGGCTCGCGCGGCCGGAAATTGCGGCCCTCGAACTTGGGGAACGAGGGGGTGAAGCGCAGGGAGATGCGATGACTTTGGTCGAGGTAGGGGTGGGCCGAGAAAGCGTAGTCGATGCCCAGGATGTTCCGCCAGTGGTAGCCCATGCCCAGGCGCGCCGAAGAACCCCAGGCGGAGGGGGCGAGCTCGTCGAACCCGGCGCGCAGACTCAGGCCGAAGTCGAAGTTGAATTCCGCGCCGACCCGCGAGGTTCGGATCACCGACGCGGGATCGGTGATGCCGCGTTCGCCCTCGAGCCGCGAGCTGGAGCGGGCTCCGTATTGAAAGATGCCGGGGGTTTCGAGCCCGGCCTGCAGCGACCCGTAAAAGTAGGGGAGGGGCCAGAGGCCCGAGACGAACAGCGACGCTTCGGGCGCCTCATACTCGGTGAGGCCTTCCTCCCACGCGGCGGTGGAAGGCAGCGCCCCGCGGATAAAGGCGCCGGCGCGGTAGCGGCGGTCGTAGGTATACTGGCCCATCAGGTCGCCGCGCATGCCGAGCCCGCTTTGGTCCAGTTGCCGGCGCAGCAAATGCACCGCGCCGCCGACGTCGAATGCCCCGAAGCGGCGGGCGAAGGCCCCGGAGACCATCCAGTCGGCGGCGTCGAAGAGGCCGTCGGGATCGGATTCGGTGGCCGGATCGAAATCCGAGCCGTACTGCTCGATGCCGGTGACGGAGTACCGCGCGACCGCGAGGCCCAAGGTGCTCCGCGCGTGCCAGGGGATGAGCAGGGCGAAGTTGTCGAAACGCGCCATCCCGAACTGTTCGGCGTGTCCGGTGGAGAACGTGAAGTCGTTGACGTCGTTCATTGAGGCGGGGGCGTTGACGACCGCGTCGGCGCCCTGCGCGAAGCCCGCGCGCTGCACGGCCATGCCCTGCTGGCGCGCGCCGAAGCCTTCGCTGGCGGTCAGGTTGACGCCGGAGGTCTGCTCGAGGGCGAAGGCGCTTCCGAATCCCGTCCCCAAAATCCCCAGGACCGTTCCCAGGACCCGGGAACGGGCGGATTTGCCTTCGGTTTGGAGCCCGGTGCGCGGTGCGGAATTCACGGGCGTAATCTACTAAGTACCTATAATTAGCCCCATCATGAACGTGATTTTTACGGCTTCTCTTTTCATCGTCGGCGGCACCCCCGGGGGCTCCACCAAGCTGGAGTGGGGGCCCGAACTTCCGGCTCTGGGCCGCCGTAACCGGCTGTTTCTCTGGGAAGACGTCTCCGCGGTCGAGGTTCTCCGGATTCCCGCGGAAATCCGGTCTTTTTTCGAGGGCAAGCGGTTTTCGGGGGCCTCTCCGGAAACGCTCTCCCTCGCGATTGGGGAACGCGGGCTCGCCCTGGACGAGACGGCCTTGGTGGGTGCGTCGCCCAAGGCCCGGGCGGCCGCGCGCGCGGCCTCGGTTCCCTGCTTCTACCTGGCGAGCTCCCCTGCCTTCCCGGCGGCTGGCTCCTTCCCGGCCCCGGGCGACGCAGAGCCGCCGGGCGGCGAGAACGTCTTCACCTCGGTGGAAGAGGTGGTCAACGCCATCTGGAAGGTCAACACCGTCGAGCGTCGTTTGTTCCCCATCGTCACGGTGGGAGGCCTGCTGCTCGACGAAGGCGGGGACGTGCTGCTGGTGCGGACGCGCAAGTGGTCGGGCAAGTGGGGTATTCCCGGCGGCAAGGTCGACTACGGCGAGACGCTGAAGGCCGCCTTTCGCCGCGAGGCGCGCGAGGAAACCGGGCTCGAGGTGCTCGAGGCGCGCCTGGTGCTGACCCAGGAGGCGGTGGAGCACCCGGAGTTCTTCCGCAAGCGGCACTTCGTGCTGGTCAATTTTCTGGGCCGCGTGGCCGGACGGCATCCCGCGGTACGGCTTAACCACGAGGGCGCGGAGTATTTTTGGGGTCCGGCCGAGGAGGCGCTGAAGAACGGGGGAGAGGGTGCGCAGCGCCCGCTCAACGATCCCACGCGCGTGCTCATCACGCAATATTTGATCATCAAAGGGGAAAAACTGTGGGCATCCTGAGCATCCGCGAACTGAAGATTTCGTGCATCGTGGGGATCTACCCGCACGAGCGCAAGATCGAGCAGAACCTGTTCGTCGACGTCGACATGGAGTTCGACTTCACGCGCGTGGCCGCCTCGGACCACCTGGCCGACACGGTGGATTATACGGAGGTGGCCTCCGACCTCACCGAGTACATCCGCGCCGAGCGCTTCCAGATCATCGAGACCTTGGCGCAACGCTGCTGCGCGCGCATCCTGGAGCGGCATCCGGCGCTGCGCCGCTGCAAGTTCGTGATCCGCAAGCCCGGCGCCGTGCTGAACGCGCAGGGCGCGATCGTCACGGTGGAGCAGGAGTGCGCGTGAGAAGCCATCTTCTGAATATTATCCTGCATGCGGCGCGCGTGCCGCCTCGAACACTTGGGCGGTGCTCGCTCGGGGCCCTCGAGGGGCCTGCCTCGCTGCGCTCCGTCCAAGTGTTCGAGGCTTTGCCCGCCGCGAATACGGCAGCATAGAAGGAGAGGTAACATGGCTAAAAGTTCCGCCTCGAAAAAAACTTCTGCACCGACCCGGACGGCCCTGGTGACCGGTTCGGCGCGCCGGCTCGGCCGCGAGATCGCCCTGCGCCTGGCGGCCGCCGGTTACTTCACCTTCGTCCATTATCTCGGGTCGAAGCGCGAGGCTGAGGCCGTCCTCCGCGCGATCGTGAAGGCCGGGGGCCGCGGCGCGCTCGTGCGCGGCGACCTGGGCGACCCCGCCGAGGTGGAATCCCTGGCGCTCTCCGTCCGCGCCGGGCTGAAGACGATCGGCGCGCGCCGGTTGGATATTCTGGTCAACAACGTCGGCGTGTACAGAACCGGCCCCCTGCTGGATTTCTCCGCCGACGACTTCGAGGCCGTCCTGCAAACCAATCTCTCGGGCACCTTCCGCCTCATCCAGGCGCTGGTCACCTTGATCCCCAAGGGCGGGAGCATCGTCAACATCGGCTACGCGGGGGTCGAGGGTCTTTCAGGGTCGACCCATAACACCGCCTATCTGATCTCGAAGACCGGCCTGCTGGTGCTCACCAAGTCGCTGGCGCAGGCGCTCGGCGCCGCGGGCGTTCGCGTCAACATGGTTTCGCCGGGCATCCTCTCGAACAGCGTGGAACTGCCCGACAACCCCGCCGACTTCGTGCCGATGCGGCGTCTGGGCACGGTCGCCGAGGTGACCGATGCCGTGGAATTCCTCGTCGGCGACGGCGCGCGCTATATCACCGGCGTCAATCTTGACGTCGCGGGGGGGTATCACCTCGCCCTCCGTTCGCTGGAAAAAACGGCGCGCGCGAAAAAAACCAAATGACCCGTCCCTTCCTCTCCGGCTATATCGAAGGCTACTACGGCCGGCTGCTCACGTTTTCCGAGCGGCTGGGCCTCGTCCGCAAGCTGCAGGAAATCGGCGCCGGGCATTATCTCTATGCCCCCAAGGAAGATCTCTACCACCGCAAGGAATGGCGTGCGCCTTACCCCGCCGCCTGGAGGGGAGACTTCAAGGCCTTCGTCGCCACGTCCAAAAAACTGGGCGTGCACGTCGTGCCGGGGCTCGCGCCCGGCCTGAGCTACCGCTACCGCAAGCCCGGGGACTTCGAGGCGCTGGTCCGCAAGTTGCGTTCGCTCACGGAGCTGGGCTGCGAAGAGGCCGCCCTGCTGATGGACGACATCCCCGTGGAACTTCCCGCGGCGGACCGCCCCTTCTTTCGCTCCCTGGGCGAGGCGCACGGGTTGATGCTGCAAAAGCTGTGGCCGCGCTTGCAAAAGCAGGGGATTCGCCGCCTGTGGTTTTGCCCCACGGTGTACAGCGACTTTTTCGCGCCCGAGGGAATCGAAAAGAGCGCCTACCTGCGCGACCTGAAGCCATTCATCGTTCCCGGTATCGAAGTGATGTGGACCGGCCGCGCCATCGTATCGCCGGATTATTCCGCCGCCGATATGAAAGCCGTGACCCGCCGCGCCGGCGCCGCCCCCGTGATCTGGGACAATCTCTACGCCAACGACTATTGCCCCGGCAAGATCTTCCTCGGCCCCTTCGCGGGCCGGTCCAAGGCCCTGCTAAAGACGACGCGGGGCATGCTGATCAATCCCACGGGTCTGTACCATACCGACCTGTTCTACCTGGACCTGCTCGGCGGTTTTTTGCGCGGCGAATCGCCCGCGACTGCGTGGAAGAAGGCTTTGAAGGCCTGGGATGTCCCCGCGGAGTTTCAGAAGATCGCGGGGCTGATCGCATCGCCCTTCGTGCGTCTCGCCCCCAAGGATCTGACGCCCGCCAAGCTCAAGGCCCATCGGGCGACGCTCAAGCCCCTGATCTGGGACTGGAAGTCCCCTCTCAAGCTGGAGTGGTACCCCTACCTCTATGCCCTCGACGCCGACCTGCGCCTGCTGCAGGGGGGCAAGGACAAGCCGGACGAGGCGTGGATCCGGAAGAAGTACTCATCCGTGCTGGCACCGAGTTTGATGAAGGGCTTAGGACTTAGGGCTTAGGTACGGCCTATGTGCCGGTAGGGTACGTGCGTTCCGAATAAAGGTGGCAAGCATCCGCCGAAGTTCACTAGAACTTTCACAGAGTCGCTCATAGTCGGCTTGCGGTAGGTATCCCAGATCTTTGGATAGCAGGATCTGGTAATCGACTTCATTGGCTGATCCCAGCGCAATTTGAAGAAAGTGGATGAATTCAGGGTTTCCGTTTCGTCCGCATCCCTCCGCAATATTGGTCGGAACAGAGGCGCTGGCGCGTCTGATTTGACTTGTCAAGCCATAAATTTCCCTTCGTGGAAATTCATGTGTCAGCCGATAAATTTCCAGAGAGAATTCGTGAGATTTTTTCCAGATCATGAGCGCACGATAATTTCGCATGGTTGGCCTCCAAAGGTCAAGGACTCATATCAAAACCTATGCCACCTAAGCCCTAAGTCCTAAGTCCTTTCCCGCCCGAGCCCGACCCGCTCGAAATCGGCCCACGAAAAAAGCCCGCGTTGCCGCGGGCTTTTTTTGTGAAGGAGGGCGGGGCCCCCCGGACATTTTCCTTACTCCGGCTGCGCGTCCGCGGTCGACAGGAGCTCGACCTCGAAGATCAGCACGGCGTTGGGGCCGATGACCGGGCCGCTGCCCTGTTCGCCGTAGGCGAGCGAGGACGGGATGACGAGCTTCCACTTCGAGCCCACGGGCATGAGCTGCAGCGCCTCGGTCCAGCCGGCGATCACGCCGGTGACCGGGAAGGTCGCGGGCTCGCCGCGCTTGCGGGAGCTATCGAACTCGGTGCCGTCGGTGAGGGTGCCGACATAGTGGACGGTGACGGTGCTGTTCGCTCCGGGGACCGGGCCCGTGCCCTTGGTCAGGACCTTGTACTGCAGGCCGCTGGGAAGCACGACCACGCCGGATTCCTTCGCGTTCTTCGCGAGGTATTCCTGGCCGGCCTTGAAGTTCTCGGTCGCCTTCAGGGTGCGCAGGGAGTCGGCGCGCTTCATGAGGTTCTGCTGGAACGTCATCATGATTTCCTGGATTTCCTTCTCGTCCATCGTCGGCTTCACGCCGTTCAAGGCGTCCGTGATGCCCGCCTTGAGCTTGTCCAGATCCACCGCGCCGGCGTCGAGGCCCTGCTGCTTGAAGCTGTTGCCGATGTTCTGGCCGATGATATAGCTGGCCTTTTCCATCGGGGTCTTGAGGTCGGTGCCGCCGTCTTTATTGCAACCGGCCAGAAGGAGTCCGGCCGTTCCGAGGGCGAGGGCCAATTTCAACGATTTCATAAAAACTCCGAAGGTTGGGCGGCCGTCCTGGTATCAAGCGCGGACCGCTGGGGGGAGCGGAACAAGGTAAAAACCCCCCGAGGTTCCAGACAAGCCTTTTTACAAGTTCTATTTTCCCCGGATCAACGCAGGAGGCCTTTTTGCAGCGCGAAAACATCTCGACCGGATCCAAATGGGAGCCCATTCTGGGCTATTCCCGGGCCGTCAAAGTGGGCAATTTCATCTTTGTGGCGGGAACCACCGGGGCGGACGCCGACGGCAAGTTCGCCGCCGACGCCGGGGCGCAGACGCGCCAGGCCCTGAAAAACATCCTCGCGGGCCTCGAAAAGGCCGGGGCCAAGGCCGCGGACGTGGTGCGCACGCGTATTTTCGTGACGGATATCTCGCAGTGGGAGGCCGTCGGCCGCGCCCACGGCGAGGTTTTCGGCGAGGTCCGTCCGGCGATGGCCATGGTCGAGGTCAGCAAGCTGATCGACCCGGCGATGCTCGTCGAGATCGAGGCGGACGCGGTCCTGACCGCCTAGTAATCGCCCGACCCCTATTAAAGTCGGCTCGAAAATCCCCCTTCGAAGGAGACTGCGATGGATTTCACATCCCTCAATGAAAGCCTCCGCGCCCTGGAAAAGCGGGGGCTCCTTCGACGGGTCACCGAGGAAGTCGATCCCCGTCTCGAAATGGCGGAGATCCACCGCCGCGTCTACGATGCGGGCGGGCCCGCCCTCCTGTTCACCCGCGTCCAAGGCAGCCCGTTCCCGGCGGTTTCCAACCTGTTCGGGACGCGGGAACGCGCGGAATTCCTGCTCGGCGACGGGGTGCGGCGCGCGCGGGAACTGGTAAGGCTCAAGGTCGATCCCGCGGATGCGTTGCGTCATCCGGGGAGGGCCCTAAAGGCATTGTGGGGGGCGCGCACGGGCCTAGCCCTACCGAGCTCGAACCCGCCCGTGGCGGCGGGGGAGACCACGCTGTCGGCGCTGCCGCAAATCCAGTGCTGGCCGCGGGACGGCGGCGCCTTCATCACCTTGCCGCAGGTGTACACCGAGCATCCTGATACTCCGGGCATCGGAAAGTCCAACCTCGGCATGTACCGCATTCAGCTTTCGGGCGGTCAGTACGTCCCGGACCGCGAGGCGGGGATGCATTACCAGATCCATCGCGGCATCGGCGTCCACCATCATGCGGCCGTCCGTAAAGGAGAGCGGTTGCGCGTCACGATCTTCGTCGGGGGCCCGCCCGCGCATTCCCTCGCCGCGGTCATGCCCCTGCCCGAGGGCATTCCCGAGGTGCTGTTCGCGGGCATCCTCGCGGGCCGGCACTTTCGTTGCGCCCGCCGGGACGGTTTCCTCCTCTCCGCCGATGCCGACTTTTGCATCACGGGCTGGGTCGACCCCGCGCGCACCTTGCCCGAAGGGCCCTTCGGCGACCATCTGGGTTACTACAGCCTCGCGCATGACTTCCCCGTGCTGACGATCGACAAGGTCTATCATCGCCGCGATGCCGTATGGCCGTTCACCGTGGTGGGCCGTCCGCCGCAGGAGGACGCGCAGCTCGCTTCCTTCATCCACGAGATCGCCGACGGCGCGCTGTCCTCCGAGATCCCCGGCCTGCGCGCCGTGCACGCGGTGGAGGCGGCGGGCGTGCACCCGCTGCTCCTCGCGATCGCCGATGACCGCTATGTGCCGTACGAGACGCCCGCCGCCCGCAAGCCCCGCGAGCTCCACACCGTCGCGCACGCCATGCTGGGCTACGGCCAGATGTCGCTCGCGAAATACCTCTTCCTCGCCGCGCACGGCGACGATCCCGGCCTCGACATCCGCAACGTGCGCGCCTTTTTGCGCCACGTGCTGATGCGCGTGCGCTGGGAGACGGACCTGCACTTCACCACGCACACCACCATGGACACGCTGGACTACAGCGGCGGCGCGCTCAACGAGGGCTCGAAGCTGGTCGTCACCGTGGCCGGAGCGCCCCGCCGCAACCTCCTCGTCCGCATCCCGCAAACCTTGCTCGACGCGTGGCCGCCCTACTGGTCGCCGCCGCACCTCGCGCAGCCGGGCGTGCTTGTGTTCGGGGGCCCAGCCGCCGAGGGCGAGAACGCCTCGCCCAAAAACCTGATGCTCGAGATCGAAAAGTTCTCGCACCACCTGCGCGACGCGGGCCTGCTCCCCGAGGCCGATGGACTGCCGTTATGGATAATGGCAGACGACCCGGCCTTCGCCGCGTCCACGCTCGACAACTTCCTGTGGACCACCTTCACCCGCTCCGACCCGGCGCGCGACGTTCACGGCGTCGCGGCCTTCACCGAGAACAAGCATTGGGGCTGCCGCGGACCGCTCGTGATCGACGCGCGCCTCAAGCCCCACCACGCGCCGCCGCTGGTTTCGGATCCGGATACGGCGCAGAGGGTGGAGGCGCTCGCGGGGCCGGGGAAGAGTTTGCACGGATTGTTTTAGGGGACAGGGAACGCAAAACGCGAGGCTCAAGGCGCCCCGCGTTTTTCGTTTTTAACCCTTCGTTGCTTGGATCCCGCCGGAGCCTGCCCCCGCGCAGGCGGGGGCGGGGATGACGGGTACTACTTCCAGCTGTCCGCCGCTTCCTTGGCATAGCTCCGGAAGTCCCGCGGCTTGCGGCCCAGGATTTCCTCGACGCTGTTCGTGACCGCGCCCGTATACCCCGCCTTGATGTAGCTGAGCAACACCAGCAGCAATTCCACATAGTCCGCCGGGATGCCGGCTCCGACCAACACGGGACGGAGTTCGTCGGGCGAGATGTCCTTGAAGGTCACCGGCTTGCCCGTGGCATCGGCGATAATCTTCGCGACTTCCGTGTGCGTCAGGGCTTGGGGACCGGTGAGCGTGTACTCCTGGCCATTGCGGCTGTCGTCCGTCAGAAGCTTCGCGGCCACGGCCGAGATGTCACGGCTGTCGATGAAGGCGGCCTTGCCGTCGCCCACGGGGAGCGCGATCGTGTTCGCAGTCTTGATGCCGTAACCCCAGAAGTTCACGAAGTTCTGGCTGAACCAGCTTGGGCGAATGATGTTGTAGGGAATGCCCGAGGCGATGAGGTCGAGCTCGGCGCGGCGCATGGGGGATCCTTCGGCGCCTTCGACGCCCAGCGCTGTCATCAGCACGACTTTCTTGAGCTTGGCTTCCTTGGCCTTGGCGATCAGCGGGGCCAAGATGGCGTACTGGTCGGCGTAGCCGCCGGGGGAGAGGAAGAAGGCGCGCTCCACGCCTTCGAACGCGGCGTCGAGGCCGTCGCCGGTGAGGAGATTCACATGCATTTTACCCGCTTCCGTGGTGGGCTTGCTGGTGGCGACCCGGACGGAATGTCCTTCGGCCTTAAGCGTTTTGACGATTTCCGAACCTACCGTACCCGAACCGCCGACGATCAGAATCTGAGCCATGATGGCCTCCTGTTTGAAGTGATGGAGGTAATTTATGAGGAATTATGTGGATTAAACATGGTTTTATGTCCTTTAAACATGTCTTTAAATATTTATAGCGGGATTTTTAAACAAAGCGTATTTTTAACCCATGGACGTGCTGACCGACATCCTGAATTCCGCGGGCCTGCGCAAATCCCTATTGGTCAGTCACGCCTTCCATTCTCCCTGGGCGATGAAACTGCCGTGCAACCAAAGCATGGGCTTCCACATCGTCACGTACGGCGAGGCCTACATCCGCGCGCCGCGCTTCGACGCGCCGCTGCGCCTGGAGCGCGGCGATGTCGTGCTGATCCGCCGCGGCTTCGACCACGTAGTATCCACGGATAGGGTCACCGAGGCCCCGACCGCGCTACGCGCCGGTCCCTTCCCGGTGCCCGAGGATACTGACGTCCCACCGCTCGCGGTGGTCACCTGCGGCCTCTATCAATTCCAGACGGAGCCCATCCATCCCTTGTTCGCCGAGCTCCCGGAGATGATCGTGATCCGGTCCAACGAAATCCCCGCGCACAGCCCTTTGAACGTCGCGCAGCAACTGTTGTCCGCGGAGCTGGCTCAGGGCGGGGAAGGCTCGGAGGCGGTGGTGAAGGCCCTGCTTGACGTGATGTTCCATTACATCCTGCGGAACTGGCTGGAGAGGGAAGGGGTGAACCGCGAAGGGGCCGGCGAAGGCCGCTGGAGCCGCGCGCTGCGGGACCCGCACCTGCACCGGGCGATCGAGGCGATGCACGCCCACCCGGAGCGGGACTGGAACCTGGAGGAGCTGGCCGAACGGGCGGGGCTTTCGCGCGCGGCGTTCGCGCAGCGCTTCAAGAAGCTTGCGTCGGACACGCCGGGGCATTACCTGGCCCGCCTCCGCATCCAGCGCGCGATGGACTTACTCCGCGCCACCGACGACAATCTCGACGCGATCGCGGAGCGCGTGGGCTACGGCGACCCGTTCGTGTTCTCCAAGGCGTTCAAGCGTATCCAGGGCGTCTCGCCGCGGGAGTTCAAAAAGCAATTGTTGGCCGCATAGTTGGGGCGCATCTCAGATGCGCCCTGCAAGGAACCGGCTTCCCGCGGCGTGAAGGGCGCCGGACGCGGTTTATCGCCTGGGGTAGGGTTTGACCCCATACCGTCTTCTCACCGGGCGGGGTATTTGGAAGTGGCGTTTCCAAAGGACCCCGAATGAAAAAAAGCGTCGTTAAACGCGCTCCGCCGGTGAGGCAATTGCCCAAGTGCCCCACGGGCATACAAGGGCTCGACGAAATCACGGGCGGAGGCCTCCCGCGCGGGCGGCCCACCTTGGTATGCGGCAGCGCCGGCTGCGGAAAGACGCTTTTGGCGGCCGAATTCCTGGTGCGCGGCGCGGCCATGTTCGGTGAGCCGGGCGTACTGATGTCCTTCGAAGAAACCGAAGGCGAGCTCAAGGCCAACGTGTCGTCACTGGGTTTTGACCTGGACGGCCTTGTTCGCCGCAAAAAAATCCTCATCGACTACGTCCACCTGGAACGCAGCGAACTGCAGGAGAGCGGCGATTACGATCTCGAGGGGCTGTTCGTAAGGCTGGGCTACGCCATCGATTCCATTGGCGCGAAGCGCGTGGTCCTGGATACGCTGGAGGCCCTGTTCGCCTGCATTCCCAACGAGGCCATCCTGCGCGCCGAACTGCGGCGGCTGTTCCGCTGGCTGAAGGACAAGGGCGTGACCGCCGTGATCACGGCGGAGCGCGGTTCCGGAGAACGCGGGCGCGAGCAATTGACGCGTCACGGGCTGGAAGAGTACGTGTCCGATTGCGTCATCCTTCTCGATCATCGCGTCTGCGATCAGATCGCCACCCGGCACTTGCGCGTGGTGAAATACCGGGGGGCGCTGCACGGCACCAACGAATTCCCGTTTCTCATCGGCGAGACCGGCATCAGCGTGCTGCCCATCACCTCGCTGGGATTGAACCATAGGATTTCCAACGAGCGCATCGCCACGGGCATTCCCCGGCTCGATGCCATGCTCGGCGGCCGCGGGTTCTTTCGCGGCAGCAGTATTTTGCTCACCGGAACGCCCGGCACCGGCAAGACCATCGTGGCCGCCAATTTCGCCCAGGCCGCCGCCCTGCGCGGGGAGCGCGTTCTCTTTTTCTCGTTCGAGGAATCGCCGAACCAGATCGTCCGCAACATGCAATCCATCGGCCTGCGCCTGGAACCCCTGCTCGCCAAGGGCCTGTTGCGCTTCCATTCGGCGCGACCGTCCCTGTACGGCCTGGAAATGCACCTGGCCACCATGTTCAAGGAGATCGCGGCCTTTAAGCCGCATGTCGTCGTGATCGACCCCATTACGAGCTTGATGGATGCCGGAACCGGCTCCGAAAGCAAAGGCATGGTGACCCGGCTGATTGACTACCTCAAGGCCGGGCAAGTCACCTCGCTCTTCACCAGTTTGACCCAGGGCGGGCATGCCCTGCAACAAAGCGAGGCGGCGATGTCCTCGTTGATGGACTCTTGGCTCCTGCTTCAGGACTACGAAGGCAACGGCGAACGCAACCGCGTGCTTTACGTGCTGAAGGCGCGGGGCATGGCGCATTCGAACCAGATCCGCGAGTTCCTGATTTCGGACCAGGGTATCGACCTGGTGGACGCTTATATAGGCCCCAGCGGCGTGCTGACGGGCTCCGCGCGCGTGGCCCAGGAAGACCTGGAGAGGGCCGCCGGCCTGGCGAGCCAGCAGGAAGCGGCGCAGCTTCAGCGCGCCGTGGAGCGTAAGCGGGCGGCCCTGGAGCGGCAAATCGGCGGGCTGCGGGAGGACTATGAGACGGAGGCCCTGGAGCTGCGGCGCATCGCCGAACAGGTTGGAACGCAAACGCGCTTGCTGACCACGGAACGCGCGGCCTCGGGAATTCTGCGGCAGGCCGACGCCAAGGTGGTCGCGGGGCCGCGCGCCGCGCGCGCAAGGCCTGGAAGGCCGAGGGTAAAATGACTCCTGCCAAAACCGCCCAAGTCGAAAAATGGCAATTGCGCCTGTATGTGAACGATCAGTCGCCCCGATCGGGAATCGCGCTCGCGAATCTTAAGGAATTTTGCGAAACCCATCTAAAGGGGCGCTACCACATCCGGGTGATCGATTTGAGGAAGCATCCCAAGCTGGCCAAAGGCGACCAGATCCTCGCCATTCCCACGGTGGTAAGGTTATTGCCGAAGCCCGTGCGCGTGCTCATCGGCAATCTTTCCGATACGGAAAGGGCCCTGGTCGGGCTGGATCTTCGCCTCGCGGGCAAACCGGAGTGAACCCATGAAGCGCAAACGCACGCCTCCCGTCGCAAGGACTTCTCCGCAATCCGGGAGCGCGGGGCCTCGCAAAAAGTATGTCATGCGCCTGTTCGTGGCCGGGGCCACGACCCGGTCGCGCGAGGCGGTGCTCAGGATCCGCCACTTGTGCGAGGCGGAGATTCCGGACAATTTTGTTCTGGAAGTGGTCGATATCTATCAGCAGCCCGAGTTGGCGCGCGCGAACCAGATCATTGCCACGCCGACCCTTGTCAAGGAACGGCCCAAGCCGGCGCGCCGGTTCATCGGCAACCTGCTGAATATTTCCGGACTGTTCGCCGAGCTTGACCTGATCCCGCCCCCTAAGGCGGCCGCTTGAAAACACCCGGGCTCCGCGTCCGGTTGGCGGAAGCGGAAGAAGCGCTGCGCGCCATCCGCATGGGCGAGGTGGATACGGTGGTGGTCGCCGGCAAGGACGGTTCCAAGGTTTTCACCCTGGAGGGAGAAGGGCACGCCTACCGGATGCTTATCGAATCCATGAATGAAGGCGCGCTGACGCTCACGGCGAACAAGACCATTCTCTACGCCAACGAGTGCTTTGCCCGGATGGTGAAAGATCCTCTCGAGCAGGTTACGGGCGGACCTTTCCATCGTTTTCTTTCCGTTGAGGATCGGGCGGTGCTCGGGTCCCTTCTCAAGCGGCCCCGCAGGGCGGGCTTCAAGATGCAGGCGAAACTTCGGGTCGGAGGCGGGTCGGAGATACCCGTGAATATTTCGATCCGCCCGATCGCGAATCACGATTCCCGGACCGGCTCCGGGGATGCCACGCTCAGCATGGTGGTGACCGACATGACGGGCGCCCACAAGTCCGAGGAGCGGTTAAGGGCGCTCACGCATCGGGTATTGCAGGTGCAGGAAGAGGAGCGCGTGCGCCTTTCCCATGAACTGCACGACACGATCACGCAAATGCTTTGCGGTATCCTCATCTACAGCAAGGTGCTTGCCAAGGGCCTTACGGCCCGCGATGTAAAGTCGAAGGCCGCGGCCCTGAAGCTCTCTGCCATGATCGGCGCTACGGTCGACGAAGTGGAGAGCATCTCCCGCAATCTCCGGCCCAGCGTTTTGGATACCTTGGGCCTGGCGGCGGGCCTTCAGGACATCAGCGCGGAGTTCTGCAAGCGGACGGGAATTCCCGTCAAAGAGGCGTTCGTAAAGCTCGCGGCGCGCCTGTCCGCCGATACCGAACTGGCGCTCTACCGGATCCTGCAGGAAACCCTGAGAAACGTGGAGAAGCATGCCAAGGCGCGTCACGTAAGCATAAGGCTGTCGACGCACGTGGATGGCGTTCGGCTGGTCATTCACGACGATGGAAAAGGCTTTGACTCCGATTCCGGGTCTCTGCCCAAGGGGAAGCGGCGAGCCGGTCTTGGACTCCTAGGCATGCGTGAACGGGCGGCCTCCGTGAATGGGCGCTTTAAAATCAAATCAACGGACCGGGGAACCGAAACCGAGGTGCGCGTCCCGCGCCTGCCGCTCTAGCGCCACCGTTGTTTTTTTGTGTTTTCGCGAATCCTGGGCGGTTTTTGGGGCCATTCTCGCAACCCCCAACGCTTCATTTCCTATTTTTCAATCACAATGAGCCAGAAAACCGCCGGGGCGATCCTCCCCGATAATCCGCCCTATATAACGAGCCGGTTCGCCCCCGAACGCCGGGAGACGATTCCGGTGCGCGTGGGCAACCGCGTCATCGGCGGGGGACACCCGATTTTGGTTCAGTCGATGACGACGACGAACACCAAGGACATCGACGCCACCGCGTTCCAGACGCTGGAATTGTGGAAAGCCGGCTGCGAATTGATCCGCATCACGGCCCCGACGCAAAAGGACGCGGAGTGCCTCCGCGACATCGTCGCCAAGGTGCGGGCGGCGGGATGCGACGCCCCGATCTCGGCGGACATCCACTTTCAGCCCCGCGCCGCGTACGAAGCGGTGAAGTGGGTGGAGAAGGTGCGCATCAACCCGGGCAACTTCGTGGACTCGAAGGCCGCGGGGGAGATGAAGGAATACGATGACGCCTCGTTCGAGACCGGGACGCAGAAGGTATACGACGCCTTCGCGCCGCTGGTGCGCGAGGCGAAGGCGCGGGGCGTGGCCCTGCGCATCGGCACGAACCACGGCTCGCTGTCGGACCGCATCATGTGGAAGTTCGGCGACACCATCGAGGGCATGGTGGAATCGGCGCTCGAATACCTGCGCGTGTGCGAGGCCGAGGATTTCGACCAGATCGTGTTCAGCATGAAAAGCAGCAACCCGCGCGTGGCCATCCAGGCCTACCGCCTGCTGGCGCACCGCCTCGCGGCGGGGGCGCATAAGCCCTACCCGTTCCACGTCGGCGTGACCGAGGCGGGCGACGGGGAGGACGGACGCCTGAAGTCCTCGGTGGGCATCGGCGCGTTGTTGCTCGACGGCCTCGGGGACACCATCCGCGTGTCGCTCACCGAGGACCCGGTGCACGAGGTGCCGGTGGCGAAGACCTTGATGAAGCTTTGCGACACGGCGCATTACCCCGCGGTGCCGGAGCTTCCCGAGAGCGTTTCCTTTTACAGCTACCAGCGCCGCGACACCCGTCCGGTGAACCTGGGGGCGTTGGTCGCCGGGGGCCGCGAGCCCGTGGCCGTGGGCGTGCATAATCCCGGGTCCGAAGCGCTGCCGAAGGGCGACCGCAAGGCGGAGTGGATCAACGGCGAGACCTGGCCCGTGTTCGCGGGCGCGCTCCACGAGGAGAAGCTGCCGGCCGGAAAGCCCGTGGAGATCTGCATCAGCGACCTGGCCGAACTGGATCTCGTGGAGATTCCCGAAGGCGACGTGCTGTGGTCCTGCGACCCCTTCCTGCCGAACCTGGCGGGGGCCTACCGCCACCTCGCCGCATGGCTCGACCGGCAGGAGCGCCAGGATTTGATCGTGCTGCGCGACCACACCGACGGCAGCCCCACGGGCAACATGGGCGCGGCGGCGCGCCTCGGCGCGGTGCTGGCCGACGGCATCGGCGACCTGATCCACGTCGAAAGCGCGGCGGGCGTGAAGGCGGGCCTGAACCTTGCCTACGACATCCTGCAGGCCGCCGCGGTGCGCCGCTCGAAGCCGGAATACGTGGCCTGCCCCGGCTGCGGGCGCACGCTGTTCGACCTGCAAAGCACCACGCAACGCATCCGGAGCAAGACGGCCCACCTCAAGAACATTTCCATCGCCGTGATGGGCTGCATCGTGAACGGCCCGGGCGAGATGGCGGACGCGGATTTCGGTTACGTGGGAGGCGCCCCGAACAAGGTGAGCCTGTACGTGGGCCGTGAATGCGTGCAGAAGAACATCCCCGAGGACGAGGCTCCCGAGGCGCTGGTCAACCTGATCAAGTCCCACGGCCGCTGGATCGAGCCTTAGGCTCCCCCCGGGGCAGACTGCATGCGCGTTCCCTTTCCCACGCAGCCCTTGGAGCGTCCCGCCTCGGAATTCGTGGTCGTGCTGTCGAATCCCGAAACGCAGATGAACATCGGCGCCGTCGCGCGCTCGATGAAGGCCTACGGCCTGAGCGACCTGCGCCTGGTCGGGATTCCCCCCGTCGAGGCGGACAGCAAGGCCTACTGGACCACCTGCGGCGCCGAGAGCGTGCTGCAGGGGGCGACCTATCATCCCGACGTCGCCGCCGCCACCGCGGACTGCGCGCAGTCGATCGGCTTCACGCGCCGCGTGCGCGACAAGTCGCAGCGCCTCTTCGACTTCGGCGACATGCGCCGGCGCAAGGAAGGCGCGCTGCCGGAGGATCATCCCCACGCCCATCAATTGCCCGTGTTCGCGGGCCCGGCCGCCGACCCTTCCGTTCCCCGTCCGCTCACCGCTTTGGTGTTCGGCTGCGAGTCGAAAGGCTTGCTGCACGAGGAAACCCTGTGCATGACCCATCTGGTGCGCATTGCGCTCGCGGCGGAGGACATGAGCCTGAACCTTTCGCACGCGGTGACGGTGGTGCTGCACGACCTGACCCGCGACGAGATCAAGGGCGGGCCCTGGAGCCACCCGCACGCCGGCCCCGCGTCGACGCTCGAGGAGTCCGAAGCGGCGCTCGGGGACTTCGTCGAAGCGCTGGACCGCACCGGCTATCTGGGCAAAAACGGCAAGGAATCGGTCCGCCGCGAAAAGATCGGGGTGCTGTGGCGGCGCCTGCGCCCCACCCGGCGCGAGATCGATTTCATCCGCGGCGCGCTGCAGGCCCTCGCGGGGATACCCTCGCGCCGCGCGGCGGACAAACGGAAATCCGAAGAAGAATCCGGCATCCAGGAGACGGTGAAGGCATGAATCTGACCGTGGAAAAAACGCCCCTCGAGGGGCTGCTGATCGTCAAGCCGCGCGTCTTTCGCGACGCGCGCGGCTTTTTCCTCGAAAGCTACAACCAGGCCACCTTCGCGGCGGCCGGCATCGACACCGTGTTCGTGCAGGACAACCACAGCAAGTCCTCGAAAGGCACCTTGCGCGGCCTGCACTTTCAGACCGTTCCCGGCCAGGTCAAGCTCGTGCGCTGCGCGGCGGGCGTCATCTGGGACGTGGCCGTGGACATTCGTCCCCAAAGCCCCACCTTCGGCCGGCATTTCGGGGTCGAATTGACGCCCGACGAAGCCCCCATGCTGTACGTGCCCGTCGGCTTCGCCCACGGCTTCGTCGTGCTGTCGGACTCGGCCGAGGTCTTGTACAAATGCTCGAACGTCTACAATCCCGCCACCGAGGCGGGCATCGCCTGGAACGATCCGGATCTGAACGTGCCTTGGCCCATCCAGGGGCTCGACGTGCTTTTGTCGGAGCGGGACAAGACCAACCCTTCGTTCGCGGAGTGGAAGCGCACGGTCATCCCCGCGTAGGCGGGGACCCACGCATCCGGGAATATCAAAAGTCGTGGAGTTAAGTCCCCGGCTTCGGCACAGCGTACTTGAGGACGGCGAAGCCGTCCCCCCACTGGCGCGCGGAAAGCAGCTTGAGCGGGGGGTCGACGATGCGGCGCGGCAGCAGCGGCGCGCCCGCGCCGAGCGTCACCGACGCCAGCGAAACCACGATTTCATCCAGCAAGCCGTGATCGTAAAATTGTCCCGCCAGTTCGCCGCCCCCGACGATCCATAAATTTTTGCCGGCGGCCGCCTTCAGCATTTCCGCGTGCACGGGACGCACATCGCCCTGAACGAACCGGATGTCCGCGCCTGCGACGACCCGCAGGGAGCGCGAGGAAAAGACCCAGGAAGGCTGGGCATAAAACCAGGGCTTGGGCGCGCCGCCCTCGGGGAAGATTTCGTGGTTCAACAGCCAGTCGTAGGTCGTGGAGCCCATCGCGAGGGCGCCCACGTGCTGCACGAAGGCTTCATAGTGGTCTTCGCCGCCGGGCGGCTGGAATTGAAAGAGCCACTCGAGGGAATTGTCCGGATCGGCCAGGAAACCGTCCAAAGTGGCGGCGGTGTAGTAAATGGTTTTCATGGCCGCCAACGTAATCGGGGCGGCCCAACCTCTCAAGGTGCCCGCGACGCTTCCACGATGCGGCGGGCGGTTTCGGCCGGGACGCGCGGGGGCTCCAGGAAAACGCCGTGGACCTTCATCGCCAGGACGGCGAGCTGGCTGGGCGTGCCGGGGATGCGGCCCTCCGGAAACAAGCCTGCATTGTTTGTAATGAAGCGGGCGGCCGACCGGACGGCCTCGTGTTCCTCGCGGTCGCGCGGGGTGGGGTAGTCGAACCGCCATTGTTCCACGCGCGCGTTGATGCGCGGCTTGTCCGGGCTTTCCAGGATGCCGGCGGCGGCGAACACGCGGCAATCATAGGCGCGGCAGGTTTGCGGGCGATGGGCGTAGACCGTGCAGCGGTTTTCCACGAGCTTGGGGCAGGTTCCGTCCTTTCCATGGCCGAGGAGTTTATGCCCGGCGGGCAGTCCGGGCGCATCGATCAGCGCGTCTTTTCCCAGGGCGTCCAAGGTCGCCGTTTCCCCGGGCCGGACGTGGATGAAGTAGGAGGAGGCGCAGCAGGCCGTGCAGTCGCCGCAGGGCACGTCGGCGCCCGCGCCGGTGCGCAGCGCCTCGCGCGCGGCGCGCAGCCACGCCGAGAACGG
This sequence comes from Fibrobacteria bacterium, assembly GCA_021155885.1. GTDB lineage: Bacteria > Fibrobacterota > Fibrobacteria > UBA11236 > UBA11236 > UBA11236. Next base: position 27,401 of record JAJNBB010000002.1, on the reverse strand, counting down.
GCCTGCAGAAAGGACGGGGCTCACGGATCGGGTCTCGCCTTAAATCTCGAGTTCAAGCCCGTCGTAGGCCAGCCGGATCTGGGGTGGCAGGCGCGCTTCGGTCGCCACATGCTCCAGCTCGTGCGTCATGTGGATGAAGTAGGTCTTCTCCGCCCCGATGCGCTGCGCGTACTCCACCGCCTTGTCGAAATGCAGGTGGGTCGAATGGGGCTTGTCGCGCAGGCAGTCGAGCGCCAGGATTTTCACGCCCTTTAGCAGGGCGATCGTGGAATCCGGGATCTCCGTGACGTCGGTGATGAAGGCGAAGTCGTCGACCCGGTATCCGAGGATGGGCTCGGGGCCGTGCAGGACGGGAAGCGGGGTAACCTTCCAGTTACCCGTCGCGCTTGGACCGGAAGCGGGCAGTGAAAACGGGCCGTCCGCGGGGCGAAGGTCGTATTGCGGCGTCCCGCCGCCGTACTCCCGGGGAGGCGCGAAGGCATAGGCGAAGCGCTCGCGGATTTCCGCGAAGGTTTGGGGCATGCCGTACAGCACCGTGGCCTTCCCGCTCACCTGGGCGAAGATCCGGAGGTCGTCCAGGCCGCCGATGTGGTCGGAGTGCCCATGGGTGATGAGGGCCGCGTCCAGGCGGTCCATGCCGTGCCGCAGGGCGCCCTGACGGAAATCCACCGAAACGTCGAGGGCGATGGAGTGACCGTCGTCACTCAGCCAAACTCCCGTACGGTTCCGTTTGTTCCGGGGATCACGGGAGGTACAAACAGGGCATCGGCAGCCAATGACGGGGACTCCGTGCGAGGTCCCGGTGCCGAAAAAGCGGATGCGCATGCCCTAAATGTAGCTCGGCGCGGGTGACGGCGGTCACGACGCGCGAACCGTTTTCCCGCTAGGTTATGCCCCGGTCAATTCAACCGGGAGGACACGATGAAAACGAAATTTTTGTTGAGCGCGGGCGTGATGGCGATGGTGGTGGTGATGGGATCGGGATGCTTGTTTTCCGGAGGCCGCGGGACGGATCCCTCCCCGGCGGCCGGGGTTTCCGTGGAAATCCGGATCCATGCGGCGGCCCTGGCCAAGTCGGGCGCGGCCAAATCCGGGGCGGCGCCCGCCACGGATTCCATCCACATCCGGGTGACGGCGCCGGACATGGCGGCGGCGGAGTTCGGGTTCGCGGGGGCTTCGGCGACGGTGGCCCTGTCGGACCTGACGGCGGGAGAAAACCGGCGCTTCGAGGTGCGGCTCTACGGCCAACGGAAGCTTTTGTACGCGGGCGAGGCCACGGCGACGCTGTACACCGACCGCAAGAATTCCCTCGTGCTGCATTGTCTTCCCGAATTTTCGGGGCTCTCGGCCAGCATCCACATCCCCCTGGACTTTCCCAAAACGGTGGCGGGCGGACGGCTGGTGGTATGGAACGAATCCGACACCTTGTCGGCCGCGCCCACGGTAAACGGGGAGCTGCGCAACTTCCGCCTGGACCGCGTTCCCGGCGACCGGGATTACGCGGTCTCCCTGGCCTTGTGGGGCGTAGCGGGGGACACGCTGGCGAAGGCGTCGAAGGCCGGGGTCCACGTTCCCAAGGGACAGAACGTGGCTCTCGTCATGCCCCTGGTCACCACGTTTCCGCAGTTGCAGATCGCGATGACGGTTGGGGAGCCGAAGACCACCTCCCTGACCTTTCATTTCACGGCGGGCCGGCGCGCGCCCGCCGCTTTCGGGGAGGTCGTGTTCTCGGAGCTCTACCCGATTCCGGCGGCCGAGGATTCAGGCGATACCGGGGAATGGCTGGAACTGTTCAACCGCATGTCGGACACTTTGGACGTTTCCGGCTGCCAGATCCTGCGCGATGCCGGAACCTCGACGGGGATGGTGACGGTGCTGCCGGCGGGGACGGTGGTGGCCCCGGCGCGGGGGCTGGTGGTGGGGCGCAGCGCGGTGGCCTTCGCCGACGTGCGCATGCTTCTTTCCCCGCTGACCTTGACCAATACGTCGGCGAGGCTGGAGTTCAATTGCCCCGCCGCCGGTTCGGGCGCGTTGAGGCTGGATACCTTGACCTATACCACGTCCGCCTCGGACGCGGTGTCGGCGCGCATCGCTACGGGAAAGGTGACGTCGTTGAAGCCCTCGCACCTGGCCGCGCGCCGCGCGGCGGAAGCCTGGTGCCAGGTGCCTCCGCGCTCCGCGACGGGAGAGGCGGGGGCTACGCCGGGCACTCTATTCGGGTCGTGCGGGGAGTAGGGGCGCAATGCCTTGCGCCCGGAACGACGCGCGTTGTTCGACCCGACGTCAGGTTTCGACGGAAGCCCGGCGCTGGTCGATTTCGGCCTTGTGCGCGAGGCCCTTCGTGAAGCCCCATCCGGCGTAGGTGAGCAGCAGGAGGAGGAGGAACTCCGGAAGCACCATGCCGAAGCCGCAGAGGTAGCCGATGAAGACGTTCACGATCTGAATGGTGTTCGCGACCTTGTTGTCGCGGCGCACCAGCTTGGGCAGGTACAAGGGGCTGACCATGAGCAATCCGGTCAGGATGAGAAGGAGCGGAAGCATGGAAAGGCTGAAGGGGAACGACCCGGCCAGCTCATACTTGTGGTGGAGGATCACGCTGAGCGCCACGAAGCCGCCCGCGAAGGTGGAGGGAAGGCCCTGGAAGTAATTCTTGAGCTCGTCGGAGTCGACCGCGTTGTAGCGGGCCAGGCGGAGCGCCGCGCAAATCACGTAAACCGAAAGCGAGGCGATCATGAGGGGGCGGTGCGTGGCCGCCCAGTCGGCGGCGACGTACTGGAGGTAGTAGTAGACGAGAAGCGCGGGAGCGACGCCGAAGGCGATGAGGTCGGCGAGGCTGTCGAACTGCGCCCCGAATTCGGAAGAGGCGTTCAGCAACTTGGCCATGAACCCGTCCAGCTTGTCGAGCAGGACGCACCAGGTGATCATCCAGGCGGCGAGCACGAGCGGGGGCTTGCCGAAACCCAGCACGGAGCGCCCGCCGCGGTCGGGAATCAGGGCTTCGGCCATCAGCAAAATGGCGTAGATCCCGATCAGGAAGTTCAGGCCTGTGAAGAGGTTGGGAACGAAAAACTTTTTCTGGACCATGGGGCCTCCTGGGGCGGAAAACCTAGAAACTAGCGGACAGCGTACAGCTGACAGCAAACGCTGCATTCCGGGTTTTCCGGCTGTACGCTGTTCGCTACGAGCAATAACCTCACTTTGCCTGAAACAGCAGGATGAAGTTGTCGAGGGTGGAGACGGCGATGCCGGGGCCCACCAAGGAGGGCGTTCCGGGCATGTCGGTCAGGGGCAGCTTGAGCAGCACGACGTGGGCCCAGGACCGCTTTTCGAGGGCGGGCTCGGTGGTGCCGATCCAATAGCCCTCGTCGGTGAGGACGGGACGGTTGAACAGATAGGTGGAAACCTGCGTCTGGGATTGCGGGGCCCCGGTCTTGCCGCGGAGGTTGAGGATGCGCTTCGAGGCCGTTCCGACGATCAGCACCTGGTCGCCGCGCCCGGAAAGGCTGAAGATCTGCTCTCCCATGTCGCGTTGCCAGGCGATGGCGGTGCGGGCGCGGTCGATGCCGACGATGAGCCCTTCGTTGTAGCCCACGTAGGCGAGGTCCTCGCCGGCGTGGATCTCCGTGATCGTTCCCGGCGGCAGGCGCAGGCTCCCGAGGCTCCGTCCGTCCTGCAGGCGGACGCGATGGTACCCGCCCTCGATTTCGGCGACGTCCACCTCGCCGGCGCTTTTCACGCGCGCCAGCAAGAGCCCTCCGCGGCCCAGGCGGGCTTCCCAGCGCGGCCGCCGCGCGGCGAGATCCAGCAGTTGCAGGTTCCCGTTCCAGTCGCTGAGGAGCAGACCTTCGGGCAGCATCAGCGCCTGTCCCACGGGATTGCGCAGCCGGATTTGCGCGAGCACCGTGGTCCCGCGCAGCGGCGCCATCAGGTACAGGCGGGTCGCGCTCGATACCACCAGCGTGTCTCCCGTCCATGCCGCCACCTTGAGATCGAGGGGTTCCGGAAAGCGGTAGCTTCCCTTGAGCGCGCCCGAGCGGGAATCGAGAACCACCAGGGTTTGATTGTCGTTTTCCACGTAGAAGGCGAATTGGCGGCCGCCCGTGAGGGCGGGGAAGAAGCGCGGACCCGGCTGCCGTTTCCAGGTCCAGGCGGCCCCGAGACCCGCCGAAAGGCTGCGGAACGCCGGATCGGCGCTCCAGGGCGCGGCGCCGGCGGAACGCGCGGCCTGCAGCCAGGCGTGCGTCTGTTCGGCGCGGGAGGCGCCGAGGCCGGGCAGCAGGCGCGCTTTTTCTCGCCAGGCCGCGCCGTTGCCGGGTTCCAGGGCGATCAGGGAATTGAGTTCCTTGAGCGCGCCGCGCGCATCGCCCCGCGCGAGGTTCGCGTTCACCTCGTGGAACAGGTATTCCCGGTGGGGGCCCGTCAGGCGGAGCAGTTCGCGATTGAGGCGCGTGCGCCCGCCTCCGGCTTGCTGCACGACCAGCCAGTCGCGGGTGGGCAGCAGCAGGGGTTCTTCCTCGGTCCATCCGGTTTCGTAGGTGTAAAGCAGGCGCCCCCTTTCGTCGAGCGCGAGGCAGGTGCGGGCGTGCGTGAGCACGAAGAGTTCACCGCCTTCGGCCCGCAGCGCGGAGGCGCCGATGTCGCGCTGCCAGTCGAGGCGGCCGGTCCGCAGCGAGAAGGCGCGCAGGGGTCCGCCGCCCGAGGCCAAAAAGGCGTGCCCGCGGCCCAATACCAGGGGGTCCTGAAGGCCCGAGGGGAATCCCCAGAGAAAGGCGTTGAAGGCGGGACCGCGCCGGATTTCCACCTTGTCCACATAGCGAAGCGCGAGGTATTCCCCGGAGAGCACGACCTCGGAGGGGGCCTCCCCGGCGAGGGGAAGGGGCGTGAGCGAGCGGCGCGCGAAGTCGGCGCGGTAGAGGCCCTGGCCGGGACAGAAGAGAACGCCCTGACGCGCGCGCGGCGCCGAGGGGTGGTAGACGCAGCCCGGCCCCGGAAGCGGGTGCGAGAACAACGTTTGCGCGCCGCGCATGAGCCGCACGCCCCTTTCGCCGATGAGCAGGAATTCACCGGACTCCCCGGAGAACAGGAATCCGTCCAGCGCCTGGAATTTTTCCTCGGCCACCACCGCGGCGAAGCGCGGCGCGCGGCGCAGGAAAATTCTCTGGCGGGAAAGGCTGCGGGTCAACACCCGGTCGGGAGTGGCGTCGAGAACCTCTTCGTCCGCCGTGAGGGCGGCGTTCAGCGATCGCAGCATCCCCTGATTGTCCTGCACCGAAAGCCGGGTCGCCCGTTCCCCGTCGCCGGCCTGCGCCAGCACGTACACCGTTCCCGCCGCCGAGGGGCTTTCGAACACGCGCGCCGGCAGCCCCCGGGTTTTTCCGGCCTCGCGGAAGGGTTTGATGGCCTCGGGGTTCAGTTCCAGCAGGCGCGCGATCAGGCGCTGTTTCTGCGGCGGGGGAAGGCCGTCGCTGCCGAGCGCCCCGGTATACAGCCGGATGGCCTCGGCCGTTTTACCCTGTTCTTCCAGAAAGAAACCGCGCAGGTACAGCCCTTGTGCGCGAATCTCCTCGTTGCGGGAATCCTTCAACTTGTCGAGGATGGCGTAAGCGCCCGCGTTGTCGCCCTCGATCTCGAACAGGTAGCGCGCGTTCTCCAGCGCCCTTTGTTCCTCGGCATAGCGCGCGTCGCGCGCCGCGGCCGGCGCCGGGCCCAGGCACAGGCATAGCAGGGCGAGGGCGCCGACCGCGCCCGCCCATGCTTTTTTCCTGCCGTCTTGCCTGCTCATCATTCCGCCGACGGCGAGCCCTCGGGATCGAACTTGTACCCGACGCCCCGCACGCTCTTGATCCAGACGGGATGGGCCGCGTCCTGTTCCAGTTTTTGGCGCAGCTTCAGGATCTGGTTGTCCACGGTGCGCGTGGTGGGCATGTTGTCGGGGGTGTAGCCCCAGATCGCCTGCAAAAGGTCCTCGCGCGTCACGACTTCGCCGGCGCGGCCCGCCAGGTAGCGCAGGATCTGGAACTCCTTGGCGGAGAGATCGAGGTGCTTGTCCTTGCGCAGGGCCTCGTACCGGCGGAAATCGATCTTGACCTCGCCGAACTCCAGCAGGTCGGGCTCTCCCGTCGCGGAGGCCTCGGTGCGGCGGCGCAGGCGCGTTTTCACGCGCGCCAGCAGCTCCGACACGCTGAACGGCTTGGTGATGTAATCGTCCGCGCCCATCTCGAGGCCCGCGATCTTGGACATCTCCTCGTTCTTGGCGGTCAGCATGATCACGAAAATATCCGGATGATGCTTGCGGAGGTGGCGGCACACGTCGAAGCCGCTCGACTTGGGCAGCATCAGGTCGAGCAGCACAAGGTGTGGCTTCCACTGGGCGGCCTTCTCCAGCGCGGCTTCGCCGTCGGCCACCGCCGCGGTTTCATAGCCCTCGATCTCCAGCAAATCGAGCAGGCCCGAGCGGATGGCTTCCTCGTCCTCAACGATCAGTATGCGGTGCATCCGTTTCCCTCCTGAAAATTATCGTCATTTCCGTTCCCTCGCCGGGTTTGCTGGCGACCTTGATCGTGCCGCCGTGCGCGTCCACGATGCGCTTCACCAGCGCCAGCCCCAGGCCGCTGCCGCGCGTGCGCCGCGTCATTTCGTCCCCGGCCCGGTAGAATTTCTCAAAAATACGCTTCAGGTCCGCCGGCTCGATGCCGATGCCCCGGTCGGCAACGCGCAGAATAATCTCCGCGGAAAGCGCGCGGATTTCCAACACGACCTCGGACCCGGCGGGGGAATATTTTAGCGCGTTCTCCAGGAGATTCTGGATCACGGAGCGCACCGCGTTGTAGTCGGCCCGCAACGGGGCGCTTTCGGCCAGGCGGGTCGTCAGGCGAATGCCCGCCTTGGCGAAGGCTCCCGACATCAGGGCCGCCGAATCCCGCGCCGCCTCGGAGAGGTCGAGTTCCTCGAAACGCAGCGCGTCCGGGTTTTCCTCGAGGCGCGTGTAGTTGAGAATCCCCTCGATCATGCCCTGCAGGCGCTCGGCCTCGGCGCCGATGCGCTGCGCGTATTGCCCGCGCTTTTCCTCGGCCGCGCGCCCGCTCGCCAGCATCTCCGAAAACATGCGGATGGCGGTGAGCGGCGTTTTCAGCTCGTGGGAAACGGCGGAGATGAAATTGCTCTTCATGCTGACCAGGCGCTGCTCGTCGGCCAGCGCCTTGAACAAAACCACGATCCCCATCAGCAGCGAGAGGAGGGAGAAGGCCAGCAAGGTGTACTGGAGCCCGATGCGCCAGCGTCCCTGCGCGATGAGGTCGCCCGCCGGCTTCTTGTAGACCACGAGCCTCCAGGCCGGGAACTGCTCCTCGAAGGAACGCTCGAGCGCCGGCTCGCGCTCGCCCGCGTTCAATCCCTCGGAGGCCAGGACGGTTTCGTCGCGGAGGTTCGAAACGGAGAAGTCCATGTCCTTCCACAACGAGCGGCGGTCCTGCTGCAGTTCGGTGCGCAGCGCTTCCACCAGCACGCGGTCTTCCAGCCGGATCAGCGCCTGCGCACCCTGGTCCAGCCAGGGGAATCCGACCAGCAGGTAGGGCATGCCCCGGTAGTACTGCACGCGCAGCGAGTCCTCCGGTCCATAGGCCTGGCTGCGGAGGATTTCCTCGGGCGAATCCGGCCACTCGCGGCGGACGACGTCCGCGTTCGAAAGAAAGCGGGGCAGGCGCTGGTGCAAGGTGAAAAATTCCTCGCGCGCGTCGCGGGGAAGGTTTTCCATCGAGGTCATCAGGTCGGCCGTCTCCGAGAGATAGAAGCCCGTTCGATAATAGGAGTCCAATTCCGAGGTTTCCATGAGGTCGCGCACCATGCGGCGCGCGGCCGCGACGGCCTCGGAAGCGTCGCCAAGGCGCGCGAGGCATTTCAGTTCCATCAGGCGAAAGCCGAACCGGAGCTCGACGTTTTCCGGGCCGAGGCTGTCGGGGCCGTGCAAAAGCAGGCGCAGGCTCGCGAGCGCCTTTCCGTACAAGCCGGCGCGCCACTCCTCGCGCACCTGTCTTTCCAGGGCGTTGCGCGGTCCGCGGCGCAGCCCTTCCGCGGCCGGGGAGAGGCTTTCGGCGGGCCCGGAATCGTTGCGCGGCATGCGGGGGAACATCGCGGTGTCTCCGTGAAAGACGGCCACCGAATGCGTCAGCGGGTTCTCGAGCAGGCGCGAGGCGAGCGACCAGGCGGCGGCGGGCGTCTCGGCCGCGCCCCCTTCCGACAGATCCTTGCGCAGCCGCTCGAGGTGGGCCTGGCGCGTCTTGCGGATCGTGCGGTCCACGGCGTCGGCGAAGGACTCGTAGCGCGCCTCCTGCGATTTTTCCAGCAGCAGACGCTCGTCCTTCACCGAACGGAAGCTGAGGTAGGCGAGCACGAGGCCCGGCAGCAGAATGGGGACCGCGAAGAGCAGCAGGCGGCGGCGCGGGATCTTCAGGGCCATGTTTTCACCACGACGTTCACCCTCGGCCGGTCAAAACAGCAGGGATTCCAGGGCGGTCAGCACCGGGGCGCCCATGCGGGCGTACAGGAAGTCGCGCGCGAAGGGAAGATTGTAGGCCTCCAGGCAAAGCAGCACCATGCTGACCACGATGAAGGCCACGAAGCCGCCGATGGCGTAGTACAAAAGCGCGAAAACGCCGCGTCGCGGCTGACGGCTGCGGGGATGGACCAGCAATCCATAAAGAAAGGAGATCAGCCGGTATGTAAAGGGCATGCTGGAAAAGTAGTAGGTGCATGGGGCGCGACTGCCGGGGAAAATACAAGGCCGGGGGCCCCCGGAGTCCCGAAATTCGCGGACTTCGACAAAAAAAAGGAGGCCCGCGAAGGCCTCCTCCAAAGGACGCGAAAAGCCCGCGCCTAATTCTCCAGCCAGACCAGCTTGTGCATCCCGAGGATGCCCGGGCGCGAGGCTTCCTTGAGGACGATCCAATAGACGCCCTTCGGCATCGCCGCGCCCAGCGCGAACTCATGGCGGCCCTGAGCGAGGCGCCCGGCGTGGAGACGGCTGATTTCACGGCCCGAGGAATTCAACAGGGAAAGGGTGACGTCGGCGTTCTTCGCGAGATCCAGGGATATCCGGCGGCCGGCGGATCCCAGCTGGAAGGAGGACGCCCGAGCGGAGCGCGCCGCGTTCCCGTTGATGGAAACCGGGCCCGCGAGGACCTTGTTGACGAAATTCACGATGGAAGGGTTGCCCACCGCGACCGTGACGCTGTCCGGAAGCTTGCGCACGTACCACTTCATGTTCCAGACGATGGAATCGCCCGCCGGGATCGTGTCATAGGAACCCTGGACCTCCATCTCCACGAAATCCGTGCCGGTAAGCGGTCTGTTGGTCGAGTAGAGTTCGATTTCGTTCTCGACTCCGGGGGCTTTTTTCGCCGCGGGCGTGTCGCTGAATTTCTTGATGAGCACGACGCGATTCGCCTTGACGTGGGCGAACCAGCCGAGGGAGCCGTCGGCGTAGAACTTGGTCGTGCCGGAGGCCAGCGTGTTATTGGCGTCGTGACGGTACCAACTGATGTTGTTGGAATCCTTGACGAATTGCCCGAGATCGCCGGTCGGGGCGCCGGTTCCCTTCGGGAACAAATAGATGCCGCCGGTATCGACGCGGGTATCCTGCCACGGAGCCCAGGCCTTCGCCGACGTGCCGGTGTTGATCAGGGTGAACCGCTGGCCAAAGGAAGTGTCCGCCGAGTTGGCCCAATACTGCTTGTTGATGCGCACGTTGTTGGTGGCGTCGGTCTGGCCGTTGAGCACCAGCGAGGTGTCGGTATACATGGCCGTGTAGGCCCCGTTGCCGTCGATGTTGGCCGAGGGGGGCCAGTTGCTCGCCCAGGCCGCCTGCGGGCTGGGCCAGAAGGTGGAGCCGTAATTCGTGGCGGTAGCCGTATCCATGTGCAGGATTTCGAGGCCGGCATACTGGAGCGACATGATGCGGCCGGCGGCCTTGGCCCCGGATTTCAAGGTGGCGGGGCCGCTGGTAAAGGTCCAGCGGGTGCCGGTGCCCGTTCCTTCCGAGGTGGCGGGAACGCGGGCGGCTTGCGCGGCCGTCAAAGCCGACAAGAGGGCGGCGAGGCTCAGGGAAATTTTCATTGGCTTGAGAGACATGGGAGTGCGGACCTTTCTGTCGGGAAGGCCGCCAGGCGGCGGCATATCCCGTTTCGCAGAATATACCGCCGAGACCCGCGTCGATGTTTGAAAATCAAGAACTACAAGCGAATCAATGATGCATCCCAGACATCAGGCGCTTCGAAGCCCAATAAATTCGCGGTCGTGGAGGCGAGGTTGGACAGGCCTCCCGCGGGCAGGTCGGCCAATTGGTATTTTCCGTTATTGACATTGTCATAGAAAATACAAGGCACCGGATTCAGCGTGTGGCTGGTCTTGGGCTTGATGCGCCCGTTCTTGTCCATCGAGGGCAGGCCGGTTTTCTTGTCGATCTCGTACATCTCGTCGGCGTTGCCGTGGTCGGCGGTGATGATGGCCATGCCGCCCAACGCGTCGATTACGGGCAGCAGCCTCCCCAGCGCGAGATCCACCGCCTCCATCGCCATGGTCGCCGCGTGCAGGCTGCCGGTGTGTCCCACCATGTCGCCGTTGGCGTAGTTCACGCGTCCCGCGCGGTGCCTGCCGGTTTGCAGCTCCGCGATCAGCGCGTCCGTGATCTCGGCGGCCTTCATCCACGGGCGCTCATCGAAGGACACCCGGTCCGAGGGAATCTCCACCCAGGTCTCCAGCTTGTCGTCGAACTTGCCGCTGCGGTTGCCGTTCCAGAAGTAGGTCACATGGCCGTACTTCTGGGTTTCGCTGATCGCCAGCTGGGAAACGCCTTCCCCGATCAGAAGTTCGCTCATGGTTTGCTTGATCTCCGGCGGGGGCACCAGGTAGCGCGCGGGGATGTGCTCGTCGCCATCATACTCCAGCATGCCGGCGTACACGACCTTGGGCAGGTGGCCGCGGTCGAAGGCGGTGAAGTTCAGGGCCTCGAAGGCCTTGCTGATCTCGATGGCGCGGTCGCCCCGGAAGTTGAAGAACACCACGCTGTCGCCGTCGCGCACCGGGCCCACGGGCAGCCCGTGCTCGGCGATCACGAACCCGGGAAGGTTCTGGTCGCCCACGCCCGGGATTTCGTCGCGGAAGGCCTGCACGGCCTCGGCCGCGGAGGCGAAATGCCGCCCCTCTCCGTGCACGTGCACCTTCCAGCCGCGCTCCACCATGCCCCAGTCAGCCTCATAACGGTCCATGGTAAGGAACATGCGCCCGCCGCCGCTGGCGATGCGCGCGTCGAAGTCCACCGCCTGGATGTCCTTCAGGAACTTCTCGAAGGGCAGGATGTAGTCCAGCGCCGAGGTTTCGCCCACGTCGCGGCCGTCGAGCAGCGCGTGCACGCGCACGGCTCCGACGCCCTCCTTCTTGGCCTGCAGGATCAGGGCCTTGAGGTGGTCGATGTGCGCGTGCACGTTGCCGTCGGAGAACAACCCGATGAAGTGCAGCGTCGATTTTTTGTCGCGGGCGTTGCCGGAAATCTCCTTCCAGGCGTCGCGCTCGAAGATCTTGCCGGTGGCGATGGCGTTGTTCACCAGCGAGGCCCCCTGTTCCACGATCTGGCCCGAGCCGATGGCGTTGTGGCCCACCTCGGAATTGCCCATGTCCTCGTCGCTCGGCAGGCCGACGGCCTTGCCGTGCGCGCGGAGGATGCGGTTGGGGTAGTCCCGGAACAACCGGTGCAGGGTCGGGGTGCGCGCCTGCGCCACGGCATTGCCCTCGACGCGCGGCGTGATGCCCACGCCGTCCAGGACGATGGTGAGGACGGGACCGGGATAGGACAACGAACGGGACAATTTCTTGAGCATAAAGTTCTCGCGGGTGGGAGAGGCAAATATAGCTAGTTCGGCTCGTTCGAATTGGCCGCGGGGTTTGGTGATAACGTCGAAAAGAGCCCGGAATGCACAGGTTTTTGGTAAAAATTTGTGATCCTCTTTAAATCGGAAAACGGCGCCGACGACCGGCGGTCGCGCGCCGCGTCCCTGACGGCGAAGAGAGAGGTTGTTGGAAAACCGATAACGCGACCGGACGGCGAAGTCGCGATTTTGAGGCCGTTTAGCCATCGGACGCAGGCTTGCCACGTCGCGGGCATCGCGAGGTTGCTAGCGCGCGCGGGCATGGCGAGCGGAGAGGCAAACGTATATTTGAAGCAATGAAAAAGGTTTTTTCGATGGGAATGGCCCTTTTGGCGGGGCTATTGGCTTCCTGTTTGGTCGCCGAGCAGCCAGGCGTTCCCGCCGAGATAGAGGCCCTCTCCGTGGAGCCGGGCGACCATGCGGTGACTTTGACCTGGAACCGCTCCGCCGGCGCCCTCTCGTATACGGCCTTTCTGATCCGCGAGAACGGGGAGCTCCGGGACGGCGGCCTGAACTGCACCGTGAGCGATCCGGATACGACGTGCGTCCTTTCCGGGATTCCCCACGGCGTGGCCGTTTCCTTCGCCGTGTATGCTCAGGGCAGCCCGGACGGGGAATACTCCGAAATCTGCGCGCCCGCGCGCACCCACGATTTCCGGCCCGTGATCATGACGACGTGCCTCACGGTAAGCGCGGAGATCGTCCTCACGGCCGCGCCGCGCCGGCCCGAGCAGGTGACGGCGGGCCTCGTCCTCGGAGAGGTCGTGGTTTTTTGGGACGCGGTCGCGGGCGGCGACACCATCGCCGCGACCTATGAAGTCCGCGCCGTGGAGGACAGCACGAAGCGCTGCGGCGACACGACGACGCTCGCGGGAACCGACCAGCGGCGTTCCTGCCTGGTCGACGGCCTGGTCGACGGCGTCCCGTACACCTTCCGGGTTTTCGGAAGGAACGGCCTCGTCCAGGGGCCGCTTTCGGCGGCCTCCGCGCCCGTGATCCGGCTGGGGCCTCCGGGCGCGCCCGACTCGGTGCTCGCGGAGGTGGGTAACGGACAAGTTACGGTATCGTGGGCGCCCCCCGCCCTGGACGGCGGCCTGCCGATCACGCGCTACAAGGCCTACGCAACGGCGGACACGCTGAAGAGCTGCGCGACGACGGGAACCCGGACCTGCGTCATTCCGGGCCTGACCAACGGCGTCGCCTATACCTTCGCGGTCAAGGCCACCAACGGCAGGGGCGCGGGCCCCGCCTCGGCGGCCTCCCCGCCGGTGACCCCCACCGCCGCGGTGATCGATGTTCCCGGCGCCCCGACCGGGGTGACCGCCGTTCCCGGACACGCCGAAGTCCTGGTATCGTGGACGGCCCCGGCCGCGAACGGCGGGTCGGTGATCACGGGTTACAAGGCCTACGCCGTTTCCGACACGGCGAAGTCGTGCGAGGCGACGGGGCCCGCCTGCACGATCTACGGGTTGACCAACGGCGCCGCCTACACCTTCGTGGCGCGGGCGATCAACGCCGCGGGCTCCGGCCCGCTTTCCCTGCCGTCGGCCCCCGCCACCCCGACCTCTCCACCGGCCTGGACGGTCCGGACTTCAGGCACGGCCAACACCTTGAAGGCGGTGGCGACCTCGGGAAGCGTCTTCGTCGCTGTCGGAGATTCGGGCACGGTCCTGACCTCGCCCAACGGCACGACCTGGACCCTGCGCAACTCCGGAAGCGACGCCGCCCTCGGCGGGGTGGCGAACGGCGGCGGCGTCTGGGCCGTAGTCGGCGCCGACGGAACGATCCTGACCTCGTCCGATAACGGCATGAACTGGACGCCGCGGAAATCGGGCACGACGAATCCCCTGGCCGCCGTGGTCCGCGCCGACTCGCAGTGGGTGGCCGTGGGCGCGGCAGGGACCATCCTCACCTCGCCGGACGCGGCGACGTGGACCGTGCGAACCTCGGGCACCGCCAACGCCCTGAACGGCGTGGCGTGGTCGCCCCCGTCGAGTTCCGGGAAGGGACAATGGGTTGCCGTGGGCGCGGCCGGGACGATCGTGACCTCCGCCGACGGAATCACCTGGACGTCGCGCCTCTCGCCCACGCCGAACGCCTACAATGCCGTGGCGTGGGCCGGAACCGCCTTCGTGGCCGTGGGCGCGAACTTCTCGCCGCATGAATACGCCTCGGCGGACGGGATCACCTGGACCGCGCGCACCACGGGCGCAGGCGCCACCACCGCGTTATACGGGGTGGCCTGGATGGGAAACCAATTGCTGATCGTCGGCAGCGGGGGCACGGTGCTGGGATCCTCGACCGCTTCCCGGGGCAGCGCCCCCCTGACGGTTCTGAACGGCAACCAGTACGGCGCCGCGGGGAACTCCAGCCTCTGGGTGGTCGTGGGCGCCAACGGAAGCCTGGCTACCTCCTCGCCCTAAAGACTCCAAGACTCCCAAGGCCGCGAGGCCTCAGTGCCGGCGGCGCGGGCGTCCCGGCGCCTTGCGGCTCTTGCGCTCGCCCTCTTGCTTCTTGCCCCGCGGAACTTTTCCGCCGGTCTTCCCGGCCGCGGGCGGATCGCGGTGCGCCGCCGCGGGTCCCTTGGGGGGCTCGTCCACCGCGTCGACCTTGATCTTCTTGCGGCCCAGGATCCCGTACTTGTCGGGGATCAGCACGACCAGCATCTCGAGGTTGTTGGTGCCGGGGAACATGTCGAACGGCATCGCCTTGGCGATCATATAGCCCTGCTTGCGCCACTTCTTCACTTCGTCGGGAAGCGTGTTCATGTCGCAGAAGAGATAGGCCACGCGGCGGGGCTTGCGCTCGGCCAACAGCGAGATGACGCCGGGCGCCGTGCCCTGTCGCGGGGGATCGAGCAGCAGGATCTCGGGGCGCCCGTCGGGAGGGGGAAGCAGGCGCGACAGGGTTTTCGCGTCGATGCGGCTGGCCGCGAAGCGCGCGTGCCGCGTCTCGAAGGTCGAAGCCTTTTTGGCGGCCTCGATCGAGACGGGCGAACCTTCGATGCCGAAGGCCTCGGCGCAGGCCGCGGCGATGGGCAAGGTGAACAGGCCGCAGCCGCAATAGAGGTCCAGCAGGCGGTCGTCGGGGCCGGGCTTGAGCGCGTTGCCCACCTCGCCGATCACGCGCGGCAGGATCGAAGCGTTGACCTGGAAGAACCCGGTGGGATGCAGAAGGAAGCGGCGCGCCTCCACGTTGATGGGAAGGTACTCGGGACCGAACAGGCGCTTGAGGCGGAAGGCTCCCTCCGACACGCGCGCCTCGAGATAGTAGTCGGACCGGGTCTTGTCGAAGAAGATATGCGCCGCTACCACCTTGGCCCCGGGGGTCTTCGCGAGGTGCTCGCCCAGCATCTTCGCCTTGCGCACGACCTCGGGGCCGAGGCGGAAGACGTTGAAGATGACCATGAGCTCCGCGTCGCCGCGCACGATCAGGAAGTTGAGGCTGGTCGCGAGGCCGCGGTAGGCGTCCTCGTTCAGCTTGGCCAAGGCGGCCTTGTAGACGGCCTCGTGGGACGCGGGCTCGAGGACGTCGATGCCGGCCTTCGCCGTGCCGCCGAGGCGCTCGAGGAAAAAGTCCCAGCGCCAGCGGTCGCCCTGGCGCACGGGGCGGCGCTTGGAAGTGGTGCGGTAGTGGCGGGGCAGGGGCGAGGGGATCACCAGCGAGGGCTTGTCGGGGATGTCGTGATGCTTCCACCACGCGCGGATCGAAGCGTTCTTCAGGTCGAGCTCGGTTTTGTAATCGAGCAGCGCGAGCGGGGCGGGCTCGGGATCGAGACGGTCCGACAGGCCCATGCCGCGCGCGGTTTCCCGCATCAGGGCGGCGAACTCGTTGGCGCTCTTTCCGTACCCGGCGGGAGCGGCCTCGCGGTAGGCGGGGCGCTCGCGCACCGACTGCCGGGCGGCGGGGGATTCGCGCACGCGGCGGCCCTTGGATACCGGGAACGGGGCGGGCTCCTCCGCCTCGACGCGGGGGCCTCGTCCGCGCCGCGTTTGCTCCGTGAAGCGTGCGATCTTGCGCGTCGCGTGATTTCCCTGGGGCCGGTTCGACGCGCTCGGCTTTTGGGAGGCCTCGAAATCACGCCCCGCCGATCCTTTTCTTTCCGTGGCTTCCCGCTTGGCGGGCGATCCCTTGCGGAAGTCGGTCTTGCCGCCGGGGGCGCCTTGTTTGTCCGCCTTGAGTTTGTAGTG
Source organism: Fibrobacteria bacterium (assembly GCA_021155885.1). GTDB lineage: Bacteria > Fibrobacterota > Fibrobacteria > UBA11236 > UBA11236 > UBA11236. Next base: position 11,293 of record JAJNBB010000002.1, on the reverse strand, counting down.
GGCCATTAGCGGGAAATTCCTTGGGAAGCGGACTCTTGCAAAGCCCCGGTGAGGAGGGCTGAAAATCCGGACAGGTTGTGGAGATGCGGCGCGCGCTCGAAATGAACGTGGGGGTACAGGCCCTGGAGCCGCTCGATTTCGCGGGGCACGTCCTCGAGGACGTGCTTCCCCGTGAAGACCAGCAAGGGGAGGACGCGGACGCGGGAGCATCCGGCGGTCACGAGTTCGTTCACGGCGTCCCCGAGCGTCGGTTCCTGGTTGAGAAAGGCGTGGGTGAAGCGCCAGTCGGGCAAGGCCGAGGCCAGCTCCGCTTGAAGCGCCCGGATCTCGGCCTGGGCCCCCGGTTCGCGGCTTCCGTGGCCCAGCAATACGGCGCCGGAAAGGGAGGGGGAAGTCATGGGGCAAAGGTAGCAGATTTCAACCGGAGGCGCTCTTTTTTCCCGGGGAGCGGTTTTATGCGGCGGGGATGGATTCGATCCTTTTCGCCCGTAAAACGCGAGTACATTCGGTTGTATGAAGGTTCACGGGATTCTGAAAATCCTCGCCGCGGCCGCCGCCGCGTGCCTGTTCTCCTGCGAGTTGCTGGGCGGCGGGCAGGAAGCGCCCTCCGCCCCGCGCGACGTGGTCGCCGTGGCGGGCGACGCCGAAGCCACCGTGTCCTGGGCCGCGCCCAAATCCGACGGGGGCAGCGCCATCCTCGCCTACACCGCCTGGGCGGTGGAGGACCCGGGACGGTTTTGCACGGTCTCGAAGGCGACGTCCTGCGTTCTCACGGGACTCGGCATCGGCGCCTCGTACACCTTTATCGTCACGGCGACGAACGACGCCGGCACGAGTCCGGCTTCTATTCCTTCGAATCCGGTCGTCCCCACGGGGGTGTACTATGCCCCCAGCGCTCCCCTCAACGTCTCCGCCGTGGCGGGAGACGGCCAGGTCACCGTGTCGTGGAGCGCTCCCGCCTCGAACGGGGGCAACCTCATTTTCGCCTACATCGCGCGCTCCGTTCAGGATCCTTTGAAGCAATGCGTGGCCTACGGCGCGCTTTCCTGCACGGTCGGGGACCTGGTCAACGGAACGAGTTACAGCTTCGTGGTGTACGCGCTCAATCCCATCACCGGGCCGGCTTCGCAAGCCTCGGCCACGGTCAAGCCCGGGGGACCTCCCAGCGCACCCATCGGTATAACGGTTGTCGCGGGTTTGGGGCAGGTGACGGTATCGTGGTCGGCTCCCGTTTCTAATGGCGGTTCCGTGACCGCCTATAGCGTCACGGCGGACCAGGATACGAGCAAGCATTGCCAGACATCGGGAACGCGTTCCTGCGCCGTGACCGGTTTAGCGGAAGGGACCTCTTATACGTTTCGCGTCGTCGCCGTGTCCGCCTCCGGGAAAAGCCCGCCGTCCGCCCCCAGCTCTTCCATAAGCCCCTGGCGCCGTCCCAGCGCTCCGGGCAAACCGGTGGGCGTCTCGGGACCGGGGCAGGTAAGCCTTCAATGGACGGCTCCCGAATCGAATGGGGGCACCGCCGTTACCCACTATGTCGTAACGACGAATCAGGACACCACGCGGAAATGCACAAGCACGGGCGTTCCCAACTGCGCGATTTCTGGACTCAGCACGGGAGTCTCCTATACGTTCACAGTGGTAGCCGTGAACGCCGTGGGCGCCGGTCCGGCTTCCCTCGCCTCCGAGCCCGTGACTCCGGGGACCCCGACGCCTCCGGGCGCGCCCCAACAGGTAAAGGCCGTCGCCTCGCCCGGTCAGGTGACCGTGAGCTGGAGTCCTCCCGCGTTGGACGGAGGCTCCGCCATCACGGGTTACGTCGCGACTTCGGATCAGGATTCGGGCAGGCATTGCCAGACGACCGGAGCATTATCCTGCGTCCTCACCGGGTTTGCTGAAGGATCCGTTCATAGCTTCCATATCGTGGCCGTGAACGCTATCGGCAAGGGACCGCCCTCGGCGGTATCCGGGTTCATCACCATCGAGGGACCTAACCTGAACGCTTTGGTCCTAAAGCAAGGCCAACTCTTCGCCTTCGGTTCAGCAGGGACCCTACGTGCTTCCTCGGATGGAACGGCCTGGACGGCGCGGGTTTCGGGTACGACCAAGGATTTCAAGGCTGCCCTTTGGACAGGGAGCCAATTCGTGGCGGTGGGCACGGGGGGCGCAGTGGGAACCTCTCCCGATGGTGCGGCCTGGGCTTCCTGGGGAGGTTTCCCCACCCCTTCGACCTTGAGCGGCATTGCTTATTCCGGCAGTCTTCTGGTGGCCGTGGACTTGGCCGGTGCCATCTGGACTTCTTCCGAGGGCTCAGCCTGGACCTACCGCGCCTCCGGAGGCGGGAGTTTGAACGGCGTCGCGTGGACAGGATCCCGGTTCGTCGCGGTGGGGGATGGAGGCATTCTCGTAACCTCCCTGGATGGCCTCACCTGGACGCCCGGCAGTTCCGGCACGACGGTTCCTCTTTATGCGGTCACTTGGACGGGAAGCCGGGCGGTCGCGGTGGGGGCGCAAGGCAAAATCCTGACGTCCTCCGACGGGATATCCTGGACGAATTTTCCTTCGGGAACCACGGCCAACTTGTATGCCGTGATCCAGGCGGGCGACCGGTTGGTTTACGCAGGAAGCGGGGGAGCGTTTTTCACATCCAGGAACGACGCCCCGGGGGTTGAGATCTATACGTCCACCGTTCTGGATCTGCGCGCCCTGGCTTGGACGGGCAGCGCGATCGTGGCGGCGGGGGATAAGGGCAAGATCATCACGGTACCTTGACGCGCCGCCGCCCTTGTGCAGGTTCCCGGCGGGCCCGCCAATGCTATATTCCCGGCCGTGAGCACCTCCGAAATCAAACAGACCCCGCTGCACGCCTGGCACGTCGCCCAGGGTGCCAAAATGGCCCCCTTCGCGGGCTTTTCCATGCCCATCCAGTACTCCGGAATCCGGCAGGAGCACGACGCCGTGCGCGCGCGCGCCGGCCTGTTCGACGTGTCGCACATGGGCAACTTCTTCGTGCGCGGCCCCGGGGCCCTGGCCTACCTGCAGAACCTGACGACCAACAACGTCGCCAAACTGGCTCCCGGCGACGTGCACTATTCCGCGCTATGCTACCCCGATGGCGGCGTGATCGACGACATCCTCGTCTATGCCTTGGGGCCCGACGCCTACATGGTGGTGGTGAACGCCGCGAACATCCCGAAGGACTGGGACTGGTTCCTCCAGCACCGCGACGGTTTCGACTGCGAACTGGAAAACCGCAGCGAATCGCTTTCCATCCTCTCGCTGCAAGGTCCCGAATCCGAGGCCATCCTGCGCGCGCTCGCCCCCGGTTATGACGGCACCCTGAAGACCTACAAATGCGCCCGCCTGAAGGTGGCCGGCCTCGACATTCTCGTGGGCCGCACGGGCTACACCGGCGAGGACGGCTTCGAGTTCTTTCCCGAGGCGGCCGACGCGGAATTCCTCTGGAAGGCCCTGATGGAGGCCGGCGCTTCCCGCGGGGTGCTGCCCATCGGCCTGGCCGCGCGCGACACATTGCGCCTCGAGTCGGGCTACTCGCTGTACGGGCACGAGCTGAGCGCCTCCATCAACCCGCTCGAGGCGGGCCTGGGGTGGATCACCGATCTGGACAAGACGGATTTCGTGGGCCGCGCGGCCTTGCTCAAGGTCCGTGAAAACGGGCCCGCGCGGAAAATGACGGGCATCGAAATGACCGACCTGGCGATCCCGCGCGAAGGCTGCGAGGTCTTTCGGGACGGCCGCCCGGTCGGGGTCGTGACCTCGGGAACGCTCTCGCCCACGCTGGGCAAGGGAATCGCCCTCGCCCTCGTCGAACCCGCGGCCGCCGAGCGCGGGACGGACCTGCAAGTCTCGATCCGCGGCGCCTTGAAGCCCGCGAAGGCGGTGGCGCGCACCTTTTACAAGCGCCCCAAACCCTCCGACGCCGCGGCGGTGACCGCTTGAAGCCGGAAAAGCCGAAGCGGGGCGCCAAGGCGCCCTCCCGGAAGCTGTCGATGGCGAAGGCGGACAAGAAATCCGCCCGCCCCTCCTCGGCTGCCAAAGGCCGCGGCCGCGCGGCGGAAGAGGAAGAAGAGTCTTCGGGCGCGCACCCGGAAATCCCCGGGCTGATTCTTCTCTCCGGGATGATCGTCACGTTTACCGCGCTCGTATCCGAGCGCGTCCAAAAGGGGCACAACCTGCTCGGGCCCTATGTGGGTTCGGCGTGGGCGAATTTCCTGAACAACGCCTTCGGCAGCCTTCCGGTGCTCCTGTACCTCGCCGCCATCGTCTTGCTGGGGGTTCAACTGCTGTTCAAGGTGTCGCTGTGGCGCCAGATGAGCATCACCGCCGCCGTGGGCTTCTTCGTGGGCCTGCTTCTGAGCATCCGCAACCTGAACCCGCAGGTCACCTGGATCGATTACCCCCGCTCGGGCGGGTGGGTCGGCAACTTTTTGGCCCAGCAAATCTTCACCCCCGTTTTCGGGACCGAATCCCGGGTGGGCCCGTATCTCGTCACCAGCCTCCTGATCTTCCTCCTCACCGTGTGGGGCTTCCAGATCAGCGTGTCGGCCTGGCTGAAGCGCGGCGCGCACGCGGCCGGGGCGATGGGCCGTTCCCTCGCCGAAGGCTGGCGCAGCGGCGCGGGCAACGGCGCGGCGGAAGCGCAGGAAGGCCCCTGGAAGGGCTCGCCCGCGATGCCGGTGCTGGCGAAAGCGCCCCGCCGGTCGCGCGCTGAAGGCAAGGTTTCGAACGAGAGCCTGATCCCCACCGAGGACGACAGCCCCGAGGAAGAGAAGGCGAAGCTGGAGGCCCTGCTGGAAAGCGGAGACCTCGAGAACCTCGACCCGCTGACCATCCGCAAGCTGCGCGACCTGGCGCTGGAACGCAAGCGCGTCACCGAGCTGAACGACTGGGAAGAGAAAACCCGCAGCACGGAAATCGGGGGCATGCTCAGCCGGAATCCGAAAGGTTCCGCCGGGTCTTCGAAGGCCCCGCCCGCCGAGGCCGCCGAGGCCAGCTTTTCGGAATTGCTCGATCCCGAAGAGGAGGAGGCCGACGAGGAAGCGCGGGTCGACTCCCTCGATGAGGCCGATGAGGACGAGATCCCGCCTCCGCCCCCGAAGAAAGCCGGCAAGGCTTCCTCCCGGCCCTCCAAGGCGAAGACCTTGGCCAACACCAAAGAGCGCGGAACCCCCTGGGACGACGAGGGCGGGGAAGACCCGGAGGGCGCCCCTGCCTTGGCCCGCGTGCAATACGACGAATACAAACGCCCCGATCTCGACCGGATCTTCCCCACGCCCCCCGTGCAGGCCCTGGAATTCACCGAGGAGGAATTGCTCGAGCAGAAAACGCTGCTCGAAGCGCAGCTCAATAACTTCAAGGTGCGCGGCAAGGTCACCGGCATCCACCCCGGCCCCGTGATCACGCGCTACGAGGTCGAGTTGGCCCCCGGCGAAAAGGTCAACCGCATCAGCAGCCTGTCTGACGATCTCGCCTTGGCCCTGAGGGCCAAGAGCATCCGCATCCTCGCGCCGATTCCGGGGAAGTCCCTGGTGGGCGTCGAGGTGCCGAACCGCAAGGCGCAGATCGTGTACATCAAGGAGATCCTCGGTTCTCCGGAATTCGCGATGGAAAAGGACACGCTGAAGGTCTGCCTGGGCAAGACCATCTCAGGCGAACCGTACGTCGCCGACCTGACGCGCGCGCCGCATCTTCTGATCGCGGGGCAGACGGGCTCCGGAAAGTCGGTGTGCATCAACAGCATTATGGCCTCGCTGCTGGCCAGCAAGACGCCGGCCGAACTGCGCATGATCCTGATCGATCCCAAGGTGGTCGAGCTCAAGCCCTACGATTCCATCCCGCACCTGCTGCGGCCCGTGATCACCCAGGCCGAGGCGGCGGTGCAGGCCCTCAAGTGGGCCACGGTCAAGATGGACGAGCGCTACGAGAAGCTGGCGAAAAGCGGCGTGCGCAACATCAAGGGCTTCAACGAGAAGGCGCGCGCCGGCACCCTGAACGCCGACGGGCGCTACACGCAGAACGAGGAGTTCGGGGACGGCTTCGAGGCGCGCTACACCGACGACGATCCCGACTCGGGCCTGCCGGTCTCGGAGGAGATGCCCTACATCCTGATCGTGATCGACGAGCTCGCCGACCTGATGATGGTGGCCGGCAAGGAGGTCGAAACCAACATCGCGCGCATCGCGCAGAAGGCGCGCGCCGTGGGCATCCACCTCATCCTCGCCACGCAGCGGCCCTCCACCAACGTGATCACGGGAACCATCAAGGCCAACCTGCCGACGCGCATCGCGTTCCAGGTGGCGAGCCAGATCGACGCGCGCACCATTCTCGACCGCCAGGGGGCGGAAAAGCTGCTGGGCCGCGGCGACATGCTGTACCGGCCCATCGAGTTCCCCGAGCCCGTGCGCCTGCACGGCTGCTTCATCGACGACGCGCAGTGCGAGGACATCGCGGGGGAATGCGCCGGCCAGAACGTGAACTTCCCGCAGGTGAAAAGCTTCAACGTCGACGAGGATTCCGCCGCGGAGGCCGTGGACGAGGAACGCGACAGCAAGTTCGCCGAGGCGGCCGAACTCGTGGTGCAACTCAAGCAGGCCTCGGTGTCGCTGCTGCAGCGGCGCCTGGGGCTCGGCTACGCCCGCTCGGGCCGGCTGGTCGACCAGCTGGAGCGCGCCGGGGTCGTGGGCCGCGAGCGCGGCAGCAAGCCGCGCGAGGTGCTGATGAACGAGGAGGAGCTGCACGGGTTCCTCTCCTCGCATGACGCGACCGAAGGCGCCTAGGATCAAATTCTAATCGGAGCGAGAGCGAGGCAGGCAAGGCGGACCGACGTAGTCGTACCGAAAGTACGACGAGGAGGGCCAACGCTGCCTGGCGATGCTCGCAGCCCGATTAGACGGCGTGCCGGCCGAACGTTCCGGCCTCCACGTTCTCCTTGAACTTCTGCAAATCATCCTCGACCTGTCCGTTCGGGTCCTTCCCGAACAGGGCCGCGATGGCCTTGCCCACGGCGCCCGCCGGGGGCCGATAGGACATGCGCACGCGCATCTCGGTATAGATCGCCCCGGGCGCCGCGTTGAACTCCACCGTACCGGCGTTGTCCACGTCGGCGTCCTCCACCGAGCGCCAGCTGATGCGCTTGCCGGGGATGTCCTGGGTGATGACGCTGTCCCAGGCGATGTCGGTGCCGAGCGGCCCCTCCACGATCCAGTGCGACTGGGTGGGACTGTCCTCGCGCACGAGTTTCACGTGCGAAAGGATGTGGGGCAGCGACCCGAGGTCGCGCCAGATGTCGTAGAGTTCCTGGGCGGGACGGGCGATGGTGATGGACTGGTCGACTTCGCCCCAGCCTTCGGTATGTTCGTTCATGGCATTCTCCTTGTTCCTGTGGATGCGTGCTTCCGCGTCGGCGTCCCCCCTCGGAGGCGATGGCCCGGAAGCGCCTGCGAGGATTATACAAGGCCCCCTTTTCCCGTCCAGCCGGCCGCGGAAAAACCCGGCGGGGGCCCGAAAATCCGGGCAAAAAGGCCACCCTTTCTGTTACGGGTTGTAAAGCGCGCGTCCGCACTTAGTAAGTTGTTTCCACGGTCTTTTAACCAGGAGATACCATGTCCGTTCTGCAACTCGGTTATATCGCCCCCGACTTTCACCAGCATTCCAGCCAGGGCAAGCTTCATTTCCACAAGTACATCGAAGGGCACTGGGCCGTGTTCTTCTCGCATCCCGCCGACTTCACCCCGGTGTGCACCACCGAACTGGGCGAGACCGCGCGCCTGCGTCCCGAGTGGGAAAAGCGCAACGTGAAGGTGATCGCCCTGTCGGTCGACAGCGAGGAATCGCACGCCAAGTGGATCCCTGACATCAACGAGACGCAGAACTGCGACGTGTACTTCCCCATCGTCGCCGACGAGGACAAGTCGGTCTCCACGCTATACGGGATGTTCCAGCCGCAGTCGAACGACAAGTTCACCGTGCGCTCGGTGTTCATCATCGACCCGAACAAAAAGATCCGCGCGATCATCACCTATCCCGCCTCGACGGGACGCAACTTCCACGAAATCCTGCGCGTGATCGATTCGCTCCAGCTCACCGACGGCTACAAGGTCGCCACCCCGGTCAACTGGAAGGACGGCGACGACGTCGTGATCGCCCCCGCCATCCAGGATCCCGAGGAATTGAAGACCCGGTTCCCCAAGGGATTCAAGGTGATCAAGCCATACCTCCGCATGACGCCGCAGCCTAATAAGTAGCGGACAGCGAACAGCTAAACAAAAAAGGCGACTTCTCACGGGGTCGCTTTTTTTGTGTTCAGCTGTTCGCTGTCCGCTGTAAGCTAACACGTATGGCCATCAGGGGTTTTTCTTGACCGCCTTCTCTTCTTTCTCGATCTCGACCCGCTCGTGCTTGATCTCGAGGCGCAGGTGGGCGAAGACCGACATGTACAGGTTGGCGACGCCCACGAGGGCGAAACCCGCGATCACGTACCCGCGCCAGTCGTTCAGCAGCAGCTTGTAGCGCGTCAGGATCAAAAAGAAGATCGTGACGTAGTGGCTGAAGCAATATTCACAGGTGAACAGGTAGAAGAACTTTCGCTGGTACAGATGGCGGGAGGTCTTGCTTTTGGCCACGCACCACTCGTGCAGCTCCCGGAAAACCTCCTCGTGGGTCACGGTCCAGGCGATGCAGGCGATGGGGATCGCGAGCAGGAAAAGCCAGGCTGTTTGCGTGAGCAGGGCGGGGAAAGTCATGGAGCCTCCCTGGATAGTATCCTAAGCCGGGTCCCGAAGGACAACCGCCGGCTTCCCGGCGGCCCTTGTCTTTGTAGTTCAATACGGGAACAAGCCGACGGGAGGATTTCATGTTGAATAATGTTCCGTTTTTTGCAGGATTCGCAAGCAACGACATTCCGCGGGCGAAGGCGTTTTATGCCGATACCCTGGGAATCCAGGTCTCCGAAGAAGAGGGAATGTTGTGGCTCAAGAGTCCCGACGGCACGGGCGTGCTCGTCTACCCGAAGCCGGCGCACACGCCCGCCGAGCACACGGTGTTGAACTTCAAGGTGGGGGATATCGACGCCACCGTGGACGCGTTGATAGCCAAGGGCGTGAAGTTCGAGCAGTACGAGGGCGAGATAAAGACCGATGCCAAGGGGATCCACCGCGGGAACCCGCAAGTCGCCTGGTTTCGCGACCCGGCGGGGAACATTCTGTCGGTGCTGACGGAGATGACTTCCCAGGAGGATCCATGAATCCCGCAGAGGATACCCAGGCGATCCGGGACCTGATCGAGGCCTGGATGCAAGCTACGGCCGCGGGAAACGTGGACGCGGTTCTGGATCTCATGACGGAGGACGCGGTCTTTCTGCGCGCGGGCCAGCCGCCCCTGAAGGGGAGGAAGGCCTTCGGCGAGGCGACGCGCGCCGCCCTGCGGCAGGGGAAAATTGAGGGGCGTTCCACTCCCGAGGAAATTCAGGTTTTCGGGGATTTCGCCTACTGCTGGAGTCAGCTGGACGTGAGCTACATCCCGGCGGAAGGGCCCACGCAGAAGCGGGAAGGCCCGGTGCTGTCCTTGTTCCGCCGGGGACCGGACGGGCGGTGGGTGTTGTTCCGGGATGCGAACATGCTCTCCGACGGCTGAAGAGTTAAAATGCCCCCGCTCGGAACGACCGGGCCGGGGGCTACGCGAATGGGGCCAGTGCCCAGAGCCCCGAGCATCAGTTCAGCCGCAGAGCGGCGTGCCGGAGCAGACGTCGGCGTTGAACGGCACGGTCCCGCCGACCTTGTCTCCGCCGGCGTTGCGAAGCTGGAAGTCTCCCCGGATCGTGGTCCCCTGGATTTCCCGGATGCGCAGCGTGGCCGAATAGCTGGGGCAATTGCTCACGACCGTCCTGCAGTCGAGGGCCTCTCCCTCATACGTACCGACCTTCAGGCTGTCCAAGCCATAGGAAAACGACTGGTTGATCTTGATCCTCAGTCCGGTGGAAGAGGCCTGCCAGGGGCACTGGGTCGGGTTGGAATTCGAGGTGCGCAGCCAGACCTCGCGGCCGTCCGCGGGGCCGCAGGCATTGCCGATGCCCGCGCGGATCTCGGCGACAGCCTCATCACGGGTGCAGGCGAACAAGGCCAGCGACAGCACCAGCGTCAGGAACAGGGATTTCCAGGAAAAGTCCATAGGGATAAAATACCGGGCCTGGCCGCGGCCCAGGGTCACATAAATGTCCCGTTTAGGCAAAATCCCGGATTACAAGGAGCAAGCGCAAACGTCTACTGAGAAAGATCGTAATCCGGGCATTTGTTCGCGCTGAAGGACCGCGCGGAACCCAGGGCCACGCCGAGCGTGTCGGTGAGCTGGTAGCTCCCCTTCACCGTCGTTTCGGTGATGGCCGACAGGGTCAGGTTGGCGCGCTCCGTCGTTTCCAGGGAATTCGCGCTCGTGTTCGCGTAGAGGCCGTTCCGGGTTCCCAGTTCCAGGTCGTCCAGGCTCGCGATCGAGGTGTCCAGTTGGATCAGCACGATTTCGGGTGTCGAGGCTTTGCGAGCGGGCTTCTGAAGAGGGCCGGGATAGCATTGGAGTTTCTCGCTCGAAATCGTCAGCCCCACATAGGTCGGGTTGGAGCCGATGAAGAAGGCCTGGATCGTGGCGTAGGGTCCGGCATTGTCATCGTCATGGATGCAGGACGAGGCGGCGAAGGCGGCGGCGAGAAGGACGGGAATCCGGAGTTGCATGCAGGCTCCACGGTTGGGGCGATGTTTTCAATCTAGCGCGAAGGGCCGGACTTCGCGGGAAAAATGCGGATTTTAGGTAAGATTAGGCCATGAATATTTATGTGGACGGCGACGCCTGCCCGGTCAAGGAAGAGGCCTACCGCGTCGCCGGGCGGCACGAAGTGCCGGTGGTCATCGTGGCCAATTCGTGGATGCGCGTGCCCGACCAGGGCGTACGGCTGGAGGTCGTCAGCAACGGTTTCGATGCGGCCGACGACTGGATCGTCGAGCAATGCGGGGCGGGGGATATCGTGATCACCGGGGACATTCCCCTGGCGGACCGGTGCTTGAAGAAGGGCGCCTTCGTACTGGGCCCGAAGGGCGAGCCGTTCACCGAGGACAATATCGGCACCGCCATGGTCTCGCGGGAAATGACCGCCGACATGCGGGCCATGGGAATGCTCAGCGGAGGGCCGGCGCCGTTTCAGAAAAAGGACCGGGGGATTTTCCTGCAGGAGCTGGACAAGGCGGTGGTGCGGTTGAAGCGGAAGTACAAGGTTACCTAGTACCTGGTC
>JAJNBB010000084.1 GCA_021155885.1 Fibrobacteria bacterium | reverse complement strand
TCGAAGCGCGAGCCGTGGCAGGGGCAATCCCAGGTTTTTTCGGCGTCGTTCCAGTCCACGATGCACCCCAGGTGCGGGCAAACTGCGGAGCATTTATGCAGATGCCCTTGTTCATCCCGGTAAACCGCGACCTTCGAAAGTCCCTCGCGCACCACGGCCCCGTGCCCGGCGGCGACCTCCTTCAGGGAATCGACCTCGCTGCCCGTGACCCAGTCCTTGTAACCCGCCTGGGTGTGCAGGACTTCGGGCACGAACTCCGCCGCCGCTTCCAGGGGAACCCGGGAGGGATCGTATAACTCCTCCCACGGATTTTTGCGCCCTTCGATCAGGTCCGTCAGCAGCATGCCCGCGATCGTGCCGTGGGTCAGGCCCATCCCCGAATCCCCCGTCGCCACATAGACGTTGTCCTTGTCGAGAGGATTGCGTCCGATATAAGCCAGGCCGTCCAAGGTTTCCATCACCTGGCCGCCCCAGCGAAACTCCCCGGGCGCGTTCAGTACCGGAAACCGTTTCCGCGCCCACGCCTCCAGGCGGCCGTGCCGCGCCGTCTCGTCGTCCGCCTGCCCGGTGCGGTGATCCTCGCCGCCGACGATAAGGGTATCGGTCTCCTCCCCCTCCTCGATGCGCACGTAGTGATACGGATCCTCCAGGTCCCAGTACAGCGCCGCCGGAACGGACCCCTTCTTGATCGGAAGCGCGACCACGTAGGTCATGTAGGCGGCGAGCTTGAGGTGCAGCGCCAGCCGGTTGTTGACGGGAACGTTGGTGGCGACCACGATGGAGCCCGCGCGCACGGAGTGCTTGCCGCACTGGACATGGGCCTCCGGCCCACCCTGGATACTATCCGCGTGCGTACGGGCAAAGATGAACCCCCCCTCCCGTTCGACCGCGCGGGCCAGGCTCGCGAGGTAGCGAAGGGGGTGGAATTGGGCCTGGCCGGGAAAGCGCAGCGCCGGGCCGCTATCGAATCCGTTGAAGGTTCCCGGCTGCCCGCACGCCAGCGGAACGGCCGGGACTTTTTCCACCCGGACGCCGGCCTTGCGCGCGGCGGCGGCTTCGCGGTCCAGCGTGGCGGGATCGCCGTCCCCCGCGAACAGGTAGGCGTCGACGCGCTTGAACCCGCAGTCGATCGCCTCGGCGCGAACGATGGCCTCGATGCGGTCCACCGCCGCGCGGTGGCTGTCGGCGGCCCGGCGCGCGGCTTCGGGGCCGCGCAGCCTTTCCAGTTCGTAGAACCGGTCGTCCAGGATTCCCGAAAGATGCGCGGAGGTCCGCCGGGTCATGCCGCTGCCGATCTCGCCGTCCTCGATCACGGCCACGGACCTGCCCGCGCGCAAAAGTTCGTACGCGGTAGTCAGGCCCGCGATGCCGCCGCCCACGACGGCCACGTCGACGTCGAGATCGCGGTTCAAGGGCTCGAAAGTCGGAAGTTCGGCCGTGGCGGACCAGAAGGAAACGGGGGCGATGGAGGCTTGGGAAGATTGCATGGCCGGACTCCCGCGTTGACGAGGACCCGAAGGGATCCGCAATCAACATACGAGGCGGGGGAACGCGGGAGGCGGGCGTTAACGAAGTGTTACAGAGCGTTCACCCACCCGCGCGCAAGCGCCTAGGGGTAGGTCACGATGGCACCGTTGGTTCCGACCGCGACGACGCGGCTTCCGGTCCACGTCAAGGCGAACAAATCCACCAGATTCGCCGCGTGTTGAAGCTTCCACTTCACTCCGTCCGTGGAGGTCAGCACGGGAGACAGGTAAGCGGAGTTCGCGATATAGGCCCCGCCCACGGCCATCCAGAGGCTATCGGTGCGCACGACTCCGCGCAAATCGTAAGGCGCCTCCTTGGCGAGGACCTTCCATTGCAGGCCGTCCAGCGAGGTCAGGATCGCGCCCTCATCGCCCACCGCCACCCAGCGGCCATCACCCCAAGCGACCGATTGCAGGCGGTTCCCGGTTCCGGAAACGGGTTCCGTCCAGGACAATCCATCCACGGAGGTCGCGATCAATCCGCCGCTCCCCACCGCGACCAGGCGGGATCCGTTCCAGGCGATGTCGTATAATAGCTCACGGGACTGCAGCGGAAACCTCTTTGTCCAGTTCAGGCCATCCGGGGAGGTAATGACGGCGTAGCCCACGCCCACCCATTGCGCCCCCATCCAAACCACCGACCGGATTCCGGAGGACTCTCCAAAGCCCGACGACGTCCAGTTTTCCTCGCCCTTCGCGCGGGAGAGCACCACGCCCCCCGTGCCGCCCGCCACCCATTGATTCCCGTTCGACCCGATCCCGTTGAGGTCCGTTCCGCCACCAGATCCCGAGCTCCATTGAACGCCGTCCGCGGACCGCAGGATGACCCCTTCCCCCACGGCCACCAGTTCCGATCCGTCCCAAGCGACGTCCGACAGTTGCTCCTGCGCGCCGACGCTTCGAGTCGTCCAGGTCACGCCGTCCGGCGAGGTCTGAACGATGCCGGGGTAACGCATCCCGACAAGTTGGTTGCCCGTCCACGCGACGGCGTCGAGCGTTTGGCCGGTATAATGGCTCTCCCAAGTCACGCCGTCCGGAGAGGTCAGCACGAAGCCGGTGGAAGCGTACATCCCCGCCACGAGCCGGCTGCCCGTCCATGCGACCGAGGTGAGATCCCCGGTGCTTCCGGAGGCGCGCAAGGTCCACGATATCCCGTCGGGAGAGGTGTAGACGACGCCCTCCTCCCCGACCGCCACCAACAGCGAACCGGTCCAGGTCACGGAGTAAAGCCAGGGCTCGCCGGCAAGCGTAAGCTGCGTCCAGGAAAGCCCGTCGGGGGAGGTCAGGATCTTTCCGGCGAATCCCACGCCGACCGCCTGGTCGCCCGTCCAGGTCACGGAAACCATCGAAGGGATGTACTTCTTCGTGGAGTTCCACGTCCGGGCATCGACGGAAGTCAGGGTGACGCCGATACCGGTGACCACGAGCCGGTCGCCCGTCCAGACCACGGCGAGTAAGTCACTCGTCGTTCCCGAATTCCGCCGGGTCCACGAAATTCCATCCGGCGAGGTTAAGACCCTTCCCTTATCCCCAACGGCCACGACCTGATCGCCGGTCCAGGCGACGGCATTCAACCGCTCCCCGACTCCCGATTCCCGCATCGTCCAGGATACGCCGTCCGGGGAGGTGAGAATGGTCCCGTCGCCTCCCACCATCACGATCCGGGATCCGGTCCAGGCGGCCCCGTTCAAACTGACGGCGGGAGGAATCGGGCTGCGCAACGTCCAGGGAAAAGGAGCGCCCCCGGAGGAATTCCCGTCCGGTGATTCTCCCATGAGGCACGCCCCCAACAGCGAGGAAAGCAAGATCGCGGAAAGAAGGGAAAGTTTTCGGCGCGGGGCTTTTTCGCTCATGCCCGGAAATCTAAGGCATAAACGGGGGAAGTGCGCAAGATGCTCCCTGAAATCGTTCTGTTAAAAAGAACGCCGCCCGGGAAGCGGCTCCGGCCGCTATTCCGGTAGAATTCCCTCGCCCGACGGCCCCCCGGCGGGGGCCTCCTCCGGAGGAATCTCGCCCTCGGGAATCAGGGTGTCCGCGGCCTCGTCCACGCGCTGGGGGCCGGAGCGCAGCGTGCGCCAGTTCTCCTCGGAGAGCAGGCTGCCCAGGCTGTCGTAGGCCCCCGTGCCGGCGCTGTCGGATTCCGCCATCAACTGGATGCCGCGGAAGAGGCCGTAGTTGCGGGCCACGCGGCGTTTGTGCGCCAGGTAGGCCCCAGTGGGACGGCGCGGATTCCATTTCTCGGGAGCGGGAAGCAGGGCGACGAGGCCGAGCATCTGCTCCTGCGTCAGCGCCCGCACGTCGCGCCCGAAGTGGTGTCGGGCTCCCTCGCGCACGCCGAACACCCCCGGCGCGAACTGCGCGATGTTCAGGTAGATCTCGAGGATGCGGTCCTTCTCGAGGTAGTGCTCCAGGAGCAGGGCGAGCGCGGCCTCGCGGGCCTTGCGCGTCATTTCCTTTTCGCCGCCGAGGTAGAGGTTCTTCGCCACCTGCTGCGTGATCGTGCTCGCGCCGCGCGTTTTGCGCCCCGCCTGATGGTTGGCCACCAGCGCGTACTCGATCTGCTCCAGGTCGAACCCCTGGTGCGAATAAAACTTCGAGTCTTCCGCGACAAGGGTCAATTCCTTGATGGGGCGCGGGATCGAATCCAGGGGGATCCAGGTCCAGCGGATCGCGCCCGGCAGGCCCGCGCGCTCGAGGCTCGCGCGCTCCGCCTCGATGAACGCGGTGGTTTCGGGAGCGCGCGCGCGCAGGGCGCGGATATCGCCTATGTGAAAGTACTGCCAGACCTGCAGCGCCCCCCAGAGCACGGCGAGGAGCAAAAGCCCCAGCGCGATCTGGTACACCGCCCAGACCGCCTTCGCGAGGACATTCAGGACCCGCAGGCCGCCCCGCCAAACCGCTTTTCCGCTCTTATTCTCGTTCTTCACGTTCTTCGGATGGCTCATTTACATTTAAAGATACCATGACTTTGTTTCGACCCTGCATCGACCTGCACGAAGGCCGCGTGAAGCAAATCGTCGGCGGCACGCTGCGCGACGGCGCGGCCCCGGCCACGAATTTCGTTTCGGAGCACGACGCCGCGTGGTACGCCCGGCTTTATCGCGAAAACGGATTGCGGGGCGGCCACGTGATCCTCCTCGGGCCGGGCAACGACGAGGCCGCGAAGGCCGCCCTGGCGGCCTGGCCCGGGGGCCTGCAGGTGGGCGGCGGGATAAGCCCTGCGAACGCCCGGGAATGGCTCGAGGGGGGGGCCAGCCACGTCATTGTGACTTCCTGGCTCTTCCCCAAGAGCGAGGGAAGCGCGCACCTGGATTTTGACCGCCTGAAGGAACTTTCCGGTCTCGTGGGCCCGGACAGGCTCGTGATCGACCTGAGCTGCCGCCGAATCCAAACTGGCAGCGCGGAGGACGGCTGGTACGTGGCCATCGACCGGTGGCAGACCTTGACCTCCGTCCGGCTGGATGAAGAACTTTTCCGCGCGCTCGACCCCTGGTGCGCCGAATACCTGATCCACGCCGCCGACGTCGAGGGCCTGCGGCAGGGCCCCGACTGGGACCTGGTGCGCTACCTCGCCCTGTTGACGGACAAGCCGGTCACCTACGCGGGGGGGGCCTCTTCGCTGCGGGACCTCGAGCGCATGGAGCACGACAGCGGCGGACGCGTCGACCTGACCATCGGCAGCGCCCTCGACGTCTTCGGAGGCACCGAGGTCCGGTTCGAGGATTGCGTGGCGTTCAATAA
>JAJNBB010000044.1 GCA_021155885.1 Fibrobacteria bacterium | reverse complement strand
GACAAAGAACTTGAGATAGCGGCCTTCGGGAAAGGAAAAGTGATAGGGATGGTCGAACGGCTGGTCTTTGCTCTCGAGCATCTTGAGCGCGCATCCCGCGTTCAGGGCGCTTTGGTGCAAAATCTTGGTAAAGGTCAGGGGGTCGATGTGGGTGGTGCAGGAAGCGCTGACCAGAATCCCCCCTTCGGGGAGGGCCTTGAGCGCCTTGGTGTTCAAGGCGGTATAGGCTTTGATGGCGTTTTTTAGTTGGTTTCGGCTTTTGGCCAGGGACGGCGGGTCGATGAGGATGCAGTCGAACTCTCCCGGCGCCAACGAGGAAAGGGCCTCGAAGGCGTCCTCGGTGCGAAAATCCGCATCAGGGAACCGGTATCCGTTCGCCTCGAGATTCCGGCGGCACAGGGCCATGGCCGGCGCGGAAGCGTCCAGGCTCGCCACCCGGCGCGCTCCGGCCGCGGCGGCGTACACGGAAAAGCCTCCGGTATAACAGAACACGTTCAGCACCGAGCGTCCCCGGCACCACCTCTGCAACGCCAGGCGGTTTTCCCGCTGGTCCAGGAAGAATCCCGTCTTCTGCCCTTGCACAACGTCCGCGAAAAACCGGTACCCGTTCTCGGTGAATTCGACCAGGCCGTCCAGTGCCCCGCGGACCACCCCCACGGGCATTTCCTGCAGGCCCTCCTGTCTGCGGACCGCCAGGTCGCTGCGTTCCACGAGGGCCCGGGGGGCATAAACCTCTTCGAGAGCGGCGAAGATTTCACCGCGCAGGCGGTCCATCCCCAGGGTATGGATCTGCGCGACCAGCACGCCGGCATAGTGGTCGACGATCAGCCCGGGACACCCGTCGGCTTCGGCAAAGACGGCCCGCCACGCGGTGGTATCCGGGGGAAGAAAGGCCGCCCGCTCTTCCCGAAGCGCGCGAAAACGGCGCGCGAAAAAAGCGGAATCCACCGTCTCGTCCCGGCGGGAGAGGAGGCGGACCGCGATGTCGGTGCGGGAGTTGTAATAGCCGACCCCCAGAAGTTCGGCGCCGCATGTCACGGAAACCAGGGACCCGTCGGGGACCTTGGGCTTTTCGAGCAGGGCGCCCGAGAACAGCCAGGGATGTCCGGCCAGCAGGCTCTTGCGCCGCTCGGGGCGGAGTTTCACTTCGGGGTAAAGGGCGGCCATCGGCGGTTTCCTTCGGATGGAAAGGGATCGAAAAAGTAACCGGCGTAGCCCGGGATCTACCGGTATATTTGAGCATTATGAAGAATAAAACCTTTGGCCTCTGCCCGACCGCCTTGCTCGCCGGCGCCCTTTTTTCACTGGCCGTCGCCCAATCCGATCCCCCGCTCGACCAATACCGTTCCAAGGTGCTGCTGCGAAACCTGTCGAACCCGACCAGCATCGCCTTTCTCCCGGATGGACGCGCCTATGTAACCCTCAAGAACGGCACCATCCGCCTGGTCAACCCCGCCACGGGAGACACGGCGACGGCCGGCGTGATCACCACAGCCAACGTGCGCGAGGACGGTCTGCTCAGCCTGGTGCTGGATCCTTCCTTTACCTCGAACCGCTGGGTCTATGCCTTGTTCTCCGAAAGAACCCCCGGCGACACGGCCTTGGTCGTGGCGCGCTACACCACGGATGCCGCCACCGGGGCGCTGCTCCTGGCCTCGCGCCAAACCTTGCTCAAGGTGCCCGTCACCCTGAACGCCGGCACGGCGGAGCATCACACCGGCACGTTGGCCTTCGGTCCCGAGGGCAATCTCTACATCGCCTTGGCGGACAACACGCAGAACATTTTCAGCGGCACCGGAGCGGGCTATGCCCCGCGCGACCCGGCGCGCCCCCTCTACGACGCGCAGCGCAGCGCCGCCAACACCAATGACCTGCGGGGCAAGATTCTGCGCATCCGCCCCACGGCGGAGGGCGGCTACACGATTCCGGCGGGCAACCTCAAGGACTCGGTCAACCTGCCCGCGTTCAATCCCCGCTGGAAGGCGGGGGAGGACGACCTGGCCAAGGTGCGGCCCGAAATTTTCGTGATGGGCCTGCGCCATCCCTTCAAGATCACGGTGGACCCGGCCACCGGCTGGCTGTACTGGGCCGAGCCGGGGCCCAACGCCAACGCGGATGCCGCCACTCAGGGGCCGCGCGGCTACGAGGTCTTCGGAATGGCCAAGGGGCCGGGGAACTACGGCTGGCCCTACTGCCGCGGCAACCCGGCGACCCTTCCCAAACCGGCCGGCGTGACGACGCCGTATTTCTGCTACACCCAGTACAATTATTCCGGCAGCGGGACCGCGGGCCCCATGTTCAATCCCGATTCGCTGCGCAACACCTCGCCGAACAACACCGGCATTATCAACCTGCCCCCGATGCGCCCGGCGCAGGTGTGGTACCCTTACTCCGGCTCGAACGCCACGGGCGTGAATTTCCCCGTGTTCCGGGTCAACACCGACGGCGGCAACGCGGCGATGATCGGCCCGGTTTACCAGTACGACGGCAGCGGGTCGAAGCCCGCGTACCGCCTGCCGATCGCCTTTGACCGCCACATCTTCCTCGTGGAATGGCACCGCAGCCAGATCTTCGTTGCCAAAATTGGCAACGATGGCAAAATCGACAGCGCGAGCCTGCGCCGGTTCTGGAGCACGCGCGACAGTACCTCCAACGGGCCCATCGACGTCAAGATCGGCCCCGACGGCGCCCTCTATTTGCTGAACTGGGTCGGCAACACCTACAACAACAACGCCGGGAACGGCACGCTCACCCGGCTGGAGTATACCGGGGTGCAGGTGGGCCTCGCCGGGGGGGCGCCGCCGCGGAAGATCGGCCCGGCCGGAGCCCTGTTCGTGTTCGGCCCGGCCGCGCGTTTCCCCATGCCCGCGGGCGCGTTCGCGGCGGACTTCTACGCCATGAGCGGCCGCAAGCTGTGGACCTTCCGGCGCGCGGACGCCTCGGCGCCCGCCTTCATTGTGCTGCCGCCTCAGGTTCAGGGCGTGGTCCGGGTTAAGGTCCGGGCCCCGTAAAAAAGCTATTTTCCGCTTTCCCCGGGTCCGGGGAAAAAGCGAGGTTTCGTGCGTAGAGCGATTGTGGCGATTGCGGTTTTTGGATTCTGCACGGCTGTCATTCAAGGTGAGAACGTCCGCGGGAACGACCCGCTGGGAGCGCGGTTTTTCGAATCGTACGGGTCCTCGGCCGCCTTCGGCGGCCCGGATCTTGATTCCCGGGTCTGGAACGCCCCCGACAACTCCGTGTTTTACGATCGGCCCCTCGTCCTGCGCCAGTACGGCTACGGCGTGCTGGGCGGCATGCTCGCCGGCACGCTCGGCTTTTACATCGGCAACGCCTTCGAGGGCGCCATCTTCGGCGGCGACTCGCACAAGGGGTACCTGAGTTTCTCCGGAATCCGGTATGAACACAAGCGCGGCCCGTTCTGGGGCGGCGGCGCGGGGCTGCTGTTCGGCAGCGCGATGACCGTGTTCTTCTTCGGGGACATGGACGAGGAAGAAGGCAGCGTCTGGTGGACGCTGGCCGGCGGAACGCTGACCACCGCGGCGGCCTTTTACCTCGCGGACGTCGCGGGGGTCCAGGAGGACCGCGGCATGCTGCCGTTCATCCCCCTGCTGGTGCTGCCCTCGACCGGCGCGGTCACGGGGTATCACGTTTCACGCTGGTTCAACGACAAGAAGCGGCGCAACCTCACCGAACCGCGCGGGTCTTCGACTTTGCTGCACCTTCCCCGCTTCGGGGTGATGCCGGGCCGTGACGGCGTGATGATGCGGCTCGACGCGTTGAATCTCACTTTCTGATCGGACTTCGCATGCGCCTTCCCGCGTTCGTGTTGCTGACGGCGGCTCCCCTGGCCCTGGTGCTGGCCTCGGCCCAGCCCGTCAACCGCGATCGCGAAAGCGTGATCACGCGCCTGGAGACGCGCAGCCTCCTCACCTGGCACTACGCCCCCCAGGAATTCAACGACGCCTTCTCGCGCCGCGTCTTCGACCTGTACCTCAAGCGTCTCGACCCGCAAAAGCGCTTCCTGCTGCAGGCGGACGTGGACTCCCTTGCGGCATTTCGCGACCGGCTCGACAACCAGCTGCTCGCGGGGGATTACGGCTTCGCCGAAGTCGCCTCCGCCCTGCTGAACAAACGGGTGGGAGAGGCCCGCGTCCTGATGGCCGACCTTTTGAAAAAGGACCTGCGGCTCGACCAGCCCGATTCCATGGAAGTGGATCCCGAAAAGATGGAATTCAGCACGAACGCGAAGGCCTTGCGCCAGCGCTGGTCGCGTCTTCTCAAGTTCCAGATCCTTTCCCGGCTCGACGGCAAGCGCCAGGAGGGCGCCGCGAAGGACAGCGCGCTAAGGGAGGGCGCGGCGAAGCCCCTGCCGCTGCCCGACAGCGCGGCCATCGAGGAAGCCAAGGCCTACGTCGAGCGCAACTTCCAGCGCAGCTTCGCCCGCATGATCCGCGAGGACAAGCTGGACCGCGTGTCCCTGTACCTGGGGTCGGTGGCGAACGCCACCGACCCGCATACCGAATACTTCAAGCCGGCGGCGCGCGAGGACTTCAACACGGCGATGACGGGAACGCTCGAGGGCATCGGGGCCTCGCTGCGCGAGGAGGACGGCTACATCAAGGTGGTGGCCATCATTCCCGGCAGCGCGTCGTGGCGGCAGAAGCAGCTCAAGGCCGAGGACAAGATCCTGAAGGTGGCCCAGGGCAGGGACGAGCCGGTCGACCTCGCCGAGGCGAGCGTCAACGAGGCCGTGAAGTTGATCCGGGGGCGCAAGGGCACCGAGGTGCGGCTCACGGTGCAGAAGCCCGACGGGCAGATCAAGGTGATCTCCATCGTGCGCGACGTGGTGGTGCTGGAGGAGAGCTACGCCAAGTCCGCCGTGCTCACCAGCCCCGAGTCGAAGCTCAAGGTGGGCTATATCACCCTGCCGTCCTTTTACCACGACTTCCAGAACCCCAAGGGGCGCAACAGCGCGGCGGACGTGCGCCGCGAACTGGAGCGCCTGAAGGCCCAGGGCGCCGAGGCCATCGTGCTCGACCTGCGCAACAACGGCGGGGGTTCGCTCGACGACGCCGTGCGGATGTCGGGCCTGTTCCTCCCGTGGGGCCCGATGGTGCAGGTGAAGGACCGCCAGGGCGGGGGAGACGTGCTGGAGGATCTCGATCCGGCCGTGGTGTTCGACGGACCCGTCGCCGTGCTGGTCAACACCTTCAGCGCCTCGGCCTCCGAGATCCTCGCGGCCGCCCTGCAGGACTACGGCCGCGCGGTGATCTTCGGGACCGACACGACCTTCGGCAAGGGAACCGTGCAAACCGTGCTGGACCTCGACAACATGATCGGACCGGGCGACGCTTCGCTGAAGCCGCTCGGCTCCCTGAAGTTGACCGTGCAGAAATTCTACCGCGTCAACGGCGGGTCGACGCAGTTCAAGGGGGTGGTGCCCGACATCATGATCCCCGACGCCTATACCGACCTCGACGTGGGCGAGCAAAGCCTGGAATACCCCCTGCCGTGGGACGCGGCCAAGGCCCTGCGCGTGCAGCGCTGGTTTGACGCCCCGCCGCTTCCGGCCCTGCAGGCCAAGAGCCGCGCGCGCGTGGCGGGCGGCGCCTACTTCAAGCGTATGAACGGCGCCCTGAAGCGCCAGACGGCCCAGCGCGCCGAGAAGACCGTCCCCCTGTCGCTGACCCGCTTCTTCGCGGAGCGGGACAAGAACCGCCGGGATTCCGACTCGCTGGAGTCGCTGCAGAAGCAGGCCAGCGGCCTCGTCGCGGTGCCCCTCGCCTCGCTGAACGCCGACTTCGCGGCGGATTCGGTGGAGCGCGAGAAGGTCAACGAATGGAAGCTCGCCCTGGGCCGCGACTACTACCTGCGCGAGGCCGTGCACGTCCTCGAGGACTGGGCGGCGGCTGCGGCCAAAAAGGACAGGTAGCGCGCGAAGAAACGTTCGGGCCGCCGTGACGCGGCCGCTTCGCGTCAGTCCAGGAATTCCACCCGCAGGGCGCCCAGCCGCGCGGGCTCCATCACCATGTCGATGCCTGTGATATTCCCGCCCTCGACCTGAAACAAGAAGGCCGAGCGGATCTTTCCGCCGGGAGCCCAGACGGCGCCGGGAAGCCCGTCGATAAGCACCCGCAACGCGCCCCCCGCGCGGCCCTTGAACGCTTCGGCGACGGCGCGCGCGCCGCGCACTTCGGGCGCCACGAGGGGAGCTCCGAAGCGGGCCCGCTCCTCGGCGATTTGCACCGCGATCGCGTCCGCGCGCAGCACGGCGCCCGGATGCAGCACCGCGAGCAGGGCCTCGAAGTCGCCTTCGCGCGAGGCCTTGAGAAAGGCGTCCACGATGCCCCGGCGCTGCACCCGAAGCGCCTCGGGGGAATGCGCATCCCGGTTTTGCAGCCGACGGCGCGCGCGGCTTGCGAGCTGGCGGGCGGCCTCCGGAGTTCGCTCCAAAATCGTCGCGATCTCCTCGAAGGGCACCGCGAACAGGTCGTGCAGCACGAAGGCAACCCGTTCCGCCGGGGGAAGCAGGTCCAGCACCAGCACCAGCGCGGGTCCCATCGAATCCGCCAGCAGTAATTCCGCGTCCGAGGTCTCGGGACTTACCGGGCCGGGCCCGGCGTCTTCTTCCAGGGATGTTTCGGGATGGGCCCCGCGCGCGCGCAATAGGTCGAGGCAAATGCGCGCGGTTACCCTGGTGAGCCAGCCCCCGAGGTTTTCGACGCCTTCCGCGCCGGAGCGATTCAGGCGCATCCAGGTTTCCTGCACCGCGTCATCGGCTTCGGCCGCGGATCCGAGCATGCGCCGAGCCAGCGCGTTCAGGCGCGCGCGATTCTCCTCGAAGCGGCTCGACAAGGCAGGCGGGGAAGGGGAGGGTTGGGCGTCCATGCAAGAATGACGAAATCGATTCCCGAAACGTGACGGGCCTTAGAGTAGCAACAGAAAAGGCGGGGGCGCCCTCCCGGCGTCACATTTTACCCCGACGGCTCGTCATACCCCCAGCGACCTCCAATTAGGTCGCCGAAGGAGGCCCATGAAATACGCGCTTTTGATCTATCAGGGAAATACGCCGCTGCCGGGATCCGCTGCCTGGAAGGACATGTCGGCGGCCGAGCAGCAGGGAATTTACGCCGATTACAAGGCTTTCAACGAGATACCGGGCGTGGAGCAGGGGCTCCCGCTGGGCCTGCCGGGCAAGGCCAAGACGGTGCGCGTGCGGGAGGGAAAGCCCGACATTCGTCCGGAGACCTATATGGCCGAAGGCGTGGCCGGCTACTGCGTCGTGGAAGTCGAGGACGAGGAGGCTGCCCTGTCGATCGCCTCTCGCATCCCGGCCGCGCGCCTGGGCGGCGCGGTGGAAGTGCGTCCCATTGAAACCTATTGGTAGGGGAGGAGCCATCATGAAGTATGCATTGCTGATTTATCGCGGCAGTTACCCGCAAGCCGGATCGGAAGCCTGGAACGCGATCCCGGAGGAAGAGCGCAAGGCCTTGAGCGCGGAATACGCGGCTTTCAACAAGCTGCCGGGCGTGGATACCGGCCTGCCCTTCGGGATGCCGGAGGAAGCGCGCACCGTTTCTGTGCGCGACGGAAGGATCCAGGCCCGCGAAGGGGCCTACTTTCCCGAAGCGGTGACGAGCATCAAGATGGTGGAGGCCGACTCGCTGGAAGCGGCGATCGAGGTCGCCGCGAAGATTCCGGCTGCCCGGCTGGGCGGGGCTGTGGAGGTGCGGCCGATACAACGTTACTGGTAATGGCGAACAAAAAAGCCCGGTTGCCCGGGCTTTTTTGTTTCCGCTCTCGCGGTAGACGGGTTCGGGGAGGCCGCTCGAGAGCGGCCCCCGAATCCCTTACTGGATCTCGAAGCTGAGGTCGCCCGCCTGGAGGTCGTCGCCCTTTTCGACGAGAACCCGCAGCAGCTTGCCGGCCTTGGGCGCCTTGATCACGTTCAGCATCTTCATCGCCTCGGTGACCATGAGCTTCTGGCCTTCTTCGACTTCCTCACCCACGCGCACGACAAGTTCCACCACCTTGCCCGACATGGGCGCCCCGATGTGGTCGGGGTTCGCGGCGTCGGCCTTGTCGCGCTGCTTGGTCTTCACGCCCGACGACTGGTCGTGCACGAAGCCGTTGCGGCGGCGGCCGTTGAGTTCGTAGAAGATGACCCGCGTGCCGTCGGCCTGCAGTTCGCCCACGGCGAGCAGCTTGACGATGAGGGTCTTGCCTTCCTCGATGGTGAACGCGGTCTCCTTGCCGGGCTCGAGGCCGTAGAAGAACGTCGGGGTGTCGAGCACCGAGACGTCGCCGAACACGCGGTTGAAGGCCACGTATTCCTCGAACACCTTCGGGTACATCGCGTAGGAGAGCAGCTCTTCCTCGCTGAACTCGCGGCCGTAGCGCGTCTTGAGCAGCTTCGCCGCGGCGTCGAAGTCGAAGTCCTCGAGCAGCTCGCCGGGGCGGCAGGTGATGGGCTCCTCGTCCTTGAGCACGGCCTTGACCAGGGCGTCGGGCCACCCGCCGTACGGCTGTCCCATCAGGCCCTTGATCATCTGGACGTACGACTCGGGGAAGGCGTGCTCCTGGGTCTCGTCGAGCACGGCGCCCTCGTCGAGGTCGTTCTGCACCATGAACAGGGCCATGTCGCCCACGGCCTTCGACGAGGGCGTGACCTTGATGATGTCGCCCGACATGTCGTTCACGCGGCGGTACATGTCCTTGATCTCGTCCCAGCGCGGGCCGAGCCCCAGCGAGATCGCCTGCGCGCGCAGGTTGGAGTACTGTCCTCCCGGCATCTCATGGCGGTACACGTCGGCGGTGCCGGCCTTGAGGCCGCATTCGAACGGGGCGTAGGGCTCGCGGGCCTGTTCCCAGTAGTCGGCGAGGCGCTGCAGCGCGACCTCGTCGAGGTTGGTGTCGCGGGCGGTGCCCTGCAGGGCCGTCACGACGGCGTTGAGGGAGGCCTGCGAGGTCGTTCCCGACATCGAGGAGAGCGCGGCGTCCACCACGTCGACGCCGGCCTTGGAAGCCTCGAGAATGGAGGCGACCTGGTTGCCCGAGGTGTCGTGGGTGTGCAAATGGATCGGGAGCGAGACCGCGTTCTTGAGCTCGGTGACCAGGATGCGGGCCGCCTCGGGCTTGAGCAGGCCGGCCATGTCCTTGATCGCCAGAATGTGCGCGCCGGACTTTTCGAGTTCCTTCGCCAGGTTGACGTAGTAGGGGAGGGTGTACTTCAGGCGCTTGCCGTCGGTGATGTCGCCGGTGTAGCACACCGCCGCCTCGGCGATCTTGCCCGTTTTGCGCACGGCCTCGATGCAGGGCTTGAGGCCCTCGACCCAGTTGAGGCAGTCGAAGATGCGGAAGACGTCGACGCCGTTCTTCGCGGCCGCGTCGATGAAGCGGTTGACCACGTTGTCGGGGTAATTGGTGTAGCCGACGGCGTTGCCGGAGCGCAGCAGCATTTGCAGCAGCGTGCCGGGCATGGCCTTGCGCATCACGCGCAGGCGTTCCCACGGATCCTCGTGGAGGAAGCGCAGCGCGGTGTCGAAGGTCGCCCCGCCCCACATCTCCTGCGAGTACAGGTTCTGCGCGAGGTGCGCGGTGGCGTGCGCCACCCGGAACATGTCGTGGCTGCGCAGGCGGGTGGCGAACAGGCTCTGGTGCGCGTCGCGCAAGGTGGTGTCGGTGACCAGGAGCTGCTTTTGCTCCAGCGTCCATTTGGCGAGGCCTTCGGGGCCCTTCTCGCGGAACACCTTGTAGGCCGGCGACTCCTGCGGGGCGGCGCGCGGCACCGGGGGGACGGGCACGGCGTCCTGGCGCACGGGCTTGAATCCCTTGGGAATCTCGGGGAAGCCGTTCACGGCCACCTGCGAGAGGTAGCCCAGCAGCTTGTTGGCGCGATCCTGGCGCGGCTTGAAGTCGAAGAGCTCGGGGTGGTTCTCGATGAAGCCCGTGTCGACGCTGCCCTCGAGGAAGAGGGGGTGGCGCAGCACGTTTTCGAGGAAGGGGATGTTGGTCTTCACGCCGCGGATGCGGAACTCGCGGATGGAGCGGAGCGCCTTCTTGGCGGTCTGGTCGAAGTCGAGGGACCAGCCGATCACCTTGATCAGCAGCGAGTCGTAGTGGGGCGAGATCACGGCGCCGTCGAAGCCGTTGCCCGAGTCGAGGCGGATGCCGAAGCCCTCGCCCGCGCGGAAGGCCGTGACCTTGCCGTAGTCGGGGGCGAAGTTGTTGGCGGGGTCCTCGGCGGTAATGCGCAGCTGGATGGCGTAGCCGCTTTGCTGAATGTCCTTCTGGGAGCCGATGCGGATCGCGTCGCTGTCGAGGCGATGGCCCTCGGCCACGCGGATCTGGCACTGCACGAGGTCGCGGCCGGTGATCTCCTCGGTGATGGTGTGCTCCACCTGGATGCGGGGGTTCACCTCGATGAAGTAGTGGCGGCCTTCCTTGTCGACCAGGAACTCCACCGTGCCCGCGTTGACGTAGCCCACCTGCCCGGCGATGGCGAGGGCGTCGCGGTAAAGGGCCGCGCGCTGTTCGCCGGTGAGGTTGCGGGCCGGCGCGAGCTCGACGACCTTCTGGTGGCGGCGCTGGATCGAGCAGTCGCGCTCGAACAGGTGCACGCGGTTGCCGTGCTTGTCCCCGAGGATCTGGATCTCGATATGGCGCGGCCCCTCGAGGTAGCGTTCGATGAAGACCTTGGGGTTTCCGAAGGCGGCCTGGGCTTCGTCGCGGGAGCGCGCGATGGCGGTGACCAGTTCGTCGCGGTTGCGCACGATGGTCATGCCGCGGCCGCCGCCGCCGAGCGCGGCCTTGATGATGAGCGGGTAGCCGTGCTCCTTCGCGAACAGCAGCGCGTCCTGCTCCGTTTCGACGGGGTCGCGCGTGCCGGGAATCACGGGCACGCCCGCGGCCTCGGCCAGGTTGCGGGCCGTGACCTTGTCGCCGAGGGCGTCGATCACGTCGGAATTCGGGCCGATGAACACGATGCCGGCCTTCTCGCAGGCGCGGGCGAAGTCGGCGTTCTCGGAGAGGAAGCCGTAGCCGGGGTGGATGGCGTCGACGCCCTTCTCCTGCGCGAGGGCGATGATTTCATCGATGGCGAGGTAGGCGGCCACGGGGGCCTTGCCCGCGCCGACGAGGTAGGCTTCGTCGGCCTTGTAGCGATGCAGGTTGAGCCGGTCTTCGTTGGAATAGATCGCGACGGTCTGGATTCCGAGTTCGTTGGCGGCGCGGAACACCCGGATGGCGATTTCGCCCCGGTTCGCCACCATGATCTTGCGGAAGGATTTGATTTCAACCGGCTTCGTGGACTTGGTCATCGACTTGGAATTCCCGCCGGAAGCCCCGCATCGGGCTGAATCCGGAAATACCGAAAGTTAAGAAAATGGCCATGGGGAACGGCCTTCCGGAAACGGTTTTCGCGCCGAGGAAATGTTAAAAGAAGTGTTACAAATTTTAAATTTAATAGTCCGTGGCCTCCTTCCCGGGGGCCTTGGCGCCCGCTTCGGAAGGTGACTTGTTACGAAACGATACAAGGCTGGTTCAAGATCGCGTTCCGATCCCGTATTTGTATTAATTTTTCATTAATGATAAAATTTTCCAAAATTTATTTCCTTGACCGGACATTCTCTTGCGTGGCCAGAAATGCATCAAATCCGCAAAAATGAGAAGTATTTCGGCATATTCGGCGGTATTATAAGAAGAGCCGTCCTGGGTGCCAAGAGGGTTACCCGTGAAGCGAAGGAGTTCTCCGTGCGCCACTTGAATTTTAAATCCGTCAAATCCGTCTTTATCGCTTCCGCGCTTTTGAGCGCCGTGGCCTGGGGTCAGCGGCCCTACTACCTGGTGCCGGGCCTGCATCCCGGTTACAGTCTGGTCAACATGCGACCTGCGGGCATGGAAAACACCGGCGCGAACGCCGCGCCCAACACCGGGGGCATGGCATGGCTGCCCGATGGAAAACTGTTCATCGCCAGCATGAGCTCGAACGCGGCGGGCGGTACGAACGCCAACCGACTTGGTGTTTCGCACGGCTATATCCTCAGCGGCATTCCTGCGGCGACGAGCAATGCCACGGTTACGGTTTCGCAGGTTTCCACCGGGTATCAAATGCCCTCGGGCGCCGTTGTGGTGGGCAGCAACATCTACGTGCTCGACAACGAGGATGGGCTGACCAAGCTCACCCCTGGCGCCGGCGGCACCTACACCAAGACCACCTTGCACAAGGGGTTGCTCGGCTACAATACCGGACTGACTGGATCCGGCTACCGTTCCTGGACGGGCGGACTGGCTTACAAGGATGGCTTCTTCTACGCCGTGGTGGGCATGGGGCTGATTCCCGGCGGCACGTCGGAATACACCGACGCGAACCTGTACCGAGGCAAGGGTTCTGTCTGGAAAATATCCCTCGATGGTACGGTCGCCGACACCTTGGCGGGCGGCGTCCGCAATCCCGTTTCCATGGCTTGGGGGCCCGACAGCCAGTTGTTCTACACCGACAACCAGGGCAGCTTCATGCCGACTTCGGCGATGTTCCATGTGAAGCAGGGCGGCTTTTTCGGTCACCTGAAAACCCCCTTCGACAACCAGATGCGCACGCCGCCGGCGATCCTCTTCCCCTACGGCAGCAGCACTTCGGGCGGGACGGCGTCTAACCCCACCGTGGCCCGGGTGGCCACCGACATGCTCACGCTGCGTTCAGGCCGTTTCGCCAAGCAGATGCTGGTGGGCGTCAACCACACCACGGGCGTAAACCGCGTGTTCCTCGAGAAGATTCCCACCGGCACGCCCGGCAACTACGTCTATCAGGGGGCCCTGTTTCCCTTCAGTCAAGGTTTCGGCGTGGGCACCGGCGCCAACGCGACTTCGGAGCCCGCGATCCCCGGCGTGCTCGGCGACGATTTCACCACCAACGTGAATCGCATGTCCTATGGGCCCGACGGCCACATCTACCTGGGCGGCGGCAACTCCCCGGGCAACAACAGCGGCGGATCGCACGGCTTCGTGGGCGGACGTCAATACGGACTGGCGCGCCTCGTTCCCAATAACGACACGGTTTTCGAGATGAAGGCCATCCGCTCCCTCAGCGCGACGCAGATGGAGATCGAGTTCACGGAGCCGGTCGTGTCGGTCGCGACGACCAATTTCACCGTGCGCCAGGGAATCAGCACGCAGGGCACGACGACGGCCTACGGCGGCGGCTATGCCGCAGGCACGACCACCTTGAGTGTTACGGCCGCGACCCTGAATGCCGCCAAGACGAAGGCGACCTTGACCATCACGGGCATGCAGCAGCGTCCGGCGGTGGCTACGGCAGGCAGCGTCGAGGATCGCACCTGGGGCTCGATGATCCAGATCAACGTGACCGGTGTCGCCGCGGTTTCGAATCGTCCCATGTGGGGCGACGGGTCGGGCGGCGGCGTGGCGTGGTACACGCTCAACAAGTTCGGCCCCGGCGAGGATGTCGGTCTATCCACCGCCATCGCCCGCGGCGACTCGCGCGACATGCGCAGCGGGTTGCTCTTCAAGATGCGCGCGGGCGGCGTGGCCGTACGTTCGCCCGTGGAGGAGGCCTGGACCTTGCGGACCCTCGACATGACGGGCCGCGTGGTGGCTACCCACAATGTGGAGGCGGGTCGGTACGAGTTTGTGGTCCCGACTTCGTCGATGAACACCGGGGTCACCATCCTCGAGGCGAAGGCCCAGGGCGGCCAGCGCTGGATCACCGCGGTTCCGAAGCTTTAAGGACGAGTGCGATAAACTTGGGGGCGATACGATGAATGGAACTTATTTCAAGAAGCTATCCCGGGCGTTGGCCCTGTCGGCGGTTTGCCTGGCCTTCGCGCCGGGGAAGTCCGAAGCCGTGGGGCCGATCACGTCCCGGTTGAACAAGGTCCTGCTGTACTTCTACAACTACGGCACGGACCACACGAACACCATCGCTTACGTGGCCTATGTGAAGGCGCTGGGCGCCGCCAACGGGTTCACGGTGGACACCACCCGCAGCCAGGGCGTCTTTACCCAGACGAACCTCGCCAACTACGACGTGCTGTTCCTGTTCAGCGCCTACTACTTCGGCCGCGCGATGAGCGCGTCGCAAAAGGGGGCGGTGGAGAGCTGGTACGCCGGAAACAAGGGCATCGCGTGCTTCCATCAGTGCGTGCGCAATGAATGGGGGGGGACCGCGCCCAACTGGTACGACCAGCTCATGGGGCCGACCTATGCCACCTATGCCGGCTTCGGCGTCGGTCCGGTATACGTCGATTCCGCCGCGGCCGGCACCGACCTGGCCATGTCGAGCGCGGGCGCCCAGTATCCGCCGGGTTACCGCATAACCTGGGACGACGAATGGTACACCTATACCAGCCGCCCGGAAACGCACCCGAACACCAAGAAGATCCTGACCACCCGCAAGTCGGAACAGAGTGGCAAAAACTGGAACGCCAGCCAGGGCGAGGTCATCACCATGGCCTGGTCGCGCGAGATCCTCGGTGGCCGCTACGTGCTGAGTTCGTTCTTCCACACGGACCAACCCCGCACCTCCACGGTGGACACGCTGCGGAAGTTCATCGACGGCCACTACCTCGGCGTCCTGCGTTACCTGGCGGGGTATACCGGCTGCACCGATTCCACGAACGTGAACTACAACCCCAAGGCCACGCATAACGACCCCGCGGTTTGCGGCGCCGTGAGCGTCAAGTTCGCCGACCGGACCGGCAACGAAAGCATCATTTTCGGGAACCTGTCGGTTTCGTTCGCCGGGAAGGAGTCCCACTGGGTGGAAGTCTATACCATGCAGGGGAAGAAGGTGGCGTCCGCCAAGGGCCGCGGT
This sequence comes from Fibrobacteria bacterium, assembly GCA_021155885.1. GTDB lineage: Bacteria > Fibrobacterota > Fibrobacteria > UBA11236 > UBA11236 > UBA11236. Next base: position 5,698 of record JAJNBB010000044.1, on the reverse strand, counting down.
CCCCGGCAGTACAAGTTCCCGCAGATCAAGCAGTCCGGGTTCTACGTGATGAAGGCCGGAACGCCGGGCAAATCCCTGAGCAAAAAAGTGTTCGTGCTCTAAGGGAGTTCTGCTCGACCTTCGACCGCTGTTCCTGATCGCCGCCTGGGTAAAGCCGGGCGGCTTCCTTTTAGTTTCTATCTCCGATTTTTCGACCAACCTGAAGGTGTCCCATGAGGAATCTCGCCGCCCTTGTTTCCGTCTCCGTCCTCCTCGCCGCCGTCGTCTCGGCCCGGGCGCAGGAAATCATCCGCAAGCCCCTCGCCATCGGCACCAAAATCGAGACCGGCCAGGTCGTGAAGGGGGAGCCCATCAAATCGGGAGACGACCCCGACAAGGCCTTTCTATCGCGCATCGCGGTGAGCCTGACCCAGGAAGTCACCGTGGACCAGCACCTCGAAATCAAAACGGGCGTGGGCGGCGTGTTTTACACCGTCTTTCCCGACGTGCGCGGCAATGCGGGTTCGCAGGGCGTGAAGTTCGGGCCCGGCATCACCCAGGCCCAGGCGGCCTATAAATTCGGCGACGTCGAAAAGCCTTCCGCGATCCTGCGGGTGGGGTTCTTCCCCTACAAGTACAATCCCGACGCCAAGAATCTCGGCGAGTACCTGCTGCGCAGCATGCCGTACCCCAGCTTTACCACGACCGGCAGCTGGTCGATCACCGATGCTGCCTTCGTGCGCGCCCAAGGCATACAGGCAACCTTCTTCAACTTCGACGGCAAGCTCAAGCACGACTTCCTGCTGACCTCGGAGCGCGACTTCCGTCCCACCGGCGACTTCACGCCGAGCTACCTCACCGAATTCACCGCCGGCCCCTTCCAGATCGGTGCCGGCATCTCGCTCTTCCACTTTCTCCCGCTCGACGGCGACCGTCTGAAGAGCCGCAGCATGGGCGAGTATTCCGTATACCATTACGATGCGTTCCCCGCCTTCACCGTCAACATCACCCCGGGCACCTTCGACGATACGTTGGCCACTCCCGTGGTCCACGAGGCCGGAGCCTCGCTGACCCTGCTTAGCAGCGACCTCGAAGCGCTGCGTAACGAGCATCCGGAATTGGCGGGGGCGATCGATTCGTTGCCGCGTGACACGGTGGAATACACCACCAAGGGCATCAAGCTGATGGCCCGCGCCTCCTTCGACATCCAGAAAATCGTGCCGTTGTCCTTCCTCGGTCCGCAAGATTTGAAAATCTACGCCGAGGCCGCCCTTCTGGGCGTCGAAAACCAACCCGGGTATTGGGAGAAGCGCTCCGAGCGCGTTCCCTTCATGGTGGGCATCAATCTGCCGACCTTCAAGAAACTCGACGTGCTGTCCTTCGAGATGGAATACTACGGCTCTCCGCTGCCCGACGACCAGGAACAGGTGCTGATCAACAACCGTCCGATCTACGAGAACTACAGCATGCTGACCCACAGCTCCGACAACAACCGGCACGACGACTGGAAATGGAGCCTGTACGCCTCCAAGACCGTACTGACGGGCGTTTCCCTGCGCGCCCAGGTGGCGAACGACCACCTGCGCCCGATCGACCAGGCCACCACCAACTTCAGCGGCATGACCGTCATGCGGAACCCCAGGGACTGGTACTACGTCGTTACCGTCAATTTCGGCATTTAACGGGAGAACCGCATGCGCATCGATCGGCGTGAATTCTCGAAAGGCATGGCGGTGGCAGCTGCTGTTGCCATGCTTGACATGAAGAACCTTTTTGCGGCGGAGAACGCCCCGGGCCTCACCATCGACCGCATCGAGATCTTCCCGGTGCGTTACCCGATGGTGATGCGCTTCAAGTTCTTTGAGGGGCCCGTGACGCCCCCCGGACGTCCCTCGGTGATCATCAAGATCACCGCCAACGACGGCACGGTGGGCTGGGGCGAGAGCGTGCCCATCCCGCGCTGGAGCGGCGAAACCCTCGAAGGCGCCGTCGTGGCCCTCAAGAATTACCTGATCCCGCTGTTGATCGGCAAGAAGGTCTTCGACCTCGAGGGCATCCACGCCTTGATGAACAAGGAAGTGGCGAACGACTTTTCGACCACCTACCCGATCACAAAGGCCGGCATCGACATCGCCCTGCACGACCTGCAGGGCAAGGTCCTCAAGAAGAACGTGGCCGAGTTGTGGGGACGCACCACCCCCGACGACCTGGTGATGAGCTGGACCCTGAATCCCGTGAAGATCGAGGATATCGAGGGCCTGATCCAGAAGGGCAGGGACCGGGGCTACGAGAACTTCAACGTGAAGGTGGCGCCGGACAAGAAGTTCGACATCGAGATGTGCAAGCTGGTCAAGAAGATGGTCCCGAACGGGTTCCTGTGGGCCGACGCCAACGGGGGCTACGACGTGGACTCGGCCCTCGAAATGGCCCCCAAGCTCGCCGACGCGGGCGTGGCGGTGCTCGAAGGCCCCCTGCACCCGAACCATCTTTCGGGCTGGCAGAAGCTGGTCCGGCAAGGCGCGCTGCCCATTATCATGGACGAAGGCTGCGTCTCGCCCGTCGAGGTCGAGGAATTCATCCGCCTCAAGATCTTCAACGGCATCGCGATGAAGCCCGCCCGCTGCGGCGGCCTGACTTCCGCCGTGGGGCAGCTGAAGCTGCTGGAGAAGCACAAGCTGATGTTCCTGGGCAGCGGCCTCACCGACCCGGACATCTCCCTGGCGGCCACGCTGGCGCTCTACGGGGCGTTCGGGCTCAAGAAGCCGGCGGCCCTCAACGGCCCGCAGTTTCTGGGCACCAGCGTCCTCAAGGAGCCCTTCAAGGTCGTGGGCGGCAAGGTCAAGATCCCCAAGGGCCACGGGCTCGGGATCGAGGTCGACGAGGAAAAGGTCCGGGAGTTGTCGGCGAAGACCGGGCAGGTCTGACCCGTTCCGAAGTAAAACAAAAAAAGCCTCCCGGATTCGGGAGGCTTTTTTGTTGGGAAGGAGAAAGGGTCTACCTGCCGTAATGCCCCTTCAGCTTCACCGTCGCCTCGGCGACGGGCACGAGGCTGAACTCCTTCTCGCGGCGGAGTTTCCACTCCACGGCGGGCCCCGCCTCGTTCGCCAGCGTTTTCTTGCCCACCGCGACGCGAACCGGGATGCCCCACAGGTCCGCATCCTTGAACTTGACGCCCGGACGTTCGTCGCGGTCATCGTAGAGAACCTCGAAGCCCGCGGCCTCCCACTCCGCCTTGAGCTTTTCGCAGGCGGCGATGATCTCGGGCTCCTGGCCGATGTTAACCAGATGCACGTGGAACGGGGCGATTTCCTCGGGCCAGATCGGGCCGAAGTCGTCGTGCGAATTCTCGATCACCGCCGCCATCAGGCGTCCGACGCCGATGCCGTAGCATCCCATGATGGGGATTTGATGCTTGCCGGACTCGTCGAGGTAGGCGGCGTTCATCGACTCGGAGAATTTGGTCCCGAGTTTGAAGATGTTGCCGATCTCGATGCCGCGCACCGCCTTGAGTCGGGATTTTCCGCCCGGAGCCAAGTGCCCGGCCTCGGCCTTGGCGAAGTCGCCCACGTTCCCGGCGGGAACGGAGAAGTCGCGGCCGAAGTTGACGTTCCGCAGGTGGAAGCCCTCTTCATTGGCGCCGGCCACGAAATTGTTCCCTTCCGCGATGGAGGAGTCCACCAGGATGATCGCGTTCTTGTGCTCCGCGAGGCCCACGGCGGAGGCATAGCCCGGCACGATCCCGAACGAGCGGATGAAGTCGTCCGGCGCGGGAAGGAGCACGCGAGCCTTCAGGGCGTTGCGGACCTTCACGTCGCTGGCCTCGAGGTCCCCGCGCACAAGCACCAGCACGAGGGTGCGCTTCGCGTCCATCTCGGTTTCGAGCAGTACCGCCTTCATGGCGTGCTTCGCGTCGGTGCCCAGGAAGCCGGTGACTTCCTCGATGGTTTTCTTGTTGGGGGTGGCCACCTTCTCCAGCGTTCCCGGCTCTTCCCGGACGGATTCGCGGTCGAAGGCGGCGACTTCCTGGTTGGCCGAATAGGTCCCGTCTTCGGAGAGGATCAGGTAGTCCTCGCCGTGGGGGGTCTCGAGCATGTATTCGTGGGCCACCTTGCCGCCCATGATGCCGGTGTCGGACTGGACGATGACGGGCCGGATGCCCACGCGGTTGAAAATGTTCTCGTAGGCCTGGTAGGCCTTCTCGTAGTAGGCGTCCAGGTCCTCCGGCGTGCGGTGGAAGCTGTAGGCGTCCTTCATGGTGAATTCGCGCACGCGCACCAAGCCGCCGCGCGCGCGCGGTTCGTCGCGGAATTTGAGCTGGAACTGGTACAGCATGAACGGAAGCTGCTTGTAGGAGCTGAGGAAATAGCGCGCGAGGTCGGTCACCGCCTCCTCGTGGGTCATGGCCAGCACCATCGGGTGCTCGCCGCGGTCCTTGAAGCGCAGCAGCTCGTCTCCGATGGCGGCGTAACGCCCCGACTCTTCCCAGAGCTCGGCGGGTTGGGCCACCGGCAATTCGATTTCCTGGCCGTCGATCTTGTCCATTTCATCGCGAATGACGTCCTCGATCTTGCGCAGGATGCGCTTGCCCAGGGGCAGGATCGAATAGAGGCCCGAGGCGAGCGGTTTGACGTAGCCCCCGCGCAGGAGAAAGATGTGGCTGGGCAGCTCGGCCCCGGTGGGGGCTTCGCGGAGGGTTTTGACGACGAATTGGGAGACGCGCATGGGGGGCAAAGGTAACAGGAGTAGGCGAGGTAGGAAGCCCCTTTTCAGGAAACGGGCCGCATCGGCCTGTGGATCCCTTCGGCCGAAATAGTTCGCATAACTTGCCGATATGGCCGATTCCGGCGAAGTTTTCGGGTTAACTAGGCGGATTTTTTACAAATGGACACCCTTTGAGAGCGGCATGCCCTTTGCATAGTCGAATGGATATCAAGCCCCCTGCCGTGCGGGGAAGCCCCAAGGAGGTCCTGTGAGCAATGAAAACCGCGCGATGCGGCAGGGAAAATTATTCGAACGGCTCACAATCGCCGGATTCGTTCTTTTCACCTTTCTCATCCTCGCCGTGTTCTACCGCCAAGGCACGATTGCCGCGGAGGCTTCCCGGGCGGTGGCGCATTCCCGGATGGTCCGGGACCATATCCAGTCGGTTTTCATCAAGATCAAGGAAGTGGAACTGGGGCAATACGCGTACGCCCTGACGGGGGATCCGGCTTCTCTCTCGCCTTACAATGAAACCTTGTACGGAGGCCGCAAATCCATCCTCAGCCTCCACGGGTATGAGCCCTCCTTGAGCGAGGAATTCGGGGACCTGAAGCTTCTGGTAGCCGATGATCGGGCCCAAAGAAAATACGCCGACAGCCTGGAGGCCCTGGCGTTGAGGCGCACGATCTTCGCGGAGCGCATCATCACCCGGCGTCGCGAACAGGGGCTCGAAGCGGCGATTGAGGAAGTGGAAAGGGCCACGGGCCAAGTCGGGACGGACACCCGTGCCGTGGTCACGGCCATGCTGGAAAACGAGAGTGCCCTCTTGATCCAGCGTCGGCATACTGCCGACCGGCAGCTTGGCGTCAACAGCCTCCTGCTTTACGGCGTCATGGGGGTATTTTACCTGGCCTGGCTTCTTTCGTTCTGGGCCGCCGCCAGGAACCGGAAGGCGCATAGGAAGGCGCAGCGCAGCCTGAAGGAATCGCATGAACTGTTCAAGGCCGTCCTCGACGGT
>JAJNBB010000043.1 GCA_021155885.1 Fibrobacteria bacterium | reverse complement strand
GGCGACATGCCGTTGCGCTTTTTCAGCGTGACCTTCGAGACCTTCGACCCGTTCAGGAACCCGCGCTCGGGCGCGAAATCCAGGCGCCCCCCCTGCCACGTCGGCAGGCCTTCGAGACGCGCGTTCAGGTACTGGAACTCCTCGGGAATGACTTTCTTGAAGATCCACGAGAACCGTCGCTTCTGGTCCCGGATGCTCTGGGTGCTTTCCACGATCAGCAAGGTGTCCGTCGCGGAGATGCGAAAATACAGCCGCTCCTGGCGAAGCACGGGGCTGGCGGCGCCGAGCAGGTTCAGGTCGGAGGCGGGCAGGCGCAGCGTATCGGAGCCCGCTCCCGCCGAGAAGGCGCTCAGGGAGCCGAGCACGGAGTCGAGGCGGGACCGATCGGCCGCGTTCCACTCAAAAGGACCCACGGCCGGACGGGAGGAAACGATGGAGTGAAGCTGCTTGTACTGGGCCAGGACGACGAGGGCGATCAGGATCAGGATCGCCGAGGGGGCGGTGAAGAGGAAAAAGAGAAAGGAGCGGCGATTGAACACCGGCTCCACGGTTTGCTTCGGCATCCGGGTGGGCGAGGCCCCCCGCTAGTGCGCGGGGGTCTCGGGATCAGCCTCTTCGGCTTCTTCGGACTCGCCGGCGTGGGCCTTGTTGGCCTTGTCGACGGGGGATTCCCAGTTCAACTGCTCCTCGAAGCTCGGGTAGACCAAGCCGCGGAAGCCGATGTCGGCCCAGGTGAAGACGATGAACAAGGCCAGGAAGGCGAAGTTTCCGAGGAACACCACGGTGTTCAACTTGGACTTCTCGTACCGAAGGCCCATCAGGAAGCCGGAAACGATGCTGACCATGATCGTGGCCAGGCCGAAGATGACGAGTCCCTTCAGCACGTGCAGGTCGATCCAGTCGAGGCCGGCGATGTTTTCCAGCGGGGCGAGGGAGACGACGACCATACCGCCCGCGAGGACGAGCAGGGCGACGTAGACGCGCACGAGAACCTTGATGTCGTAGGTATGTCCAGGCAGGTTTTCCATTTTAGGCCACCAGGTAAAGAAGCGGGAACAGGAAGATCCAGACGAGGTCGATGAGCGCCCAGTACAGGCCGCTTTGTTCCACCGGCGTGTAGTACGCGCGGGTGAACTTCACCTTGCGGGACACGAAAAGGCACCAGACCATCAGGCCCATGCCGATCAGCACGTGGAGTACGTGCAGGCCGGTCGCCACGAAGTAGAACCCGAAGAACACGTGCGCGTTCGGGTCGGTGAAGCCGTGGCCGCTGAAGGCGTTGCCCGGCAGCAGGCCGTGGTGGAACTTGGCGCTGTATTCGAAGTACTTGACGATCAAAAAGCCCGTCGCGAAGGCGAGGCTGAGCAGCAGGTTGCGGCGCACCTTGTCCTGCTCCGACCGCTGCGCGTGCCAGGCCGCGAGGGCCATGGTCAAGCCGCTGGTGAGCAGGAAAAAGGTGTTGAGCGTCCCCAGGCGCCAGTCCAGATGGGCCCGGCCCTCGGCAAAGGCCGCGGGAAACTTGTACAGCAGCAGCAGGCCGCCGACGAGCAGCGCCCCGAACATCATGATCTCGGAGGCTATGAAGAGCCACATGCCGAGGCGGTGGGACTCGAACTCCTGCTCGAGGTCGTCGAAGTGGTGGGCGACCTCGTGCTCCTTGGGCACTGTTACTTCGGCCATCAGACTTTCTCCGTGGGATATTCGTAAGGGCCCTGGGTGACCACGGGCGTTTCCGTAAAGTTATAGAGAACCGGCGGTGTTTCCGCGTGCGTCCACTCCAGCGTGCGCGCGCCCCAGGGATTCTGCGGGGCGATCGCGCCGTTCTTGAGCGAGATCAGCAGGTTGAAGAGGGCCATGAACAGGCCCAGGGCGAGCACCACGATGCCCGCGGTCGAGATCTGGTGATAGATCTGGAACTCGGTCAGGTAGTTGTAGTACCGGCGCGGGCTGCCTTGCGACCCCATGATCAACTGGGCGAAGAAGGTCAGGTTGAAGCCCAGGAAGACCAGGACTGCGGCGAGGCGGCCCCAGGTCTCGTTGAACATGCGGCCGGTCATCTTGGGCCACCAGTAATAGATGCCGCCGATGAAGGCGATCATCGTGCTGCCCATGGCCACGTAGTGGAAGTGGGAGACCACGAAGTAGGTGTCGTGCAGGTGGATGTCGACCGAGAGGATGCCCAGCACGATCCCGGTGAGGCCGCCGATGGTGAAGTTGAAGAGGAACTGCAGCGCATACAGCATCGGGGTGGTCAGCTTGATCGAGCCTTGGTACAAGGTCGTTGTCCAGTTGAACACCTTGATGGCCGAGGGCACGGCGGTGAAGAAGGTCAGGAACGAGAAGATGGTGTCGGCGACCTCGGACTGGCCGGAGACGAACATGTGATGGCCCCAGACCAGGAACCCGATGATGGTGATGGCCACCGAGGAGAAGGCGATGAACTTGTACCCGAAGATGTCCTTGCGGGAGAAGGTCGCGATCAGCTCGGAGACGACGCCGAAGGCCGGAACCACGATGATGTACACGGCCGGGTGCGAGTAGAACCAGAAGAAGTGCTGCATCAGCAGCGGGTCGCCGCCGAGGGCGGGATCGAAGATGCCGATGCGGAAGAAGTTCTCCATCAGGAGCAGCAGCAAGGTGATGCCCAGCACGGGGGTGGCGAACACCTGCATGATGCCGGTGGCGTACAGCGCCCACACGAACAGGGGCATGCGGAACCAGGTCATGCCGGGGGCGCGCATCTTGTGGATGGTGACGATGAAGTTCAGGCCGGTCAGGATCGAGGAGAAGCCCAGGATGAAGGCCGCCACCAGCATCCACAGCACGGCGGGGTTCTGCGACAGGGAGTAGGGGGCGTAGAAGGTCCAGCCGGAATCGGCGCGGCCCTGGGTCAGGGAGAACAGCGCGATCACGGCGCCGATCCAGTACAGGTACAGGCTGGTGATGTTCAGCTTGGGAAAAGCCAGGTCCTTGGCGCCCAGCTGCAGGGGAAGCAGGAAGTTGCCGAGCGCGCCGGGAATGCCCGGCACCACGACGAGGAACACCATGATCACCCCGTGCATGGTGAACAGGTGGTTGTAGGTGTCGGGGCTGATGAAGCCGGGCAGGGGCCCCCACAGCTCCAGGCGGAACAGGCCGGCGTACACGCCGCCCGTGATGAAGAAGAGAAGGATCGAGGCGAGGTACATCAGCCCGATGCGCTTGTGATCGACCGTCACGAGCCAGGACATGAAGCCCTTGGAAGCCTTGAAGTAGTTGATGTTTTCGGCGTGCGCGCTCATGGTTTCTCGCTGGTTATTTCAGGGTCTGGATGTAGGCGATCACGGCTTCGATTTCGCGGTCGCTGATGATTCCCTTGTAGGGGGGCATGATGGGCTGGAAGCCGGCCACGACCTGGGTGGGAGGCTCCAGGATCGATTGGCGGATGTAGGCCTCGTCGGCCAGGACCGAGCTTCCGTTGGTCAGGGGGCGGCTCTTGCCCCACAGGCCCTGCCAGGTCGGGCCGATGCCGGGCTTGCCGTCCGGGCTGTGGCAGGCGTTGCAGCCGCGCTTGGTGTAGACCGTGGCGCCGAACTCGGCGGGCGTCATGCCCCCGCCCCCGGCCGCCTCGGCGGCGCCCTTCAGCCACTCGTCGTATTCCTCCCGTTCCAGCACCTTGACGGCCGAAAGCATGAAAGAGTGGTTGGTGCCGCAGTACTGGGTGCACAGCACCGGGAAGACGCCGGTCCGGGTGGCCTCGAACCAGAGGCTGTGGTAACGCCCGGGAATGACGTCGGCCTTGGCGCGGAAGGCGGGAATGAAAAACGAATGGAGGACGTCGGTGCTGGTGACGCGCAGGCGCACCGGCTGGTGGACGGGAACCACCAGCGTGTCGTTGCTGAACCCCTGGGTGTAATCGAAGCTCCAGCTCCACTTGCGGCCCACGACGTCGATGGTGACGGCGTCCGAGGGGGCCACGCGCATGTGCCAGTAGCCGCGCATGCCGATGAAGAAGAGCCCCATCACGATCAGCAGGGGGATGATCGTCCAGCTCAGCTCGAGCATGGTGTTGTGGATCATCTGGCCGGAGGCCATCTGCTCGGGGCGCTTGCGCGCGTAGCGGAGGACGAAATACGTGATCAGCCCGATGATCAGGGCGAAGAAGAACAGGGAGATCCAGAAGTAAAGGCCGAACGCCCAGTCGACGGCGTCGGCGAAGGTGGAGGCCTGCTCGGGGAGCCAGAATGTTTTAGTGGTTTCCATAGATGATCCGTTTCCGTCCCTGTCGGGCGGTCAGGCGTCCTTTCCCGTGGAGAGGCCGGATAGCCGCCGATTGCGGACTTCCCTGCGCCATAGGGGGATGAGTAAAAGTAGCAAGAGACCCAGCACCGCGAGGCCGCCGGCCTTCATGAAATTGCGGGCGAAAAGCACGTAGCCTTGCGTGTGGGCGTCGTAGCTGTAGCAGAACATCGCCAGCTTGTCGCCCAGCGACAGGCTCTTGCCCTCGGAGGCGTCCAGCAGGGCCAGGCGCATGTCGCGCGGCGAAAACTCGATGCCGTAGAGGTAGCGCGAGATTTTGCCCTCGGGGCTGATGAAAATGAGGCCGGCGGCGTGCGCGAAGTCGTTGCGATCCGGGACGTAGTTGTAGTTGAATCCCACGGACCGCGCGAGCGCGTGGACGGCCTTGTAATTGCCGGTGAGGAAGTGCCAGCCCTTTTCGGACCCCGCCTTGCCGAGCTCGGGCACGAGGCGATTCTTCACGGGCAGCGCTTCCGCGGGTCCTTCGCGCCAGTCCATGCCGACGGTGAGGATTTCATACTGGCGCCCGGGGGTCCAGTCCAGGGGCTTGAGGCCGTTGACCATGCCGTTCTGCACCAACCCGCACAGCATGGGACAGTGGAAGTAGGCGAAGTTCAGGAGCACGGGCCTTCCGTGGGCCAGGTAATCGCCGAGCCGGACGGACTTGCCCGTTTCATCGGTGAAAGCCAGGGAGCCGTCCACCTTTTCGCCCAAACGCTCCTCGATCCCCACGCCGACCAGCGTGGGTGACATCGCGCCCGTGGTATCCGAAACCGGGTAGGGATTCGGGCCTACGGCGAGCGTGGCGAGAAGAAGGGCGGAGGACAGCAAGGTTATTCCTGGATCAGGGGTTCTTGGAGGTGGGAAGGGCTTCCATCGCCGTCGAGACGGGGACGCGGACGCGGCCGTCCGCATCCGTGCCGGAACCGTTCAGGACGCTGTCCTCTTGCGCGCGCAGGGCCTCGAGCTGGGCCCGGCCCGCGTCGGCCGAGCCGAACTGCTTGCGGTTCATCTCGTCGGAGGCGGCCGCGGCGGAAAGATACACGATCACGGTCACGAACAGCAGGAGGAAGGCCAGGCTGGCGGGAATGATCCACAGCATGGGCTGGTAGTTCAGGTCGGATTTCTCGTGGGCGCCCTCGGAATGCGTCCCGTGTCCGGTATGGTTGTGTGCGTCGCTCATTTTTTTGGAATCCCGTTATTATAGCTCAGGCTCATCTTCAACCGCGGATCGCCGACGGGGATGAGGGGGGCCTGGCGCATGGTGTGAACGAGGAAGAACATAAAAAAGCCGCCCACGGCCAGCAACGAGCCGACATCCGCGATGCCGAAGTGCGGGTGGTGGTGGAAGTTGGGCTGGATCAGCCAGTAGATGTCCACGTAGCACATGGCCAGCAGCCACGCGCAGCCGATCGAAACCAGCCAGGGCTTGCGCTTGACGTTGTGCGACATCAGGAAGACGAAGGGAACCGCGAAATGGCCCCAGGGCAGCAGCATGCTGACCCACTTCCAGTCGCCGCCGCGATGCAGGAAGAACAGCGTCTCTTCGGGGATGTTGGCGTACCAGATCAGCATGAACTGGCTGAAGGCGATGTAGGTCCAGAACACGTTGTGGCCGAACAGCAGCTTGCCCGCGTCGTGGTAGTGCTCCATGTTGATCGAGGTCCGCGCGTGGCCGGTGGAGCGCAGCCAGGTCATCATCAGGATCAGGAAGGAGTAGAACGCCACGACCGCGCCGGCGAAGTAGTATACCCCGAACATGGTGGAGAACCAATGCGCGTCGATCGACATGATCCAGTCGAGGGCGTAGAAGGTCAAGGTGAGCGCGAAAAGGACGAGGCCGAAGGTGGAGGCGCGGCCCATCTTGATGGAAAGCAGGGGGTCCTTCGACTCGTCCTGGCGGCGCGAGGTCCGCAGGAACCAGCTGCCGAGGCCGCACCAGATCACGATGTAGATCAGCGCGCGGAGGTAAAAGAAGGGCTCGTTCAGGTAGCCGGCCTTCGCCTGGATCAGGCGGTCGACCGCGCGGACCTCCTCGTGGGACCATTCGAACAGGTCATGCACCCCGAGCAGCAGGGGAAGAAAGAGCACGCTCATGACGATCAGGTTGTTCCCGATGTTCTCGGCCGTGCGGCGCACGGTGGTGCTCCAGCCCGCGCGCACCAGGTGCTGCACCATGACGAAGAAAATCCCTCCCAGGGCGATCGCCAGGAAGAACGAGAAGGCGGTCAGGTAGGAAGCGAAAAACTCCTGGCTGTTGTGGTAATAGCCGAAACCGCATAGCAGCACGCCGAGGATGCCGGCCCCCAGGAACCACGAAGTGCTTTTGGCCAGCCGGTCGTTCAGCTGGAGGGTGTCCGGTGTTTCAACCTTGTCCATGCTCACTTCGCCTCCCCGGCGTTTTGGCTGTACTGAAGCGCGCGCACGTAGGCCACGATGGCCCAGCGGTCGGCTTCGGGAACTTGCTTGGCGTAGGAGGGCATATTGCCCTTGCCCCTGCTGATGACCTGGAAAATCTGCCCGTCGGCCAGCGCCACGATGCGCGGGTCGTTCAGGCTCGGCGGCGGCAGGAAGCCGCGCTGGACCACCATGCCGTTGCCCAGGCCGGTGCGCGCGTGGCAGGGGGCGCAGTAGATGTCGAAGCGTTCCCGGCCGCGTTCGAGCAGCTCCGCCGTCGCCGGAACGGGGCTGGCCTGCAGCGGCGCGGTGCTATCGCCGCCGCGGTAGAAGGCGTCCTCGTCCTTGAGCAGGCCGCGCGCAACGGTCCCGGCCGGGGGCGTGCGCATGTTGCGGCCGTCGGCGTAGAAGGAGTTGCCCTCGAAGGCGTTGAAGCGCGGCTGGAACTCCATGCCGTGCAGAATGAAAACGGGGGGCTTGCGCGAAGTCTGCCCGCGGCAACCCGAAAGCAGGACGGCGGCGCCGAGCAGCGTAAATCCCAAGAAAGCGGTGGGCTTCACGTCAATCCTCCAGAACTTCGATGTTTTTGCCGCCGATGGACTCGAGCAGCGCGCGGGCCGACTCCACGCTGAACTTGGGATCCTTCGCCTCGATGCCGATGAAGAAACCGTCATCGGTGACCTTCCGGAAGTTTTCGCTCCGGAACAAGGCGTGGTAGAAGCGGGGCAGCCCGTTCAGGACCAGCATGCCGAGGAGGGTGGCGAAGGCGGTGAACAGAATGCCCGGCTCGAAGGTCACGGGGATGTAGGCGGGGTAGGCGACCATGGGCTTGCCGCCGATCAGCAGCGGGTAGGCGAACTTGTGCACCCAGAATTGCAAACCGAAACCGCCGAACACGCCGGCGCAGGCTCCGAAGAAGGCGATCCAGCCCAGCTTGGAGTCGCCGATGCCCATGGCCGATTCGATGCCGTGGATCGGGAAGGGGGAATACACGTCCCACCGCTTGTACCCGGCGTCGCGCACTTTCTCGGCGGCGTGGTACACTTCGGCGGGGCTGCCGAATTCCGCGATGACCCCGAACAGGGGGGCCTTGGCGGATGCGGCTGCGGACTGGTTACTCATGGCGATTTCGCTCCTCATCCTAGTGATGCGCCCCGCCCGCGCTGTGACCGGCGGAAGGGAGGTGGTGCGGGTCGGCCTCGGGCATGGCGCCCTTGACCTCGGCGATGGCCAGCTGGGGCAGGAATTTCAGGAACAGCAGGAAGAACGTGAAGAACAGGCCGAACGTTCCCACGAAGGTGAAGACGTCCACCCAGCTCGGACGGTAGTAACCCCAGGAGCTGGGGAGGAAGTCGGCGTGCAGGGTGATCACGATCACGAAGCGCTCGAACCACATGCCGATGTTGATGAAGATGCAGATGACGAACACGGCCCACAGGTTGCGGCGGATGGCCTTGAACCAGAACAGCTGCGGGGCGAGCACGTTGCAGGACACCATCCACCAGTAGGACCACCAGAACTCGCCGAGGGCGCGGTTATAGAAGGCGAAGCGCTCGTACAAGTTGCCGCTATACCAGGCGATGAACAGTTCCATGGCGTACGCGTAGCCCACGAGCGAGCCCGTCAGCAGCATGAACTTGTTCATGTTCTCGAGGTGGTGCATGAGCACGACCTTCTTGAACCCGAAGACCTCTCGGGCGATGATCAGCAGGTTCGCCACCATCGCGAAGCCCGAAAACACGGCGCCGGCGACGAAGTAGGGCGGGAAGATGGTGGTATGCCAGCCGGGAACCTTGGAGGCGGCGAAGTCGAACGACACGATGGAGTGCACCGAGAGCACCAGCGGGGTCGAGATGGCGGCCAGGATGAGGTAGGCGCGCTCGTAGTTCTGCCAGTGGCGCGCCGCTCCGCGCCAGCCGATGGCGAAGATCGAAAGGACGAAGCGGCGGGTGCCGCGCGCGCGGTCGCGCATCGTGGCCAGGTCGGGGATCAGGCCCATGTACCAGAACAGCAGCGAAACCGTGAAATACGTGCTGATGGCGAACACGTCCCAGAACAGGGGGCTGCGCGCGTTGGGCCACGCGCCCATCTGGTTCGGCAGGGGGAAGATGTAGTAGACCACCCAGACGCGGCCGACGTGGAAGGCCGGGAACACGCCGGCGCACATCACCGCGAAAATCGTCATGGCCTCGGAGAAGCGGTTGATGGCGGTGCGCCATTTCTGGCGGAAGAGGAACAGGATGGCGGAAATCAAGGTCCCCGCGTGGCCGATGCCGATCCACCACACGAAGTTCACGATGTCCCAGCCCCAGGCCACGGGCATGTTGATGCCCCAGATGCCCGTGCCTTCCCAGAACAGGTAGCCGAAGAGCCCGGCCATGAGGAGCATCAGGGATCCGCTCAGCATCAGGAGCAGGATCCACGTGGTGGTCAGCGGGGTCTCGGTAGGCCCGGCGATAATTTCGGTGACTTCGTGGAAACTCGAGGTTTCCAGCAGTACCGGTCTCTGGGAGGGGTCGTCGTCGCGATGCAAAATCATTGGGGGTCCGTTCTTCCTTGCGGGCCGCTTAGGCCCCGGCCTTCTCTTGAGTGGCCAGGGCGGGGTTCGGATTGCGCACGCGCGCGAGGTAGCTCGTGCGCGGCTTCACGTTGAGGTCGTTCAGCAGCCCGTAGTTGCGCGGGTGTTTCTTGAGCCTGGACACGCGGCTGTTCGGATCGTTGATGTCGCCGAACACGATGGAGTCGCTGGCGCAGGCTTGTCCGCAGGCCGGGGTGACCGCGCCGTCGGCGATCCGCTCGCTGCCGTGGTTCTTGGCGTCTACGCGGGCGCGCTGGATGCGCTGCACGCAATAGGTGCACTTCTCCATGACGCCGCGGAAGCGGACGGTGACGTCCGGGTTCATGCGCATCTTCTCGGTTTCGGCGTGCTGGTTGTTGTAATTGAAGAAGTTGAAGCGGCGCACCTTGAAGGGGCAGTTGTTCGAGCAGTACTTGGTGCCGATGCAGCGGTTGTACACCATGTCGTTCAGGCCCTCGTGCGTATGCACGGTGGCTGCCACGGGGCAGACTTCCTCGCAGGGGGCGTTTTCGCACTGCTGGCAGGTCATCGGCTGGAACTCGAGCTGCGGGTCGTTCACGTCGCCCGTGAAATAGCGGTCCAGGCGGAGCCAGTGCATCTCGCGGCCGCGCAGGACCTGCTCCTTGCCCACGGTGGGGATGTTGTTCTCGGCCTGGCAGGCGATGGAGCAGGCGTTGCAGCCCGTGCAGCTGTTCAGGTCGATGACCATGCCCCATTGCATGCCCTTCGAGAAGTCGTAGGTGCCGCGGACTTCCTCGTCCCACAGGCTCTTTTCCGGCGGATGCTCGTTCCACTTCTCCTCGGAGGCGAACTCCTCGGGGTGGCGCAGGTACTCGGCGAGGTCGCCGGTGCGGATCATGGGGCGGTTTTCGGTCGACCAGTGATCCTGCGTGCAGGCCAGGGAGTAGACTCGCGCGATTTTCTCGATCTTGACGTTGCCGGCCACCGAGGGGTTGGCGAGCGACGCCAGCACATAGGCGTTGAAACCGGAATCTTCGCCGACCTTGCCGACCTGGATGCGGCCGAAACCGGTGTGCAGCAGCAAGGTGTTTTCCGCCATGCCGGGCAGAACCCAGGCGGCGGCTTCGAGGGAACGGCCGTTCGCGGTGACGCGGACCATCGGGCGCTTGCGGTAGTCGCCCAGGGTCGTGCCGGTCTCTTCGCCGTTCAGCAGCATGCCGTGGATGCCGAGCTTTTCGGCCATGCCGGGACTCATCAGCACGGCGTTGTCCCAGGTCAGCTTGGTGACCGGGTCGGGGATTTCCTGCAGCCAGGCGTTGTTGGCGAAGCGTCCGTCGAGCAGGCGGGAATCCTCGCGGAACAGGATTTCGAGGTCGCGGGTCGGCGCAGGCAGCGCTTTCACGACCGCGGAAATGCCGGCGGCGGAGTAGCCCGAAACGCCCGTCAGGGCGCCCTTGGACACGATACCGTCGTGCAGCCAGGTGCGCCAGTTCTTTTCGCTGCCATTGGCCCACAGGTCCTTCACGATGTCATGGTCCGTCTGCTTCGGGTATTCCGAGAGGCGGGCGAGGACTTCGGCGGCCGAAAGGGTTTCGTACAGGGGGGCGATCAGCGGCTGCGCGAGCGCGATCGTGCCGTCTTGCGAACGGGTGTCGCTCCAGGTCTCGAGGAAGTGGCTGAGCGGCAGGTGCCACTGCGAAACCACGGCGGTCTCATCGACTTCCGCGCCGAGGTGCGCGGAGAACTTGGCCAGGGCGATCTTGTCGCCGAACGCCAGTTCGGCGGGCGAGGCGTAGGCCGGGTTCGCGTCCAGGATGAACAGGGCCGAAACGCGGCCCGCGTCGAGTTCCCTGGACAGGGCGCGCAGCGAGGCGATGGAGTTTTCGGGGACGCCGGCAGAGTCGGTGGCGTTGAGGGCGTGCACCGTGGAGGGCAGCCATTCGACGGTCGTTCCCACGTTGCCCAAGGCGGCGTTGAGGGCCTGGCCGATGGCGTGGACGCCGGCGGGCTGGTCCTTGCCGACGACGACGAGGCTCTTGCCGCGATGGGAGAGAAGATCCTGCGCGACGCCCTGCAGCCAGGCGGAGGAAATCCCCTCGGCGTTGCGGGGGATCGTGCCCAGATCCGTCCCGAGGTCGGGAAGGGCGAGGCCCGCAGCCTTCAATTCGCGGGCGAGGGCCAGCAAGGTTTGCGGGATCGTATCGGGCTTGACGCGCAGGCGGTGATCCGCGGCGCCGCCGGTGACCGAGAAGTGCGACTCGATCACGTACAGGCGGTTCATGTTCGCCGCGCCGTTGTCGGGATTGCGGCCGGCCGCGAAGTCGCGCGCATAGGCGAGGTTGTAGGGCTCCGACTCCAGGAAGTCGCCGTCCACCGAAAGGATGCGCGCGGCCTTGTCGAAGTGATAGAGGGGCTCGAGCGCCTGGCCGGTCAGGGCATGCATGCCCGCGAGCACGTTGTCGCGGTTCAGCGGCTCGTAGGTGTACCACACGGCCTTGGGGAAGGTCCTGGCGGCATGTTCGCGCACGGCGCGGAACGAGGGCGAAGCGCTGTAGCCCGCGAGGAAGGCGAGGCCTTCGCCGCCGTTTTGCTTCAGCGCGTCGAGAACGGGGGCCGACGCCTTCCAGAACGCGTCCCAGGAAGATTCAGAACCGTCCTTGAGGACTTTCTGGCTGCGCTCGGGGTTGTACAGGTCGAGGAGGATCGACTGGTGCTGTTTCGAAGTCGCGCCGCGGTTGGCCGGATGGGCCGGGTTGCCCTCGATCTTGGTCGGCCGGCCCTCATGGGCCTCGACGATCAGGCCGACCGCGTCGCCCGCGATGGACAAGGAGGTCGCGTAATACTGCGGGACGCCCGGAATCAGGTTCTCGGGAAGGTTGTTGTAAGGAAGAATGTGCTGCTCGGGCCGGCGGATGCCCTTGCACCCGGTCACGCCCGCGAAGGCCATTCCCGCGCCCATGACCTGAAGGAAACGGCGGCGCGAAATGTCGGCGCCCATCGTGTCCGCTCCGTCGGGAAATTCCTGGCCGGCGAACTCCTTGAATTCGGGAGCGCCCGCCAGCTCTTCCAGGCTTTTCCAGGTGGCCTTGCCGGCCTGTTTGGGATCAAGATTCAACGATGACATGTGGAACAATCCGTCCTGGGCTGAACGTTGTACTTCTTCATGAACTCACGGCCCAGTTCCGCGGGATCGCCCCCGGGGGTCCAGGCCAGGTTGGTGACCAACTTCTTGTCGCGGAGGTGCGGCGCCGGATTGCGGTGGCAATCGAGGCACCAGCCCATGCTGAGGGGCTGGGCGGCGCGCACTTCGTCCATCTGGTCGACGCGGCCGTGGCACTCGACGCAGCTGACGCCCTTGTTCACGTGGGCGCTGTGATCGAAGTAGGCGAAGTCGGCGAGCTTGTGGACGCGCACCCACTGGATCGGCACGCCCTTGGAGTGCGCGTCGTGGATTTTCTTGATCTCCGCGGTGCCCGTCTTGGAGCCCGAGCGGACGATGTTGTGGCAATTCAGGCAGGTTTCGGTGGGGGGGACGCCGGCATGGCGGCCTTTTTCCACGTTGAAGTGGCAATAGCGGCAGTCGAGGCCGAGTTCGCCCGCGTGGATCTTGTGGCTGAAGGCGATGGGCTGGACGGGCTGGTAGCCGACCACGTAGTTCTTGGGGGAGCCCCAGTACGCGAAGGCGAAAACGATGAAACACAGTAGAACGACGAGCGATGCCAATAAGACGAGGGGCACCTTATTGGTCCACTTCGGGAATAGCATTCGGCCTCTCCAGCGGCGCGGCCCGGGCCCTCCCCGAATCTGCGGACTTCGCAGTTTTCAGGGATTGTCGGGTCGCATCAAGTCTAAGGTTTCAAAAGCGTGAAAGTTAAATCGGGTAGGTAGCCGGTTCAAGCTTTTATCGAGGTAAAAGGCGAAATTCTTTCGGTTAAACCACTTTCTCCCGCCTTTCTTATAGTTTGAGATTTATTCTCAATCTTATTTTTCTATAAGAATTTCATTCCCGTGGAGGGCCAAAATCTCCCATTAAACCGCGATGGATTCTTGATCGATTTGGTAAGGATTTAACCCTTGACGGACGGAAGCCGTTGAGTTCAAAGGAGAAGGCGAAAAGAGGCGCGAGGAATGGCGGTTTAGCCGACGAAAACGAGGCGGCGATCCAGGGCCATGGCGATGAGCACCAGGGGAAGGTAGGCTAGCGACCATAAAAACACGTGCACGGCCGCCTGGCGCGTCCCCGTCCGGCGCAGCCGATAAGCCAGCCACAGCATGACGGCGATGGAAACCAGGGCCACGGCCAGGTAAATCTCGCCCGCCAGGCCATACAGATAGGGGAAGACCGACACCACGCCGAGAAGCCAGCTCTGGATCCAGACCTGGCGGAAGCAGGTTTCTCCCGAGGCGTCGACGAGGCTGAGCATCTGGAAGCCGCCCCGGCGGTAGTCATCCTTGTACATCCATGCCAAGGCGAGGAAGTGGGGAAGCTGCCAGAAGAAAAGCAGCGTGAACAGCAGCATGCCGCCCATGCCCACGTGATTCTGGGCGGCCGTCCAGCCCATCAGCGGGGGCAGCGCGCCGGGAATGCCGCCCACCAAGGTGTTAAAGGTGGTAAGGCGCTTCAGCGGGGTATAAACCGCGGCGTACATCACCACGGTCAGGATGCCCAGCAGGGCCGTCAGGGTGTTCACCTGCGCATACAGAAGCGCGGCACCCAGGAAGCACGTCACGATCCCGGCCGCGTAACCGGCCTTGACGCCGAGGCGATCGGAGGGCAGGGGCCGGTTCTGCGTCCGCTCCATCACGCGGTCGAATTTCACTTCCATCGATTGGTTGAAGCAAAAGGCCGAGATCGCCAGCAAGCCGGTTCCCAGCAAGGTCCAGCCCAGCAGCGCCCATTGGAATTCCAGGGGGGAGGCCATGTAGAATCCGACCACCGTGGTGATCAGGATGTGCGAGGTCATGCGCAGCTTGAAAAGCTCCAGCAGGGCGCGGAAGCCGCGAGGACCGGGATGAACGACCGCGGAGGGAGTGAAAGTCATGCGGGGGCAAAGGTAGCAATGGGAGGGAGGGCTTCCTGAAATCAAAAAACCCGGTCTCCATGCGGAAACCGGGTCGTGCTCGCGCCGTGTGGGCCGCTACAGGTCGCCGTACACGATGAACAGGATCTTCCCGTTCGCTCCGATGGGCAGGTCCGCCGGGGCGAAGGTCGCGCCGTCGGCGTCCAGCTCGAGGATCTCGCCGCTGGCCTCGAAGCTGCTGTCCGGCGCCAGCACCACGTCGGACAGGGCGCCCCACGGGTTACCCGCGCTCCAGCGGCGCACCGTGAGGGGCGTGTTGCCGTTATTCTTGAGGAAAACCTCCCCGAGGGGATTCAGCGCCGAGTCCACGGGCACGTAATAGTGGGGGATCGAGGGGTTGCCCATGGGAGGGCCGAACGTGGAGCCGTGCCAGAGGCTCGTGAGAAGGTAGGAGCTGTCCCCGGCCACAACGCTGAACTTCGCGACCTTCGCGAAGGTGGTCAGCGTCACGCTTTCGTTCAGCGCGAGGGTTTCGTTCTCCTCGTCGATGGTGGCCCCGACGATGGTGGCGGTCACCGTGTTCAGGCCCGGCGTCAGGTAATTTCCGTAGCCCAGCCCGTCGAGGCGCTTGCCGTGCACGACGTTCAGCTTGATCACCTGCACAACGCTCGCGTCTTCCGACGGCGGCAGCGAGGCGATGCGCGACGGGCTGAAGGTGAAGTTCGGATTGTTGGTCGACAGTTCGATGTCGGTGATCTCGACGTCGCCCGTGTTCTGCAGGATGAAATACTGCTGGAACGAGGAGCGCGCGGTATCGAGGCTGAAGGAGTAGCTGCTCGCCGCCCCGGATACGGCGCCCTTGGCCAGCCCGTTCATGGCCACCAGCTGGATCTGCCCCGGCCTGCGGCCCGCGGAGTTGCCCGTTGGGTTGTTGTCGTTGGAAAAGCATCCTGTCAGCAGCGCGGCCGCCGCGAGGATGGCAATTGATTTTTTCATGGTCTCTCTCCCTTGATCCCGAATTTGGGACCTTATCAATATTGCCGCCCGTGACGTTTCAGGTTGGCCGGAACCGGAAAAAACGTTTGAATTTTTCAAACGCTCGGCCCGTCCCGAAAACGAAAAAGGCCTTCATCCGGGGGATGAAGGCCTTTTTCGGGGTCCGCGAGGCGGATTATTTCTTGAGGTAGCCGGTCACGCCCTCGCGCGTGGCCTTCATGGCGGCCTTGCCCTTGGTCCAGTTGGCCGGGCAAACCTCGCCGTGCTCCTCGCTGTACTGAAGGGCGTCCAGCAGGCGCAGGACTTCCTCGACGTTGCGGCCGATCGGGCGATGGTGCACGACCTGGGCCTGCACGACGCCGTTCTTGTCGATCACGAAGGAGGCGCGGTAGGTGATGCCCTCCGCCTCGTCGAGCACGTCGTAGGCGCGCGCGACGCGCTTGTGGATGTCGGCGAGGATCGGGTAGGTCACGCCCTCAATGCCGCCGTCGTTGCGCGAGGTGCGCAACCAGGCCATGTGCGAGTGCGCCGAGTCGACGGAAGCGCCGAGCACGACCGCGCCGCGGCTCTCGAACTCCTTCAGCGACTCCTGGAAGGCGTGCAGTTCGGTGGGGCAGACGAAGGTGAAGTCAAGGGGGTAGAAGAACAGGACGACGTAGTTCTTGCCCTTGTAATCGGAAAGGGAAACGGTCTTGGTGGTTTGGCCGATGGCCGCGGCTTCGGTGAAATCCGGGGCCTGTTTGCCGACGAGTACTGCCATGGGGTTGCCTTTCGAGAAAGTTGTTGGGAGAAGGGGAATATAGAAAGACGGGGGATGGGGGTAGGGGGACGGGGGGAACTCAAAAACCGAAACATATTAGTTTCGTCTTTACTCCCGTCCCCCGTCCCCCGTCCGTAATTTCAACCCCAGCACCGGCGCGGTCAAAACCTCCGCCTTCCATCCCGCGCCTTCGAGCGCGCGCGCGGCGCCCTGCCAGAAATGAGCGTGCCGGACGGGTTCGAACAGAAGGACGAAGCCATTCGCCGCGAGCCGGGATTTCAGGGGCGCCAGCTTTTCGGCGAAGCCGTAGCGGGCGTTCAGTTCTCCGGGATAGTTCGGGTCCCCGAGGTTTTCGGGGGCGGCGAGCCAGTCGTCTTCGTCGGCGTTGACTTCGCCGAGACTGTCGGCGCACAGGATGAGGTCGAAGTCCGGGGCGGGCGGGACCTCCCCGGCGACCACCGGGTAGCCGAGAGTCTCGAGGCGGCGGAGCGTGGCCGGGGAAAAGTCGGCGACGGTCACCTCGGCGCCCGCGGCGCGGAGGTAGGCCGCCAGGTACCCGCCGCCGGCCCCGTAGTCGAGGGCGCGCCGGCCCGCGAGGGCTTGCGTCGACAGGGCGCCGGCGAGATCGACCAGCCGCTCGAAGCGAAAGCCGGCCAATAGCGCGAGAAGATCCCGCTGCGCGGCGAAGTCGTAAAAGGCCCGCACGGTGTGCGCCGCGGGATAGGCGGCGAAGGCGCGGTGCAGCCGCTGGAAGGTTTGCGATTCCGTCGGCGTCAATTTCTGCTCGACGAGGGTCAGGATTTCATCCCAGGCCAGGGGCGTCAGGCCTTGTTGCCGCAGGTGGGATTCGGGGGAAAGCACGGGGCTAAGATAGCCTGGAGTTGGCGGTTGGGGGTTGGGGGAAAAGACAAAACGCCGCCGACTTTTTCTGGATGCCGATATGCGACGAAAATGTTTCTCGTGGCTCTGTATCAAGCGCCCAACTCCGAACCCCCAAACCCCCAACCCCCAACTCCTGTTTCCATTTTATGACAAAATTTACAAGGAAGCGGCGCCATTGACCGTACGGAACGTGTGATGACGGCGCCCCGGCATTCTTGTAGAATCCGGACAAAAGGGGGAATCAGCCAAAATCCGAAATTGCTATGCTTGGTTCAGCGCGTCGCTATCAGAGGGGGAGATTCTAATGGCACCATCCGCTAAATCCAAGACACGCGCGGTTCCTCATGAAGCCGCGGCCTCCGCCAAGGCCGATGAGGCGCGGCACGGCAAGGAGGTCATCCAGGAAGCCTTCTTCGAGCATCTGCGGTTCACCCTCGGCAAGGACAAATATTCGGCGACCCCGTACGACAAGTACCTGGCGCTGAGCTTCGCCGCCCGCAACCAGCTGATCTCGCGCTGGATCCGCACGCAGCAGACGTATTATCTGCAGGACGCGCGGCGCATCTACTACATCTCGATGGAATTCCTGATGGGCCGCTCGCTGGGCAACGCGCTGATCAACCTCGGCATCGCCGAGTCGGCGCGTTCGGCGATGTACGATCTCGGCATGGACCTCGCGGAGCTGCGCAGCCAGGAACTGGAGGCCGGTCTCGGCAACGGCGGCCTGGGCCGGCTGGCCGCTTGCTTCCTCGACTCGATGGCGACGCTGGAACTGCCCGCCTACGGTTACGGCATCCGTTATGACTACGGGATGTTCCACCAGAAGATCCGCGACGGGTACCAGCACGAGCATCCCGACAACTGGCTGCGGTTGCCGAACCCCTGGGAGATCGCGCGCCCCGAATACACGGTGCCGATCCACTTCAAGGGCCGGGTATCCTCGCGCAAGAACGCCCAGGGCGTGACGGTGTTCGAGTGGGTCGATACCGAGACGGTGCTGGCCTGCCCCTACGACACGCCGATCCCGGGCTACGGCAACGAGACGGTGAACACCCTGCGCCTGTGGTCGGCGAAGTCCTCCGACGAGTTCGGCCTGCATTACTTCAACAGCGGCGACTACGTCGAGGCGAGCAAGGACATTTCGCTGTCGGAGAGCATCTCGAAGGTGCTGTACCCGAACGACAATTCGATGAACGGCAAGGAGCTGCGCCTCAAGCAGCAGTACTTCATGTGCGCGGCCACTTTGTCCGACATCCTGCGCCGCCACAAGAAGTTCCACAAGGACTGCAGCGAGCTCGCCGAGAAGGCGGCCATCCAGCTGAACGACACCCACCCGGCGATTTCGATCCCGGAGCTGATGCGCCTGCTGGTCGACATCGAGGAGATGTCGTGGGAGCACGCCTGGGACATCACCACGCGGGTCTTCGCCTATACCAACCACACCTTGCTGCCCGAGGCCCTCGAAAAGTGGGGCGTCGACTTGCTGGGACGGCTGCTGCCGCGCCACCTGCAGATCATCTACGAGATCAACTACCGCTTCCTAAAGCAGGTCTCCTGGAAGTACCCCGGCGACGCGGAGCGCCTGAAGCGGATGTCCCTGATCGACGAATCGGGCGACCGCCAGATCCGCATGGCCTACCTGGCCGTGGTGGGGTCGCACGCCGTGAACGGCGTGGCCGCGCTGCACACCGAGTTGCTGAGGTCGCAGGTGCTCAAGGACTTCAACGACATGACGCCGGAGAAGTTCCACAACAAGACCAACGGCGTCACCCCGCGCCGCTGGCTGTACAAGGCCAACCCGGGGCTGTCCTCCCTCATCACCGAGAAGATCGGCGGCGGTTGGGTGAAGGACTTCGGGCGCATCCGCGAGCTGGAGAAGTTCGCCGACGACGCCGAATTCCTGTCGCGCTGGAGGGACATCAAGCGTCACAACAAGGGAAAGCTGGCGGACTGGATCCGCTTCACCCAGGACATCGAGGTCGATCCCGAGTCGATGTTCGACGTGCAGATCAAGCGCATCCACGAATACAAGCGGCAGGCCCTGAACGCCCTGCACATCGTCCACTTGTACAACCAGATCAAGAGCGGCAACGGCAAGGGCATGGTGCCGCGCACCTTCGTGTTCGGCGGCAAGGCGGCCCCCGGCTACATGACCGCCAAGCTCATCATCAAGATGATCAATTCGGTGGCCTCGGTGGTGAACGCCGACCCGGATTCGCGCGACCTGATCAAGGTGGTGTTCCTGGAGGACTACCGGGTCTCGCTGGCGGAGAAAATTTTCCCGGCCAGCGACCTTTCGGAGCAGATCTCCACC
The DNA here is from genome assembly GCA_021155885.1 of Fibrobacteria bacterium. GTDB lineage: Bacteria > Fibrobacterota > Fibrobacteria > UBA11236 > UBA11236 > UBA11236. The sequence continues at coordinate 19,648 of JAJNBB010000043.1, read as the reverse complement.
GCCGGCACCGAGGCGAGCGGCACGGGCAACATGAAGTTCGCGATCAACGGGGCGCTGACCATCGGCACCCTGGACGGGGCGAACATCGAGATCCGGGAGCAGGTGGGGGAGGAGAACTTCTTCCTGTTCGGGATGACCGCCGAGGAAGTGCGCAACCGCAAGGCCTCCGGGTACAACCCGGCGCTGGTCCTCGCCCAGGACCCGGCCCTCAAGGCGGTGATCGACCTGTTCCGCTCCGGTTACTTCTCGCCGGACGAGCCGGGCCTGTTCCGTCCCTTCCTGGACGGCCTGGAGCATCACGATGAATACATGCTTTTCGCGGATTTCGCCGATTACGCGGCCGCCCAGGGCCGGGTTTCGGACCTTTACCGGGATTCCGACGCCTGGACGCGAAAGGCCGTGCTGAATCTCGCGCGCATGGGTATGTTTTCCTCCGACAGGACCATCGAAGAATACCGCAACGACGTGTGGAAGACGCCCTCGATCCCGATCGCGCGCGCCGGAGAAGAATGAAAAATCACGCCATGAACGATACCCTCATCGTTTCCAACGTTTCCGATGATCCTTTCGCCATCGACCTCGCCCACATGTGCGGTCAAACCGAGGAGATCGCCGACCTCATCTCGCTGAAGATCTACGCCAACACCGAGTTCTGCCCGCGCTACATCAGCGACGAGGGGAACATGGACGTCATCGGGCGCTCGCTCGAGGGCAAGACGGTGGTGATCTGCTCCGCCGCGACCAACGACAGCCGCGGATCGCTCGCCATGCGCACGCTGATGCTGGCGCGCGGCGCGAAGGACAACGGGGCGAAGAAGGTCATCCTGGTCGAGCCGGACCTGTTCTTCTCCGCGCAGGACCGGGGCCCCCACCGCGGCGAGGACGAGGAGAACCGCTCGGTCGAGGACCTGAAGAAGTTCGACGGCCAGCCCTTCACCGCCAAGCTGTACGCCGAGCTCCTGAAGCACGCCGGCGTCGACGCCGTGATCACCGTGCACAACCACAGTTCCAAGGTGCAGAAGCTTTTCGGCCGCGCCTTCGGGGGCGAGTTCTACAACCTCATCCCCAACGAGGTCTATGCCGATTACCTGAAGTACTCGGACATGGTCGTGACCGGCAAGGACGGCGACAACCTCGTGCTCTGCGCCCCCGACATGGGCGCCCTGCCCTTCGTGAACCAGGTGCGCGAGTCGCTTTCGCTGTCCCGCGCGTCGTGCCTCGTCATGGAGAAGTCGCGCGTGGGCGAGCGCCAGGTGCGCATGGCGGTGGGCGCGAAGTCCGACATCACTTTGGACCAGATCGCCGGCAAGGACGTCATCATCCTCGACGACATGGTGCGCACGGGTTCCACCGTGGTGGAATGCTGCCGGCTGCTCCGCGAGGCGAACCCGCACGATCGAGAAGTGGATCGCGCGCTTTTTGCTCCAGCACCTGGGCAAGAACGCGGCCCCGTTCGAGCGCAATTTCTATTCGGTGGACATGTCCTCGAAAAATCCGCGCTGGCGCCCCAGCATCAGTCCCGGCCGTTGATCGCCGGCGCGCGTGCGCGCCGCTTCATTTTCAAACGGTTCGCCGGCGCACGACGCAAAACGGCCGTGCGCGTAGTTTCTACTTTGCTGTCATGAACTATTTCGGCCTCGGCGTCGAGCAGAAAAAAGGGGATCCCCGGCATTTGCGCGGTCATCTGATCGCCTACGTGCGGATCGAAGGTACCGTGGAATCCCGCGCCCCCGACGCGGAGGCTTCCCCGCTGGAAGCGCTCGTGCGCGACGGGGTGCTGGCCGTGCAGGCCAATTACGTCGACCAGCGCAACATCCGCGACTTCTTCAAGAAGGAGTTCGGGATCTCGATGGAGAAGGGCATCCAGGAAGTCATCGAGCAGGCCCGTGAAAACGGCGGCCTCGAGGGGGCGCTGGATCCGGAGGCCGTCAAGGAGCGCCTGGATTCCATGAAGAACGCCGACTTCATCCCCATCCCGGCCAAGGTGGCGTACTTCGCGAGCGAGGAAGCGATGATGGCGCACGACGCCGACATCTATTACCTGGGCTCGTTCACCGTGCTTAGCCACGCCCATCTCTGCGTCAATTCGTTCCCCATCTTGTACCAGGCCTACTACCGCGAGCAGGAGCACCGGACGGTCGAGAAAGAGATCGCCCAGCTTCTGCGGACCATCGAGAATCCCGAGCCCGCGCCGTCCCTTCCGGAACCCGAGGGCGGCTGGAAGCATCACCTCCTGACCGTCCTGATCCCGCGCATGATTTACACGCGCGGGGGGGACGGCGACCATGACAAGTCGATCGCCGAGTTCCGGGCGTTCATGGAGGAGTTCGGTTTTCCGGAGGATACGGAGGCCGTGCTGCACCTGATCGAATCGGCCCGCGACTTCGACGCGCCCACGCTCCGTAAGCTGGAACTCCTGGTCTCGAAGATCGAGGCGCTGCAGCAGGAAGACTACGAGAAGCTGGAAAGCATCCGCAAAGAGCTGGCGGGGTTGTAACTAGCGGACAGCGCACAGAGAACAGCTTAGGGTCGGACCGGTACCGGCGGATTGCGTTCGGCTGTCCGCTGTAGGCTGTCAGCTGTTCGCTTCGTACGTCCGCAGCGTACAGACCCCATCGCTCATTTCCACGTATTCCAGCCGCTGGAGCCACTCGCCCGTGTTGACGTAGACGCCCTCGGGGAGCGGCTTGATGAAGCCGACGTGAATGTGGCCGTGCATGACGATGTCGTAGCCTTGCCTCAGGAGCGAACGGGCCTCCTCCTCATACTGCGCGAGACGGACGGGGTCGTTGCCGATGTAGTTTTCGGGTGTTTCCTGGTCGCGGGAAGTCTTGCCGACTCCCAGCGCGATCTTCATGCCGAGATCGGGGTGCAGGAGTTTGTAGGCCCAGTTCGACAGGGGATGGTGCAGTACCTTGCGGACGAGGCGGTATTTCCAATCCTTGGGATTCAGCCCGTCCCCGTGCAGCAGGAGCAGGCGCTTTCCCTGCAAAGTGACCTCGAAGGGACCGTTGTGGGTAATGATCCCCAGGGAGTCCCGGAAGAACGTGCCCAGATTGAAATCGTGGTTGCCGCCAACGTAACGGATTTCCACCCCGGAGCGGCGGAGTTCGTACAGGGCCGACAGCACGCCCATATGGTGCTTGGGAACGTAGTGCCGGTATTCCATCCAGAACTCGAAGATGTCGCCCAGCAGAAAGAGGTGGCTGGCGCGGCCGGTCAGGCTCCGGATCCATTCCTCGAACCGGGCCTCGCGTCCCCGGTCCGCCGCGCCATAGCGCGTGCCGAGGTGCAGGTCGGAGATGAAGAACGCGGAGGCCATGGCGAAGAATTTAGTTTTAAAGGGAGAATGAAATGCCTATTCGACTTCCGCTCACCCTGAGCCTGTCGAAGGGTGAGAACCATGGAACACAATGAACATAGCGCAAACACCCCATAAACTCCATATCCTCGTGTGCACCAACGCGCGCCACGACGGCACGCCGTCGTGCGGGGATTCGGGCGAGGCGCAGAGGGTGTTCGAAACCCTCAAGGCCCGGCTCAAGGAAGCCAAGCTGCCGGTGCGCGTTTCGAGGACGGGGTGCCTGGGGCCTTGCGCGCAGGGTCCGAACGTGATGTGCTACGCGCAGGACGGCACGCCCGGCGTGTGGCTGCAGGGCGTCGGGGAAGGGGATGTCCCGGAGATCGAGGCAAAGGTGCGGTCCCTTTTGAATACGCCCTCCCAAGGCGAATAACTTCCCGGAAATCCGTGCCGTATTCCGATCACGACAGAATCCGAGAATCCGCTACCGCGGAACCCCTGATTCTCGTGGGCGGGGCTGTTCTGGCCTTTATCGCGGGCTTCGTGAACACCGTTTCGCTGGGCTATTTTCACATTCCGGTCAGCCACATGACCGGCGCCGTCACGCGCTTAAGCATCGACTCCGCCTCCTTGAACTTCCGGGAGTTCCTGAACATCGCCTACATCCTGTTCGGGTTTCTGGCGGGGGCTTCCCTTTCGGGCGCGATCATCGGGGTTAAAAACACGCGCCCGTCCCGGGAATACGTCCTGATACTCGTGCTCGAGAGCCTGGCGCTCGTGGTTTCGTTCGTCCTGTTCGGGCGCGCGGCAAACACGGGCCTGTTCTTCGCGGCGCTGGCCTGCGGCCTGCAGAACGCCATGGCGAGCACCTACCTGGGTCTGATCATTCGTACGACCCACATGACCGGCATCGTCACCGATCTCGGTATTTTGATCGGGCACGCCCTGCGCCACCGCACGGTGCGCCTTTGGAAGATTTCGTTTCTGCTGCTGGTCCTGGCGGGCTTCTTTACCGGGGGAATCCTCGCGTTTCTTGCCTTCCGCGCCTTCGGCTATGGGGCGATTCTGGTTCCCGCCGCGATGTGCGCCCTGGCCGCGCTGGGATTTTACCGGGGAAGGGTTCGAAAGCGCTAGCGTAAAAGGCGCGCGGCGTCGGGAGGGGAGGACAAGGCTGGGCCTAACCCACGTAGCGCGCCAGCACGTCGAACATGTGCGTGATTTTCTTCGCCGTCGCCGGATCCGCCGCGATTTCCTCCGCGCTTGCCTGGCTTCCGCGCAAGGGCGCCTCGAAAGAGGCTGCCTCCACGAAGCGCCCGCCCAGAACGCCCAGGATTTCCATCAAGGAAGCCTGCGCGTATTCCCCGGGCGGGGTCGCGTTCAGCAGGGCCACGGGCTTGCCGGCCATTTCCATGCCGCCCACGAGCCAGTCCAGCGCGTTCTTCATCACGCCGGGAACCCCGTGGGCATACTCCGGACTGGAGATCAACAGGGCATCGCAGGCGCCCACGGCCGCCCGCAACGCCGCTGCCACCGGCGGCAAGCCGGCTTCCTCGATATCCGGGTTGAAGTAAGGCAGATCATCCAGCGAAGGCCGGATCGTCAGGACTACGCCGGGCGGCGTCAGAAGCCGCACGGCCTCGAGAAGCCGGATGTTGGCGGATCCGGCCCGCAGGCTGCCCGACAAGGCCAGAAGCTTCACGGCGCGACCTCCTCGCGGTCCTCGACGTCGCTGAAGCCGAGGCGCTGCAAATCCCGCGCGCAGGCGGGGCCGATGTTCGGCAGGTCCGTCAGTTTTTCCAGACGGGATCGGTTCATCTTGGCAAGATTCATGCGCGAGACTCCTGCGCTAATAGTAATCAAGGTGAAGTCTGTGTCGGTACCGAAAAATTGACCCGGCCTTGACCCGGTGCCCCGGCCCCTTAGGCACCCTTAATCAGTGCCCGGATTCGACGTAGTTCTTCAGCCCCTCCAGCATCCGCTTCCAGTTTTCTTCCGAGTGCGCCTTTGCCTCCTCGGTCGCGTTGTTGTCCTGCGTCAGGGTCACCCCGGTCCGGTCCCCTTCGGCCGTCAGGTCGATGGATACCGTATGGTGGTTTTCGGGGATGTCGGGCCCGGACAAGGGGCTGTAGTGCGTGTAGTGAAGCGCGAACTCGGGCTCGACCACGAGCACGGTTCCCTTGTCCTCGTAGGCCTTGCCCTCCCATTCGCCCTTCCACGAAATGGGGCCGCCCTCGCGCCAGTTCGTCGTGACCGTGGTGCCGAACATGTACTGTTTGATGGCGTCGGGATTGATGAGCGCGTCCCAGACCTTTTCGCGAGACGCGGTAATGAGGATGGAGGCGGTGGCGACGAGGTTGGCGGTCATGGGATCCTCCGGGACGGGTTCCCGTACAACCTACAAGGGTCCCGTAACGGGGATTTGGGCGCAGAAGTCGGGAAGAGGCGCCTGCATCGTCCTGACGCGCGACCCGGGCGCCCCGCCTTTCCCGTTAAAAATGATAGAGCAACGTAAGCCCGAGGGAGTTGCCGCTCAGCGAGGCGCTCAGGTTTTTGTAGGTGCGATCGGGCCCGGGAACGAGGGCTTTTCCGTATGAATAGGACACGCTCGCCAGGTTCAGTTCCACCGAAAGCCAGTCGACCGGGAAGTAATAAAGGCCGCCCGCGGCGTTGGCCGAAAGGGACCAGCTAAGGTAATCGTCGTAGGAACTGGAATAGAGGTAGAGTCCCGGCCCCACCGATCCGTAGGCGCCGAAGCGATCCGCGAGGGCCAGGTTGTAACGCCAGAACAGGTTTACGCCCCCGCTGTGCCACATGTCTTCCCTCCAGTCGTACGAAGCCGAGGCCCCGATAGCGCCGGCATCGCTGTAGGAATACGACATCGTCGGGCCGATGGAGGCGTAAGTCACGTTCTGCCCTCCGTTCGAGCTATTGGAAAGCGAGGCGCTTCCGCCCAGGGCGACGGATCCCTGGCGATATTGAGCGAAGGCCCCCAGCGGGAGGGCGAGGCAAAGGGCGAGCGCGTGGATTTTCTTCATGATTTCCCCGAAGATTAAAAGTCGGGAAAGTATACATGGAAGGAAGCCGGCGACGCCATGGATGTCCGGGAAAATTAGATTTATGACGCTATCGTGACAATAAATAATGAAGATTTACGGTCCGGCGGCGGGAACGGCCCCGATGCCCTGCATGAGCGCCAACGCATCCGCCACGGCCCAATGCTCGACGATGCGGCCGTTCTCGAAGCGCAGAATGACGACTTCCTCGTAGGTCACGGGGTTGCCCGTTCCCGCGCGGCCCATGAATTCGCCCCGGTGCGTTCCCGTCACGGTAAAGCGTCCGGCGACCTTGTCGCCTTCCGCCAGCAGGTCCTCGAGTTTTGCATGGAGGTCGGGAAACGCGCGGCGAAACAGCGCGAAGGTATCCTTGACGCCTTGCGGACCCGGGGCCTGTCCGGGAAAGGGGGAATGCGACACGAGGCGTTCGTCGAGTAGAGCGTCGGCGGCCGACTCCTTCCCGCCGTTCACGAATTCTTCGTAGAAGCGCCGATAGGCGGCCTTGTTCGATTCGGTGGACATGGATACCTCCGTTGCAGGTTCACGATTAACCTACAAGGCCTGATACTCCTCCCGCCAGGGGTTCAGGGAGTAGACTCCCGCATCTGCCGGTGCGGGTTCTAATGCCCGAGTTCGAGGTACCTCTTCATCCCCTCCAGCACCTGGGTCCAGTTTTTCTCCGAGTGCGTTTTTGCCTGCTCGGTGGCATTGTTGTCCTCGGTCAGCGTGACGCGGGTGTCCTTTCCCTCGGAGGTGAAATCGATTTTCACGGTATGGTGGTTTTCCGCCGTATCCGGGCCCGACGAAGGGCTGTACCGCGTGTAGTGGAGCGCGTGTTCGGGCTCAGCGAGCAAGACCTTCCCGGTATCCTCGTACGCTTCGCCCTCGTGTTCACCCATCCAGGAGATCGAGCCTCCCTCGCGCCAGCCGGACGCGACCGTCGTCCCGAACATGTACTGCTTGATTTCGTCGGGGTTGATGAGCGCATCCCAGATTTTTTCACGGGAGGCGTGCGTGAGAATGGAGGCGGTGGCGAGGTGATCTTCGTGCTGATGTTCGTTCATGGTTTTCCGGAGGTTGATGTATCCGGGTTAACCTACGAAGTCGGGTGGTCCGGGATGAGTTCCAGGGCATTCGGGAAAAATTTTAAAAAGCCGTCCGGAAGGAAGGTGTCGATTCCGGCGATTCCGGCGCCCTGCGCGTCCCGCACGTCCAGCGATACGGCGTGCAGCAGGTGGTGGGGCGCTTGTAGCGCGGCGATGTCGTCGGCATCGAGTTCTCCCTCGAGGCGCTTGAGGTAGTACCGGCCGTCCAGGCTATAGACCTTGTCGCCGACGATGGGGAAACCCAGGTCGGCCAGGTGCGCCCGGATCTGGTGCTTGCGTCCCGTGACGGGCCGGACGACCACCAAGGTCTTGTCTCCGGAAGTTTCCAGGGGGGCATACTGCGTGCGGGCCGCCTTGCCGTCGGGATGCACCCGCATGCGGCTGCGGATGGCATGCTCGGGCCATTCGGCCAGTGGCCCCTCGTGAACGCCCGGCTCCCGCAGAACGCCCTGCGCCACCGCGAGATAGGTCTTGGTCCATTGCGTTCCCGGCGTGCCCGGGGAGAAACGCCGCAGGGCCTCGCGGCCGCGGGCGAAGGCCACGATGCCGCTGGTCTCGACGTCGAGCCGGTTCAGCGGCGTCCACGCCTCGTCCTGCTTGAAGGCCCGGTAAAGGTTGGCCAGGACGTTCACGAAAATCTTGCCCGTCTTGTGTACAGGCAGGCCCGCGGGCTTGTGCACCAGCGCGAGGTCGCCTTCCATCGCGATTTCCCGAAAGTCCAGGGGCACGGCGGGTTCTTCATAATCCTCGACCCGGTATTCCAGAACCATGCGGGGGAGGATGGAGGTCTCCGGGGCGGCCGCGGCCCCGTCGAGGCGCACGCGTCCCGAAAGGATGCGGGTCGTCCACTCTTCGGGGGTGTGATAGGGAAAGCGGCGGATCAGCAGGTCCAAAAAAGAAACGCCGCCCTCGTTGGGGGCGGCGATGTGGGAAAAGACAGCGCTGACCCGGCGGGTCGCCGGGACGGGCCGGGTCATTACTTCTTCTTGGTCGCCGACGGCCACGAAGCGGCCACGGTGCGGATCTGGCCCGGGGTCAGGTTGTCGTCGAAGCTCGTATAGCGGACGTACTCGCCCTTTTCATTGATCACGTAGATCGTCGGAATCGTGCCGACGCCGTAACGGTCGCCGAACTTGCGGTCCTCGTCCTGCATCACCGGCATGCGCACGCCATAGTCGCGGATGAAGCCGCGGATGTCGTCTTCGGTGTTGTATTTGATGGCCAAGGCCAGCGCGCTGAAGCCCTTGGGAGCCAGTTCGTCCGCGAGCTTCTGGATATACGGGAACGCATGCTGGCAGTGCGGGCACTTGGCCGAGAAGTAGAACAGCAGGAGGCGGCGGCCCTGGAACTGGGAGAATTTCAGGTTCGGGTTCGAGATAGGCTGGGGCGCCAGGGTGAAATCGATTTTGTCGCGCTTGCCCTTGTCGAGCTCGAAGGTGGGCGCGGCCGCGGGAGCCATCGGGCCCTGGACGGCCTGGGAGTGGGCCGTGGAAAGGCCGAGCATCAGGCCGGCGGCGGACAGGAGAAGGGAGAAGCGGGATGAAAGGCGCATGGGCAATCCTTGTGGAGCGGTATGGGGCATAAGATACAATGGTAGGGAAGGAAAAAAGTAGGCAGGGAACGGGGACGGCAGGCTGCGGGCGGCAGGAAAAAACGAAAGGAAAGGCCGCGGAACGAGCCTGGTACGAGGGGGGATGGCAGGCATTGGACCGGTAGTTCGCCGCCTGCCGCCCGACGCCTGCCCACCTGTTCTATATTCCTCTTTTTTTCTGGAGACTCCGTGAAAGTCTGGGTTGTCGGCGGAGCCGGCTATATCGGTTCGCACGTATGCAAGGCCTTGCGTCTGGCCGGGCATGAGGCTGTGGTTTTCGATAATCTGTCGACGGGCCTTCGCGAAAACCTGGCGCCCGGCACCGAATTCCAGTTCGGGGATATCCTCGATGTCTCCTCCTTGCGGGCCGCCGCAGCCGCCCACCGTTTCGACGGAGTCATTCACCTCGCCGCCCTCAAGGCCGCGGGCGAAAGCATGACGGCTCCGGAAAAATACAGCCGCCACAACATCACCGGTTCCCTGAACCTTCTTGAGGCGGTGGTGGAGGCGGGAATCCCGCGCTTCGTGTTCTCTTCCTCGGCCGCCGTTTACGGCTTGCCGGATTACGTGCCCATCGATGAGCGGCATCCGACCCGGCCCGAAAACTATTACGGCCACACCAAGCTCGTCATCGAAGGGTTCCTCGAATGGTACGGCCGGCTCAAGGGCCTGAAGCATGGGGTCCTGCGCTACTTCAACGCGGCGGGATATGATCCCGAGGGCGAGATCACCGGGCTCGAGCAAAACCCCGCCAACCTTCTTCCCATCGTGATGGAAGCCGCCATGGGCTGGCGTCCCAAGGTGCAGGTTTTCGGCGACGATTACGAGACGCGCGACGGCACCGGCCTGCGGGACTACGTGCACGTCACCGACCTTGCCGCGGCCCATGTACTCGCCCTGGAGCGCTTGCACGGCGGCGGTGAGGATTTCATCGTGAACCTGGGAACCGGGGAAGGGGTCACCGTCCTGGAACTGATCGAGCGCGCGCGCGCGATCACGGGCCGCGCCATTCCCAGCGAAGTGGTCGCGCGTCGCCCGGGCGATCCGGCCGTGGTGCTTGCCTCCGCGGGCCGGGCCGCCGAACTCCTGGGCTGGAAAGCCCGGTACAGCGACCTGGACACGTTGTTGGAAACCACGTGGAAGGCTTATCAGGCGAACGAACGCAAGGTTGTTGGTTCTTAGTTGTTGGTTGTTGGAATGGCGCATTTCCTTCCTGGAAGGGCCTTGTTTCTTTTTTTCCTGACAACTAAGAACTAACAACCAACAACTCCTACTTATCTTTCACCCATGCCCCGGTACGCCATCGCCTTCGTCACCGCCAAGCCCGAGCTCGTCCACCAGATCGTGGAAATGGACTCGCGCGATTCCGCCGTGAAGTTCTTTTTTCAGCAGCATGCGGCCGCCCACGGGTATACCCCCGACGCCGAAGGGTTCGCCTACTTCCTGGAGGACTTCAATTCCCCCGAGGAACCGATGGGCAGCATTCTGGAACTCTGAACTCATTGGAAAAAGATGCAGCGCGTCGCCGTTCTCATGGGGGGGATCTCCCCCGAACATCCCGTCTCCCTCGCTTCGGGCTGCGGCATTCTCGCCCAGCTCGACCCGAAGCTCTTCCAGGGTTTTCCCGTCCTGATTTCGCGGGACAATGAATGGATGTGGCCCGCCGCCGCCATCGACGGGAAATGGATCCCACCCGGCGGCTGGGACGCGGCCATGGCCGCGGAAATCCTGAAGGACCCGCCCGTGACCTGGGCCCGCGCGCGCTTCCCCCGGTTCAACGCATTGCCGTCCGCCGACGCGTACTTCATCGGCCTGCACGGGGTCGGCGGGGAAGACGGACGCCTGCAGGGTTTCCTGGAGATGGCCGGGCAACCCTTCACTGGAAGCGGCGGCCTGGGTTCGGCCCTGGCGATGGACAAGATCCTGTCGAAGCAATTGTACGCCCTTCACGGGATCCCCACGGCGAAGTGGGTCGTGCTGGACACGGCGGAGTGGACTCAGCGCGAGGTCGCCGCGGCCGCGGACCGCGTCGAAAAGGAAATCGGCCTGCCCGCCGTCGTGAAGCATCCCACCGGGGGCTCCAGCATCGGGGTGGCCGTGGCGCGCACCCGCGAAGCGCTGATCGCGGCCCTGGCGGAGATCGGGAAGGAAACGCCGCGTCTGCTGGCCGAGGCCTTCGTCGCGGGACGCGAGTCGAGCTGCGGGGTTCTCGAGGGATTCGCCACGGCCCTGTCTCCCACCGAGATCCGCCCCCGCAAGGACGCCTTTTTCTCCTTCGAGGAGAAATACGCGAAGGGCGGGGCGGAGGAGATCACGCCCGCCGAGTTCCCGCCCGCGGTGATCGAACGGATCCAGAAGTTCGCCCGGCAGGCCCACCAGGCCCTGCGTCTTTCGGTGTACAGCCGCACGGACTTCATCTGGGTCCCCGATAAGGACGAGCTGTTCGCGCTGGAGACGAACAACCTGCCCGGCTTCACGCCGACCTCCCTGCTGCCGCAGCAGGCGGCGCACGCAGGGCTATCGTATCGGGATCTGGTCACGAAGGTGATCGAACAAAGTCTTTCGACCCCGCGTTGAGGGGCCTCCGCTGATGCCGAGCCTCGGTCTCGTCCTCGATTTATCCCATACCGGCTTCGCCGCCGTGCTTTCCGCCGACGGGGAAACCGTGCTGGCCTCGCAAGTCCGCCAGGGAGGCACGCGGCATGACGACCTCGGCGACTGGCTGGAATCCCTGCTGAAAGATGCAGGATCTGGCGGGGGCTGGAAGGACCTGGGCTGGATCTGCGTCGGGCTCGGCCCGGGCAGCTTCACCGGCATCCGCATCGGCATGGCCTTCGCGCAGGGCGTGGCCTTGCCGGGGAAGATTCCCCTGCATGGATTCACCAGCTTCGAGGCCTTGTTCCTATCCGCTCCGGAGGGGAGGGCGGCCGTGGCCGCCATCGCGGCCAACGCCGGGCGCTTCTACCTCGCGCGCGGCCTGGAGGATCCTGGAGTCCTGACCAGCGCCGAGGCCCTGGCCGATGCGGCAGGGAACGCGACCGTGCTGACTCCGGCGGATGCCTCCTGGGATTACCCCCGCATCGCGCGGCATGCTCTTTCCTCGAAACGCGACGCGCGCAAGCCCTACTACCTGCAGCTGTCCGCAGCCGAAGACAAGGCGGCGGCGGACCAGGTCGCCCGGGGCTCTTGACATGACCGCCACCGTTCGTTCCTTCGTGACCGTGGACGCGCCGGCGGTGGCGATGCTCGAAGCCCTGTGCAACCCGCTGCCCTGGCATCTGGAAGACCTGCTCCCGTTCGCCGATCCCGAGCCCTCCAGCTTCGTGCGTCTTGGACTTGTTGCCCTGGACGAAAGAGGGCGCGTCCTGGGGTACCTCCTCGCCTCCTCCGTTGCGGGGCAGGCCGAAATCCTGGTTCTCGGCGTCCACCCGGACGCCCGCCGCCAAGGCCTCGCCCGGGCCTTGTTGCGGGGCCTTTTCGCCCGCCTGCAAACCCTGGAGGCGGATTCGATTTTTCTGGAGGTTCGAGCCGGAAATCGAGACGCTATCACGCTTTACAAAAGTCTCGGGTTCGCGGATGCGGGGGTTCGCAAGGGGTACTACGCGGACAGCGGGGAGGATGCGGTATTACTGCGGAGGGAACTTTAAGCGTTGGGAGTAGCCCAACGAAATTCCTGAGCCGGACTAAAGGTCGAAGATTCCTTTTTTAGCGGCCACCAGGCCGCTGTAACTCTATCCTCCAACCCCCAACTCTTATTGATTCGCCAATAAGGCTTCCGTTGTTTGCTCCATCCCCCTATCCCTATCTACCGCGCCAATTCCTACCTTTCCCTGTCCTATGACACAAGCCATTCTCTCCACACGCCACGGCGACATCACTATCGAATTCCTTCCGGAAGTCGCCCCCAACCACGTCGCGAACTTCGTCGAACTGGCGAAGTCCGGCTTTTACGACGGCACCCGCTTCCATCGCGTCATCCCGGGATTCATGATCCAGGGCGGCGACCCGAACAGCAAACAGGACGACCGCCAGCTTCACGGCACCGGCGGCTCCGGCAAGAACGTCAAGGCCGAGTTCAACAAGACCAAGCATGAACGCGGGATCGTTTCAGCCGCGCGTTCGTCGAACCCGGATTCGGCTTCGTCCCAGTTCTTCATCGTCACCACCAGCGCCCCGCACCTCGACGGCCAGTACACGGCCTTCGGCAAGGTCGTCTCGGGCATGGACGTGGCCGACAAGATCGTGGCCGAAAAGACCGACCATCGCGACAACCCGCTGGAACCCGTGTCGATCACGGTGAAAATTGTGGATTAACACCGGGTCGCGAACCTGGTGAATCGTAGGGGCGAATAATTATTCGCCCCTACCGAAACAAAAAACCCCGACCGTTTCCACGGCCGGGGTTTTTGTTGTTGGCCGGTTATTTCAACCGGCCAATTTCACCAGGTTCGCGAACAGCGCGTCGGCCAGCGCGTTCTTGCCCAGGCGCTCGAAGATATCGAACTGGCAGAACACGAGCTTGCCCTTGCCGAAGGGCAGCACGGCCAGGTCGGCTCCCCAGCGGATCTTGGCCTTGGCCCCGGGCACGGTGTTGAAATTCAGGCTCCCGGCGTGCACATCCGCCTTTTCGGGCAGGTGGTCCAGGCTCCACAGCGGCTGCACCTCGGCGAAGGTCTGGTCCAGCAGGCCGGGCGCGGGAAGATCCTTGAACGCGGGGCTTTGCTTGAGATAGTGGTAATTGCCCTGCGGTCCGCCCGCCGAGCGGATGCAGCCGAGGTCGAGGCCGAGGGCCTTGAGCCCGTTGACCTTCTTCACGTCCTCCTCGGTCAGCGCCCCGAAGACCAAGGTGCCGCCCTGGGAGGCGCGTTCCACGGCTTTTTTCAGCGCGGCCTCGGGCACTTCGTGCAGCCCGGTCACGATGGTGACGGGCGCGTCCTCGATGGTCGAGAAGGCGATCGCGTCGGGGAAGGTTCCCAGCAGCGACACCTTCTTCAGGATGTTGTCGAGCTTGACCTCGGCGGGCACGAAGAACACTTCCTCGGTGCGGGCCAGTTCCTTGTTGTTGCGCGTGAGCGTGAGCTCGAAGGTGAAGCGCCCGCGCTCGAGCCCCACCGGGAACTTCAGGCGACCCACGTTGTTGAAACCGGGGCGCGCCTTGCCGGTCAGCGACTCCTGGTGCAAGGTGCGGCCGCTCTGGCCCTTGACCTTGAACTGCACCGCGTAGTCGCCCAGGTGCGCTTCGTTGAACACGTGCACCTTCACCGCCGCGGAGCTGCCGGCGTACGGCGTGCGGTCCTCGGCCTCGGCGAAGATGTGCACCGGACGGTTGACGGTCTTGAGGCTCTCGCGCAGCCCGGCCTTGGGGCGCCGCAGCCAATCGGAAAGTCCCGTGAAGCGCAAGCCCTGGTCGATGCCGTTTTCGATGAAGAAGCCCGAGATCTGCGTGTTGGTGAACAGCGACTCGATCTGGCGCGACAGGGAGGCGCGGCCCAGGGCGTCGGCGTCGGCGAAGAAGGCCTCGGGAGTCTTCCAGAAGGTAAGCCCCTTGTCCTTCAGGCCCTGCTCGAGCTCTTGCAGGAACTTGGACAGGTCCTTGTAATCCTGCGAGGAGGAGAATTTCTTGGCGGCCTCGAGAAGGTCCTTCGGGTTGCCGAACACCGGCACGCCCAGGCCGTCCACCAGGATTTTCCCGGCGACCTGGTCCTTGAGGTAGCTGTAGCGTTCCCAGAACGACCGGTTGCCGTGGATGCCGTCGGCCACCGACTTGCTGACCTTGGACGAGCAATAGTTCGAGACCATGGAATAGCTGCGCGGCGCGAGGGGGTAACCCAGGCGGATCTTATGGCCTTCGAAGGGCACGATCTGGGCCGAGACGGGCTCGTAGATCTTGCCGAGGTCGACCTTGCCGCCGCCGTGGTTGTCGAGGTACACCGACCCGAGGTTCGAGAACACCGGGCGGGTGGGATCGAGGTCGGCGGTGAAGCGCAGGAGCTTGTTGCCGTTCTCCAGGGCCAGCGAGCCGTTCTTGGAGCCGACCACCCAGCCGAAGACGCAGGGATGGTGGCCGTCGCGCTCGACCAGGGCCTGCAACTGGGCCTTGACCCAGTCGACGCCGTCCTTGCTCGATTTCTGGTTGTAGGCGGTGGTTTCCTGCAGGACCAGCAGGCCGATCTCGTCGCAAATGTCCAGCACTTGCGGCGGCAGGGGAGCCCCGTTGCTGCGGATCAGGTTGAAGCCCGTGTCCTTGATCTCCAGCAATTCCTTGCGGATGTCGACGGGGAACGCCGGGAGACCGTGATGGAAGTTGAAGAACCAGGGGTAGGAAACCCCGCGCACCTTGAATGAGGCGTGGTTCAGGCGGAAGGTGCCCTTGTCGACCTCGACGCTGCGCATGCCGAAGCGCACCTTGGTCGAGGGACTCCCGGGAATCCGCACCTGCAGGTCGTACAGGATGGGGGTGGAAGGGCTCCAGACCTTGCCGGCCTCGAGCTGCAGGCTCAACAGGTAGGAACCGTTCTCCTTGTCGAGGCGGATGTTCTTGATCAAGGTCCCCGTTTCGCCCTCGGGGTTGGTGATGTCGAACGCCGCCTCGGTCTGGAAGCTCTTGCTGTTCCAGAAGCGAAGCTCCAAAGTCACGCGGTCGGCCTCGAAGTCGGGCAGCACGTTGATGGACCGCACGATGGCCTTCTGCGCCGTGTGCAGCTCCACGGGACCCAGCAAGCCCGCGTAGGCGCCCTTCTGGAACGGATTGCCCAGGGGAAGCTCCTGCGCTTCCAGGTCGCCGAGCTTGCCCTGCTTGTCCAAGGTCTGCACCCGCACGACCAGCAGGTTGTTATCGATGTAGCGCACGGCCTTGCCGCCGTCCATGTCGAAGGGGACGTGGCCGAAGTAACGCGAGCCCAGCTCCTCGCCGTTCAGCCAGACCGTGAAGTGCGGGTGCGCGGAGTGAAGGCGCAGCATGAAGCGCTTGACCGCGTCCTTTTTCTCGAGGGGAAATTCCTTGAAATAAAAACCGACGGAGGCGCCCTCCGGATTGGATTCGTGGAGAAAGAGGTGGGGAAGGGTCACCTTGCGGGTGGACTCCGGCTTCAGCCGGAACCATTGGTCCGCGACTCCCACGTTCGCGGGATCAAAGCAAAATTCCCAACCCTCTTCAAAACGGATAATGTCGGCCATGAAATTCCTCGGAGCACGGCCTGATTTGCAGGCGGCGCCCCCTCTAGCGGGCGGCGCCTTCGGCCGGTATAAGCAAGGAAAGCCAAGGTAGAAAAAAGGCCAGGGGTTTCCCCGGAATATGTGAAAATACGGGGAGTTATGAAATAATCACAAAAAAAAGCCTCCCGGCGAAGCGGGAGGCCTAAAGCGCGGTAAGCCGGGGGCTTACGCCTCGGTCGCGTCTTCCTCGAAGTCGAACTTGGGCTTCTTCTTCAGCTGGAGACGGCGGCCGTGCTGCAAGTCATCGCTGCTGCTGCCGACGAAGGTCTCGGAAGCCGGATTCTCGCGAACCGGCGCGATCTCGGAGCGGGGTTCCGCGTTGTCCGCGAACAGCGGGCGGCGGGGGGAAAGCGGGGCGGATTCGGCGGAAGCCGCTTCCTGGGCGGGGGCAAAGTCGCGGGTTTCGCTGAATTCGCGGCGCGGACGGTCCTCGCGGCGGGGACCACGGTCGCCCTCGGGGCGACCTTCACGTCCGCCTTCGGCGCGCTCCGGGCGGTCTTCGCGGCCACGGCCGCCTTCGCGGCCTTCACGCGGACCACGATCCCCTTCGCTACGCTCGGGGCGGGGGCCACGGTCGGGACGGTCGCCCTCACGGCGGGGACGGTCCTCGCGGCGGCCTTCGCCACCTTCACGACGTTCGCCGCGCTCAGGGCGCGGGCCACGGTCGCCTTCGGGACGCGGGCCGCGGCCTTCACCGCGCGGGGCACGGTCTTCGCGGCGGCCTTCGCCACGGCCGTCACGGCGTTCGCCGCGCTCCGGACGGGGACCGCGGTCGCCGCCCTCGGGACGGCCGCCTTCGCGGCTGCCACGGTTCAGGACTTCATCCAGTTTGACGGGTTTCAGGCGGAGCTGGGGGGACATTTTCTTGACGACGGGCTGCTGAAGCAGGTAAAGAACGGTTTTGAGGCGGAGGAGAACGAAGAGGCCCACGACCAGCGTTGCCGCCGAAAGGGCCAAGAGGAGATAAGAGGTTACCATGAGGAGTGTTTCCTGGGTTCGATGTACTCCGGCGGGGCGGCTTCTTTGGCGGCCCCGTTTGCCGGATTAACGCGTCCTGATTGGATTGCCAGCCTCCCCGTGGACGCGGAAAAATTCCGGGCGAGGGGCGAATACTCGATATTTTGGAAGCGGGGAAGGGGATTGGATCACTGGGATCCCGGAAGCGCCCCATACTTAGAAGTTAGAGCGGCCGGCCCGCCCGGAAAACCGTCCCGATCCGTCGTAAAAGGAGAGGGGGGAGGCCTAAGGCGGAAAATCGTCAAACACCGGATCCAATAAGGCTCCCGGAAATACATCCGTGAAGGTCCTAGAGTATCGGTGGACAAACTACTTCAATCCCCCCCGGTTTGCAAGAAATAAAGATACTGAACTTATTGACACATGACTTTATGTGCAGTATATTGAGTCCAGTACTTCACCTTTTGGAGGTTTTCCATGGCACTCTCAACGGGCACTTCGACTCGAACCGCATCGGCCTCATCCTCCTCCCTGCACGGCCAGGACAGGAAACCCCTGACGGCCCGCCAGCAGGAAGTGTTCAACTTCATCAAGGAACGCATCCAGGAATCGAACCGCCCCCCCACGCTGAGGGAGATCGGCACGCGGTTCAACATCACCTCGACCAACGGTGTCCGCAGCATCCTGCACGCCCTGGCCAAGAAGAACTATATCGAACGCTCTCCCAAGCTCTCCCGCGGAATCGACCTGCCCGAAATGGAGCGGGACCTCGAAAACTCCCGGAGCAATTCCCTCGAAGTCCCCATCCTCGGCCGCGTCGCCGCGGGCACCCCGATTCTCGCCGTCGAAAACCTCGAAGGCACCGTGGTGGTCGACCGCGACTTCCTCATGCGCCAGGAAAACGTCTTCGCGCTCAAGGTCCAGGGCGACAGCATGAAGGACGCCGGCATCCTGAACGGAGACCTGCTGTTCGCGCGCCAGCAGAGCAACGCCGACCGCGGCCAGATCGTGGTGGCCCTGCTCGGCGAGGAAACCACCGTCAAATACTTCTACCCCGAGGGCAATTACGTCCGCCTGCAGCCCGCCAACGACGCCTACGGGCCCATCATCGTCGGCAAGGAAATCACCGATTTCTCCGTGCTCGGACGGGTGATCGGGATCATGCGCAATTACCACTAGGGCGGGGCGCCTGGGTTACACGGCCGCCGTGTCCCTGGCGCTTCGGACCGCGCCCACGCCCGGCATATGAAACGACATGATGTTTAGGGCGCGTTTAAAACGCGCCCCTACGATCCATCGTTTTTACATTCGCATCATGTCGCGTATCCCCTGGCGCCGGGCGTTCCTGGCGGGCTTCGCCGTGTTTCTCTTCGCCTGCTCCCGACCCCCTTCGGTCCTGAAAGGATCGTACCCTTCGGGCGTGCCGAAATATCATGTCGCCGTGGATTCCGCGGGAAAAAAGCACGGTCCCGAAACCTGGTGGTTCGACAACGGCAAGGCCCGCTATCAGGCCCAAAACGTCCATGGCCTCCGTCACGGGGCCTATCAGGCGTGGTACCCGGGTGGCAACCTGTGGTACCAGGGCCGCGACAGCCTGGGCGTGCATCGCGACACCTTGCGGGCCTGGCGGCAGGACGGGAAGCTGCAAGCCATCCGCGTGTTCCAGGGGGGCACCGTCGTCTACCTCGAATCGATCGACGCCTCGGGCCTTTCGAAGGAGGACAAGCGGCGTCTGGAAGCCGAGGCCGAGGCGAGGCTGCAGGATTCGGCGCAGGCCTGGGCCGCGGCGCGCCGGAACAGCCTGAGCCTGTGGTCGCTGCGCGTGCGCGCCTCCGTGGAAACCTATTGGATCCCGCCGAAGCGCAAGGGATCGGTGGACCACAAAAGCGTGGCGCGCATCCGGGTGCAGGGCGACGGCCGCATCACCGACGTGACCTGGCTGGAGAAAAGCGCGTGGCCGGCCTTCAACGAAAAGGCGGCGAAGGCCTTGCGCCGGATGAAGAAATTCCCGCCGCTGCCCACCGAGGCCGGCGCCGGGCCGCTGGATATCCGCTATGAATTCGTGAGCTTGGGGAAAAAGCCGAGGGCGGGGAAGCTGCAGCTCAGGAGGCCGGGAGTAGCGAAGGACGAGACGGAGGAAGTTGGGGAAAAGTGATGAATCAGGAATGATGAATTATGAAAAAACACATCACTCATCATTCCTGATTCATCCTTCATCCTTCATCATTCCTAATTCTCCGCGTACCACCGGATCTTCCTCTTCCGCTTCCAGAATCCTGCGCCACTCCGGGCTCAGTTCTTTTCCCGTGTTCCGCAGGGCGATCAGCACGTTCCGCAGCAGCGCCCGGCGGCCCGCGCGCGGCAGCGGCGCCGTCTTGAACCGGCTCTGAAAGCCGCCGCCCTTGCGCAAGAGGCCCAGCCACTC